>NZ_AXCE01000046.1:0-611 GCF_000475395.1 Labrenzia sp. C1B70
GCTCTGGAAGATCGTTCGCATCGTGAAGTTGGCACCTACGGCGGCACTCGTGCACCGGACCTGGTCGCTGCTCTCGGCGTTTCCCAGGGCTGGGGTTCTGCACAGCTGTCCGGTGCTCTGCACCAGGTTTACCCGGATCGTGCAAACGCACACCAGACCGGCGCAACCAACAACGGTGCTGACGATTCCTTCGGTTGGGCAATCGGCGGTGGTGTTGCTGTCAACATCCCGATGGCTTCCCCGGGCTCCAACATCTTCTTCCAGGGCTTCTACGCAGACGGCGCTCTGTCCTACATCGGCGCAGGCAGCACCGTTGGCGGCGTAGCAGTCTCCGATTACGGCCCGACCAGCGGCACCTCCACCGGTTACTCCCTGTCGGCTGGTGCTTACATCCAGGCAACTTCCACGATCGGTCTTGCTCTCGACGGTTCCTACATGGACATCGATCAGCCGAACGGCGCAACCGACCTGTCCCGTTGGGCAATCGACGGTTCCGTACAGTGGGAGCCGGTCTCTGGCTTCGTAATGGGTGCTGACGTTGGTTACGCCAACACCGACCCGGACAACGCATCTGACGTTGACGAACTCCTCTTCGGTGTTCGTATGCAGCG
>NZ_AXCE01000047.1:0-1182 GCF_000475395.1 Labrenzia sp. C1B70
GAAAAATTTGAGCGCAACAAGCCGCACGTTAACATTGGCACGATTGGCCACGTTGACCACGGCAAGACGACGCTGACCGCAGCAATCACCATGACGCTGGCTGAAACCGGCGGTGCGACTGCAAAAGCTTACGACGAAATCGACGGCGCGCCTGAAGAAAAGGCTCGCGGCATCACCATCTCCACGGCCCACGTTGAGTATGAGACGGAAAACCGTCACTACGCACACGTCGACTGCCCTGGTCACGCCGACTACGTCAAGAACATGATCACCGGTGCAGCGCAGATGGACGGCGCGATCCTGGTCTGTTCTGCCGCTGACGGCCCGATGCCGCAGACCCGCGAACACATCCTCCTGGCTCGCCAGGTTGGTGTTCCGGCTCTGGTCGTGTTCATGAACAAGGTTGACCAGGTCGACGACGAAGAGCTTCTCGAGCTCGTCGAAATGGAAATCCGCGAACTGCTGTCTTCCTACGAATTCCCGGGCGACGACATTCCGATCGTCAAGGGTTCTGCACTGGCAGCCGTTGAAAACCGCGATCCGGCCATCGGCCGCGATGCGATCCGTGAGCTGATGGCTCAGGTCGACGCGTACATCCCGACCCCGGAGCGTCCGAAGGACCTTCCGTTCCTGATGCCGATCGAAGACGTCTTCTCGATCTCCGGCCGTGGTACGGTTGTGACCGGTCGTGTTGAGCGCGGCATCGTGAAGGTTGGCGAAGAAGTCGAAATCGTCGGCATCAAGGACACGCAGAAGACCACGGTCACCGGCGTTGAAATGTTCCGCAAGCTGCTGGACAGCGGCGAAGCAGGCGACAACATCGGCGCGCTGATCCGCGGTATCGCACGTGAAGACGTTGAGCGTGGCCAGGTTCTTTGCAAGCCGGGTACTGTTACCCCGCACACGAAGTTCAAGGCCGAGGCTTACATCCTCACCAAGGAAGAAGGTGGTCGTCACACCCCGTTCTTCACCAACTACCGCCCGCAGTTCTACTTCCGTACGACGGACGTGACCGGTGTGGTGTCCCTGCCGGAAGGCACGGAAATGGTGATGCCGGGCGACAACGTCTCCGTCGAGGTTGAGCTGATCGTGCCGATCGCCATGGAAGAAGGCCTGCGCTTCGCTATCCGCGAAGGTGGCCGTACCGTCGGCGCTGGCGTCGTCGCATCCATCATCGAATAA
>NZ_AXCE01000048.1:0-16492 GCF_000475395.1 Labrenzia sp. C1B70
GTCGCATCCATCATCGAATAAGATGATTTCGGGCTGCCGGGCCTTGTGCCCGGCAGTCCCGCCTCTTAAGTCTTGCGATGTGCGGCTTCAGAGGGTATCAGGAGCAAGTTCGCCCAGGCGGACTTCTGAAGGGGTATAGCTCAGCTGGTAGAGCGACGGTCTCCAAAACCGTAGGTCGCGGGTTCGAACCCTGCTGCCCCTGCCAATTTGCTCTTGATTAATCTGCCTCGAGGGCTTAAAGAGTTTCCTCGAGTGAGGCGCGCGAAGTTTTTCGCGCGCCCACTCGTATTTAACAGACCGGAATCGGAATGGCGAAGACCAATCCCTTTAAATTCATCCAGGAAGTACGCGCGGAAACGTCCAAGGTAACTTGGCCGACGCGCAAAGAAACAGCAGTGACCACTGTCATGGTTTTCATCATGGTTGTGATCGCGGCGATCTTTTTTCTCGTGGCAGATCAGTTGATGGGCTTCGGGATCGGCTATCTTCTGGGTGTCGGCGGCTAATTTCAGTCAGCCGCCCGGGCGACTGTCCGGTTTGAAGACAAAGAACAAGAAACGGAACTGAGATCCATGGCCAAGCGCTGGTACATTGTGCACGCCTACTCCAATTTCGAGAAGAAGGTCGCCGAGTCCATCCGCGAAAAGGCCGAGCAGAAGGGTCTGTCCGACCTGTTCGAAGAGATTCTCGTTCCGATGGAAAAGGTCGTTGAAGTGCGCCGTGGCCGCAAGGTCGATGCAGAGCGCAAGTTCTTCCCGGGCTACGTCCTGGTGAAGATGGAAATGACCAACGAGGCTTTCCACCTCATCAAGGATACTCCGAAGGTAACCGGGTTCCTGGGCGCGGATCAGAAGCCGATGCCGATCCCGGAAAAAGAAGCAATGCGCATCATCAACCAGGTGCAGGAAGGCGTGGACCGGCCGAAGCCGTCCGTGACTTTCGAGGTTGGCGAGCAGGTGCGTGTTTCCGACGGTCCGTTCGCGTCCTTCTCCGGCCTTGTCGAGGAAGTGGACGACGAGCGTGCGCGTTTGAAGGTGGCCGTGTCCATCTTCGGCCGTGCAACGCCGGTGGAACTGGAATTCGGTCAGGTCGACAAGCTCTGATCGTTTGCTGCCCCGAGGGGTGGCGTGAGAGCCCGGTCGCAGTGTCCACAAGGATGCGGCATCCGGGGTGAAAGGGTGGAAGGTTCCGGAACTCTTCGCCGGGTTCCAACAGGGCCGAACCACCAACTCCCAATCAGCTGAAGAGCCATTCAGCTGTTAATGACTGGAGAGAAACATGGCGAAAAAAATCGAAGGTTTCCTGAAGCTTCAGGTGCCGGCAGGTTCCGCTACTCCGTCGCCGCCCATTGGTCCGGCGCTCGGTCAGCGTGGTCTGAACATCATGGAATTCTGCAAGGCCTTCAACGCCGCTACGCAGGATGCTGAAAAGGGCGCACCGTGCCCGACCGTGATCACCTACTACTCCGACAAGTCCTTCACGTTCGAAGTGAAGACGGCTCCGGTCAGCTTCTTCCTGAAGAAAGCTGCCAAGCTGCAGAAGGGCTCCCAGACCCCGGGCCGTGGCACGGTTGGTTCTGTGACCAAGGCGCAGGTGAAGGAAATCGCCGAAGCCAAGATGAAGGACCTGAACGCCAACGACATCGACGCAGCTATGCTGATGGTCGAAGGCTCCGCCCGCTCCATGGGCCTCGAGGTAACGGAGTAAGATCATGGCGAAGGTTGGAAAGCGCATCCAGGCAGCTCGTGAAGGTATCGACCGCAACAAGCTGTATTCCCTGAACGAAGCCATCGGCCTCGTGAAGGACCGTTCCAAGACCAAGTTCGACGAAACCGTTGAAGTTGCGATCAATCTCGGCGTTGATCCGCGTCACGCAGACCAGATGGTCCGCGGCGTGTGCATCCTGCCGAACGGCACCGGCAAGACCGTTCGCGTTGCTGTGTTTGCTCGCGGCGACAAGGCCGAAGAAGCCAAGGCTGCTGGCGCCGACATCGTCGGTGCAGAAGAGCTGGTTCAGGAAGTTCAGGGCGGCAAGATCGACTTCGATCGCTGCATTGCAACTCCGGACATGATGCCGCTCGTCGGTCGTCTCGGTAAGGTTCTCGGCCCGCGCGGCCTGATGCCGAACCCGAAGGTTGGCACCGTGACCCCGGACGTCAAGTCCGCCGTCAACGACGCCAAGGGCGGCGCTGTTCAGTTCCGCGTTGAAAAGGCCGGTATCGTTCACGCTGGCGTTGGCAAGGTGTCCTTCTCTGAAGAAGCGATCACCCAGAACGTCAAGGCTCTGCTGGACGCCGTTCAGAAAGCCAAGCCGTCTGGCGCAAAAGGCACCTACCTGAAGCGCATCGCCGTGTCCTCCACGATGGGCCCGGGCGTAAAGGTCGATCTCGCCACCGTTGCTGGCGAATAATCCGGACTTTCCGGATTGATACGAGATTTCGGCCGAAAGGCCGAATAGACCCGGCGGCTTGCTGCCGGGTTGCCCTGTCCGAGACTGCAGGTGCCGGGAAACCGGCTTAAGCCGAACAAGGCCTGCATAGATGGGTGAGAACCGAATTTCCCACCGATCCGGTGGAAAACCTGGTTCGAACCAGACCTTGCCGAGCGCTTCTGGCGCGAAGGTGAGGGGACAGGACCCTGAGCGTCGCCAGGACAGGCGGTACCGGGTTCGGGACCATCTGCCAGGCGGCAAGGTAAACCGGCGGCGTCACAGCCGCCAAATGGAGAAGGCAAGTGGAAAGAGCGGAAAAGCACGAGTTCGTGTCGGCCCTCAACGCCGAGCTGGGTAATACCGGTGTTGTCGTCGTCGCGCACTATGCAGGCCTTTCGGTAGCTCAGATGACCGCACTGCGGGCATCCGTGCGCGAAGCCGGCGGCACTGTAAAAGTCGCAAAAAACCGCCTTGTCAAACTCGCCCTTCAAGGCACCGACCTTGAGCACATCTCCGACCTGTTTCAGGGCCCGACCGTTATCGTCCATTCCGACGATCCGGTAGCCGCTCCGAAAGCAGCCGTCGATTTCGCCAAGGCAAACGAAAAGTTTGCGATCCTTGGTGGTGCTCTTGGCTCGACCAACCTGAACCCGGATGGGGTCAAGTCTCTGGCAACCATGCCGTCGCTCGATGAGCTGCGTGCGAAACTGGTTGGCATGATCCAGACCCCGGCTTCCCGGATTGCACAGGTTGTCAACGCTCCGGCCGGGCAGCTTGCCCGCGTCTTCGGCGCTTACGCCAAGAAGGACGAGGCCGCATAAGGCGTCCAAAACACACTGTCTCACGTAACCAAAACTGGTTCGAACTTAAGGTACTGAAAAATGGCTGATCTTGAAAAGCTCGTTGAAGAACTGTCCGCACTGACCGTTATGGAAGCTGCTGAACTCAGCAAGCTTCTGGAAGAAAAGTGGGGCGTTTCTGCTGCTGCTCCGGTCGCAGTTGCTGCTGTTGCTGCTGGTGGCGGCGATGCAGCTGCTGCTGAAGAAAAGACCGAATTTGACGTTATCCTGGCTTCTGCCGGCGACAAGAAAATCAACGTCATCAAGGAAGTCCGCGCAATCACCGGTCTTGGCCTGAAAGAAGCTAAGGAGCTCGTCGAAGGCGCTCCGAAGCCGGTCAAGGAAGGCGTTGGCAAAGACGAAGCAGAAGAGCTGAAGAAGAAGCTCGAAGAAGCTGGCGCATCTGTCGAGCTGAAATAATAAAGGCCTACCGGCCTTTTGAACGGTCCCGGGAAACCGGGACCGTACCTAGCCCCGGCGGGATTTTCCCGTTTCCGGGGCAAACGTACCACTAGGGCATCCTGCTTTCGCAAGACGGCAGATGAAGATGTTCTAGGCCCCTAAGACCGGTCAACTTGTCTGGTTTCAGGTGAGGGCACCTGAAGCAGGTTGATCCAGGGGGGACGGTTTTCCGAAGCGCCCGGGCGCTCGCCCGATTGGAAAAGGGGCGTTTCGGGAAGCCGTTACCCGGCCGATACGAGGAGCGACAATGACCCAAACGTTCAACGGTCGCAAAAAGGTCCGTAAATATTTCGGATCGATCCGCGATGTCGCGGCTATGCCTAATCTCATCGAGGTTCAAAAAGCATCCTACGACCAGTTTCTGCAGGTCGACGAGATGCCGGGCGGTGGCCGCAAGAATGAAGGCCTTGAAGCGGTCTTCCAGTCCGTATTTCCGATCTCCGATTTTGCGGGCACTTCCCTTCTGGAATTTGTTTCCTTTGAATTTGAAGCTCCCAAATACGACGTCGATGAGTGCCGCCAGCGCGACATGACCTTTGCGGCTCCGCTGAAGGTTACCCTGCGCCTGATCGTGTTCGATGTCGATGAAGACACCGGCGCGAAGTCCGTGAAAGACATCAAGGAACAAGATGTCTACATGGGCGACATGCCGTTCATGACCGACAACGGCACGTTCATCGTCAACGGCACCGAGCGCGTCATCGTTTCCCAGATGCACCGTTCTCCGGGTGTGTTCTTCGACCATGACAAGGGCAAGACCCATTCTTCCGGCAAGTTGCTGTTCGCAGCACGCGTGATCCCGTATCGCGGTTCCTGGCTCGATATCGAATTCGACGCCAAGGACATCGTGCATGCGCGCATCGACCGTCGCCGCAAGATCCCGGTTACGTCCCTGCTGATGGCGCTTGGCCTCGATGGTGAGGAAATCCTCAACACGTTCTACAAGCGTATCGATTACACCCGTCAGAAGGACGGCTCCTGGCGCATGCCGTTTGACGGCAACCGTCTGAAGGGCACCAAGGCGTCCTACGACCTGATCGACGCTGACAGCGGCGAAGTGGTGATCGAAGGTGGCCGGAAGATCACTCAGCGCACCATCAAGCAGCTTGAGGAAAAAGGCGTCACCGCCTTGAAAGTGACCGACGAAGACCTTCATGGCCAGTACCTGGCTGAAGACATCGTCGACATGAAGAGCGGTGAAATCTACGCTGAAGCAGGCGACGAGATTTCCGGCAAGCTGCTGGAAGAACTGGTCGATCGTGGTTACCACGAGCTGCCGATGCTCGACATCGATCATGTCAACACCGGTCCGTACATCCGCAACACCCTGTCGGTCGACAAGAACGAGTCTCGTGAAGATGCTCTGTTTGACATCTACCGCGTGATGCGTCCGGGCGAGCCGCCCACCATCGACACTGCCGAGGCGATGTTCCAGTCGCTGTTCTTCGACGAAGAGCGCTATGACCTGTCCGCCGTTGGCCGCGTGAAGATGAACATGCGTCTCGACGTGGAGTGTGCCGACACCGTTCGCACGCTGCGCAAGGACGACATCCTGGAAGTCATCCGGGTTCTTCTTGAACTGCGCGATGGCAAGGGCGAAATCGACGACATCGACAACCTCGGCAACCGCCGTGTTCGTTCTGTCGGCGAGCTGATGGAAAATCAGTACCGCGTCGGTCTGCTGCGCATGGAACGTGCGATCAAGGAACGCATGAGCTCTGTCGAAATCGACACGGTCATGCCTCAGGACCTGATCAACGCGAAGCCGGCTGCTGCTGCCGTTCGTGAATTCTTCGGCTCCTCGCAGCTGTCGCAGTTCATGGACCAGACCAACCCGCTGTCGGAAGTCACCCACAAGCGCCGCCTGTCGGCACTTGGCCCGGGCGGTCTGACCCGCGAACGCGCAGGCTTCGAAGTCCGCGACGTTCACCCGACGCACTACGGCCGTATCTGCCCGATTGAAACGCCGGAAGGCCCGAACATCGGTCTGATCAACTCGCTGGCAACCTTTGCCCGTGTGAACAAGTACGGCTTCATCGAAAGCCCGTACCGGAAAGTGAAAGACGGCGCCGTTACCAACGAAGTCGTTTATCTTTCCGCCATGGAAGAAGCCAAGCACTACGTGGCCCAGTCCAACGCCGTCTACGACGACGAGGGCCGGTTCACCGAAGAGCTGATCACCTGCCGTCACGCCGGTGAAAACATGATGGTTCCGTCCGACAAGGTCGACCTCATGGACGTTTCGCCGAAACAGCTCGTGTCCGTCGCGGCCGCGCTCATTCCGTTCCTTGAGAACGATGACGCCAACCGCGCACTGATGGGCTCGAACATGCAGCGTCAGGCCGTTCCGCTGGTTCGTGCCGAAGCGCCGTTCGTCGGTACAGGCATGGAGCCGATCGTGGCACGCGATTCCGGTGCTGCCATCGGTGCCCGCCGTGCTGGCGTTGTCGACCAGGTGGATGCGACCCGTATCGTTATCCGTGCGACCGAAGACCTCGATCCGGGCAAGTCCGGCGTCGATATCTACCGGCTGCAGAAGTTCCAGCGGTCCAACCAGAACACCTGCATCAACCAGCGTCCGCTGGTGCGTGTCGGTGATCGGATCCACAAGGGCGACATCATTGCCGACGGTCCGTCGACCGATCTCGGTGATCTGGCGCTCGGCCGGAACGTGCTCGTCGCGTTCATGCCCTGGAACGGCTACAACTTCGAGGATTCCATCCTCCTGTCCGAACGCATCGTCTCCGATGACGTGTTCACCTCCATCCACCTCGAGGAATTCGAAGTGATGGCGCGTGACACCAAGCTTGGGCCGGAAGAAATCACCCGCGACATTCCGAACGTTTCGGAAGAAGCGCTGAAGAACCTCGACGAAGCCGGTATCGTCTACATCGGTGCCGAGCTGAACCCGGGCGACATCCTGGTCGGCAAGATCACTCCGAAGGGCGAAAGCCCGATGACGCCGGAAGAAAAGCTTCTGCGCGCCATCTTCGGTGAAAAGGCGTCCGACGTGCGCGATACCTCCCTGCGCCTGCCGCCGGGGGTTTCCGGTACCGTTGTCGAAGTGCGCGTCTTCAACCGCCACGGCGTTGAAAAAGACGAACGCGCGATGGCGATCGAGCGTGAGGAAATCGAGCGTCTCGCAAAGGACCGCGACGACGAACAGGCGATCCTCGACCGCAACGTCTATGGCCGTCTGGCCGAGATGCTGATGGACAAAACCGCCATTGCCGGCCCGAAGGGCTCCAAGAAGGACACCGTACTGACCGGGGACGTTCTCAACGACTTCCCGCGCTCGCAGTGGTGGCAGTTTGCCACTGACGACGAGAAGTTCATGTCCGAAATCGAAGCTCTGCGTGGTCAGTATGACGACAGCCGCAAGCGTCTCGAGCAGCGTTTCATCGACAAGGTCGAGAAACTGCAGCGCGGTGACGAACTGCCGCCGGGCGTCATGAAGATGGTCAAGGTCTTTGTTGCCGTGAAGCGCAAGCTTCAGCCGGGCGACAAGATGGCCGGCCGTCACGGCAACAAGGGCGTGGTCTCGAAGATCAACCCGTGCGAAGACATGCCGTTCCTTGAAGACGGCACGCATGTCGATATCGTGCTGAACCCGCTCGGCGTTCCGTCGCGCATGAACGTCGGTCAGATCCTTGAAACCCACCTGGGTTGGGCCTGCCGCGGCATGGGTAACCGGATCGGCGAAATGTACGACGAGTACAGGAAGTCGGGCGAGATCGGCGAATTGCGCGGCAAGATTGTCGAGATCTACGGCGACAACATGAAGGGCGACAACGTCAAGGAATACGATGACGAAGGTATCGTACGCCTGGCGGAGCAGCTGAAGAAGGGCGTCAGCATCGCGACGCCGGTCTTCGACGGTGCTCGTGAACCCGATGTCGTCGAGGCGCTCAACATTGCCGGCTACGACCCGAGCGGCCAGTCCGTTCTGTACGATGGCCGGACCGGTGAAGAGTTCGACCGCAAGGTAACCGTGGGCTACATCTACATGCTGAAGCTCCACCACCTTGTCGACGACAAGATCCATGCCCGTTCCATTGGCCCGTACTCGCTCGTCACCCAGCAGCCGCTCGGTGGTAAGGCACAGTTCGGTGGCCAGCGCTTCGGGGAAATGGAGGTCTGGGCGCTTGAAGCTTACGGTGCAGCCTACACGCTGCAGGAAATGCTCACCGTCAAGTCGGATGACGTTGCCGGCCGTACGAAGGTCTATGAGGCCATCGTTCGTGGCGACGACACCTTCGAGGCAGGCATTCCGGAAAGCTTCAACGTGCTTGTGAAGGAAATGCGGTCCCTGGGTCTCAACGTTGAACTGCAACGAACCGATGTCCCCGTGATCGGCGAGGAAGAAACTGCGGACGCCGCAGAATAACCCCGCCTACGGACCACAAATGACTTGGAATGCCGGTTGCGGGGAGGGGCGCAAGAGCTCGCTCCCCCACCGCGCATCGAAGGAGATGGATCATGAATCATGAGGTCATGAACCTGTTCAATCAGCAGGCTCCCGCACAGACCTTCGACAATATCCGGATTTCGCTTGCGAGCCCGGAAAAGATCTTGTCCTGGTCTTTCGGCGAAATCAAAAAGCCGGAGACCATCAACTACCGTACGTTCAAGCCTGAGCGCGACGGTCTGTTCTGCGCGCGTATCTTTGGCCCGATCAAGGACTACGAATGTCTTTGCGGCAAATACAAGCGCATGAAATACAAGGGCGTCATCTGCGAAAAGTGTGGCGTTGAAGTCACCCTGTCGCGGGTTCGCCGTGAGCGCATGGGCCACATCGAACTGGCTGCGCCTGTTGCGCACATCTGGTTCCTGAAGTCCCTGCCGAGCCGTATCGGCCTTCTGCTCGACATGACGCTGAAGGACCTGGAACGCGTTCTGTATTTCGAGAACTATGTTGTTCTCGAGCCGGGCCTGACCCCGCTCAAGCAGCACCAGCTTCTGTCGGAAGAAGACTTCATCGCCGCTCAGGACGAGTATGGCGAAGATGCCTTCACCGCCATGATCGGTGCCGAGGCGATCCGCGAGATCCTGATGAGCATGGATCTGGAACGCGAGAGCGAGAAGCTGCGTCAGGAGATCGCCGAGGCGACCACCGAACTGAAGCCGAAGAAGCTTGCCAAGCGCCTGAAGGTTATCGAAGCATTCATGGAATCGGGCAACCGCCCGGAGTGGATGATCATGACCGTGGTTCCGGTTATCCCGCCGGATCTGCGCCCGCTGGTACCGCTTGACGGTGGCCGTTTCGCGACGTCCGATCTGAACGATCTCTACCGCCGCGTGATCAACCGTAACAACCGTCTGCGCCGCCTGATGGAACTGCGTGCTCCGGATATCATCATCCGGAACGAAAAGCGCATGCTTCAGGAGTCCGTTGACGCCCTGTTCGACAACGGCCGCCGCGGCCGCGTCATCACCGGCGCCAACAAGCGTCCGCTGAAGTCGCTGTCCGACATGCTGAAGGGCAAGCAGGGCCGGTTCCGTCAGAACCTGCTCGGCAAGCGCGTCGACTATTCCGGCCGTTCGGTTATCACCGTGGGTCCGGAACTGAAGCTGCACCAGTGCGGTCTGCCGAAGAAGATGGCGCTTGAGCTGTTCAAGCCGTTCATCTATTCGCGCCTCGACGCCAAGGGTTTCTCCTCGACCGTCAAGCAGGCCAAGAAGCTGGTTGAAAAGGAACGGCCGGAAGTCTGGGACATCCTCGACGAAGTCATCCGTGAGCACCCGGTTCTCCTGAACCGCGCGCCGACGCTGCACCGTCTTGGTATCCAGGCCTTCGAACCGACGCTGATCGAAGGCAAGGCCATCCAGCTGCACCCGCTCGTCTGCTCGGCCTTCAACGCCGACTTCGACGGTGACCAGATGGCTGTTCACGTACCGCTTTCGCTGGAAGCCCAGCTCGAAGCGCGTACGCTGATGATGTCGACCAACAACATTCTGCATCCGGCAAACGGTGGCCCGATCATCGTTCCTTCGCAGGATATCGTTCTGGGTCTCTACTATCTGTCCATCATGGCAGAAGGTGAGCCGGGCGAAGGCATGGTCTTCGGCAACACTGGTGAGATCCACCATGCGCTGGCCAACAAGGTCATCACGCTGCACACCAAGGTGAAGGGTCGGTATCGGTCCATCGATGCGGAAGGCAATCCGACTTCCGAAATCATCGAGACCACTCCGGGCCGCATGCTCATCGCGGAGCTTCTGCCGAAGCACCACGAAGTGCCGTTCGAGGTCTGCAACAAGCTGATGACCAAGAAGGACATCTCCAAGATGATCGACACGGTTTACCGTGCCTGCGGTCAGAAGGAGACGGTTATCTTCTGTGACCGGATCATGCAGCTTGGCTTCAAGAACGCCTGTAACGCCGGCATCTCCTTCGGCATGGACGACATGGTCATTCCGGACACCAAGCACAAACTGGTGGCCGAAACCTCGTCGCTCGCGACCGAATACGAGCAGCAGTACAACGACGGTCTGATCACCCAGGGCGAAAAGTACAACAAGGTTGTCGACGCCTGGGCGAAATGTACCGACAAGATTGCTGACGAGATGATGGCCCGCATCAAGGCGGTCCAGATCGATGAGGAAACCGGTCGTCAGAAGCCGATGAACTCGGTCTACATGATGTCGCACTCCGGTGCTCGTGGTTCGCCCCAGCAGATGAAGCAGCTGGCCGGCATGCGCGGCCTGATGGCCAAGCCGGACGGTTCCATCATCGAGAACCCGATCATCTCGAACTTCAAGGAAGGCCTGTCGGTTCTGGAGTACTTCAACTCCACCCACGGTGCCCGTAAGGGTCTGGCCGATACCGCTCTGAAGACCGCAAACTCCGGTTACCTGACCCGCCGTCTGGTGGACGTCGCCCAGGATTCCATCATCCTGGAACCGGATTGCGGATCCACGCGCGGCATCACCGTTGCTCCGATCGTCGATGCCGGTAACGTCATCGCTTCGCTCGGCATGCGCGTTCTGGGCCGTACGACTGCGGAAGATGTCTACAACAACCAGACCGGCGAACTGCTTGTCCCCAAGGGCACGCTGATCGACGAGAAGGATGTTGATGCCATCGAGGCTGCCAAGGTTCAGCAGATCAAGATCCGCTCGGTTCTTACCTGTGAAACCGAAACCGGCGTCTGCGCGACCTGCTATGGTCGTGACCTTGCTCGCGGTACGCCCGTGAACATGGGTGAAGCTGTCGGCGTCATCGCCGCACAGTCGATCGGTGAGCCTGGCACGCAGCTGACCATGCGTACCTTCCACATTGGTGGTACCGCACAGGTTGTCGACAGCTCGTTCATCGAGTCCAACGTCGACGGCACGGTCAAGATCCGGAACCGTTCGGTCAATCGCGACAGCGACGGCAACCTGATTGCCATGGTTCGCAACATGTCCATCGTTGTCATCGACAGCGACGGCAACGAGCGTGCCGTGCATCGTGTGGCCTACGGTTCCAAGCTGCATGTCGATGAAGGCGATGCGGTCAAGCGCGGTCAGCGGATTGCCGAGTGGGATCCGTATACCCGTCCGATGCTTGCTGAAGTCGATGGTATCGTGGACTTCGAGGATCTGGTCGATGGTGCGTCCGTTCAGGAAACGGCCGACGAAGCGACCGGCATCACCAAGCGTGTCGTCATTGACTGGCGTTCTTCGCAGCGTGGTCAGGATCTGAAGCCGGCTATCGTCGTCAAGGACGAAAAAGGCAGCATTTCCAAGACCGATCGTGGCTCCGATGCCCGTCTGATGCTTTCCGTTGACGCGGTTCTGTCCGTTCAGCCGGGAGCTTCGGTCAAGGCTGGTGACGTTCTGGCCCGTATCCCGCTGGAAAGCGCCAAGACCAAGGACATCACCGGTGGTCTGCCGCGTGTTGCGGAACTGTTCGAGGCTCGCCGTCCGAAGGATCATGCGATCATCGCCGAAATCGATGGTACGATCCGCTTCGGTCGCGATTACAAGAACAAGCGTCGCGTCATCATCGAGCCGGCGGAAGAAGGTGTCGAGCCTGTCGAATACCTCATCCCGAAAGGCAAGCACTTCCATCTTCAGGAAGGCGATGCCATTGAAAAGGGTGAGTACATCCTCGACGGCAACCCGGCTCCGCACGACATCCTGGCGGTTAAAGGCGTGGAGGCCCTTGCGGCTTACCTCGTCAACGAGATCCAGGAAGTCTACCGCCTGCAGGGTGTGACCATCAACGACAAGCACATTGAAGTGATTGTCCGCCAGATGCTGCAGAAGGTCGAGATCACCGATCCGGGCGATACGGAGTTCTTCTCCGGCGAACAGATCGACAAGATCGACTTCGAGGAAGCCAACCGTCGGGCGATCGACAATGCGCGCGATCCTGCCAAGGGGACGCCGGTTCTGCTCGGCATCACCAAGGCGTCGCTGCAGACGCGCTCGTTCTTCTCCGCCGCCTCCTTCCAGGAGACGACCCGCGTCCTTACCGATGCGGCAGTCAACGGCAAGACCGACCCGTTGGTCGGCCTCAAGGAGAACGTCATCGTCGGCCGCCTGATCCCGGCCGGTACCGGTGGGGTGATGAAGCGGATCCGTCAGATCGCGACGCATCGCGACGACCTGATCCAGGAAGCTCAACGTCAGCAGTCTTCGGACAGTGCAGCGGAAGGCCTTCTGGAAGATATGACCGGTGCAGCCGAGTAATCGGTTTCCCGTCGAACTGTCGAAAGGCCGCCCTCGGGCGGCCTTTCTTGTATAATGAGGCAAAAGAGGCCTGATGATATGAACGACAATGAACTTGAACTGGACCCGGTGGTCTACATCGTCATTGGCAGGGTCTGGGAAAATGAAGACGCTTCGCCGGATGACGCCATCACCATTCACGCGCTGCTGACAGCGCCGGATGACGACGATGCGGTTCGCAAGACACTTGAATCTCTCTCGGCTCAGGGGTTTGCGGAAGCCGAGCTCGACCAGATCGGCGTAATGGATGGCGAACCGGATGATCCGGTTTACGAAGGTGCCTACCAGGATGCGCTTGCCGGAAACGTTGCAATCGTGACTTTCACGGCCTGAGGAGGCTGAAAGATCGCTCGCCCGCAAATACCTGCCGTGCATCAGGAGCATATCGGCGGGTGAGGGGCTATGGCCGGCGAATCCGGAATGCGCTTATGGCGGGTTCGTCTGGAATCGGTCCCATGAATCAAGGGCCTGCGTTGCACGATGACCTGGCAAAACCCACCGATCTGACCTGATTTGAGTCATTCCGGTTAGAGTTGATTCAGAATTCCGCCGGAATGCGGAATCTGCCAGCGAAATAAAATTACCGAAAAGGCGCTGAAAACTATCGTTTGGCGCTGGTAAGTAGCGGAAATCGTGTCGGAAATTCAGATGGCGGATCTGTAACCCGCACAAACGCTGTTTTTTCGACAAAGCACTTGACGCAATGGGTGCATATGAGTAGTTTCCGCGCATCCCAAGGGCAGGCGGTAAGTGCGAACCCGTCCAGCGCCACCAAGGCGCAGGACCCAGTCCTCTTAAACGCTGCCGGGTTATATAGGCGAATACGCGTCGATTGCATGACCGCGGGGTAACTCGTGGTCCTCTGGTTTTTCGCAGCGCCGGCCGCTCTTCATTGAGCGCGCGGGCGCGATTTTGCATGTCTTCACGGCTCAGGCCGAGGAGGGGTCAAGGTCAGCGGGGGACTGCAGTTGCATACGAATTTTTGGATGGACAAGGTAAAGGGCAAAGAATGCCGACCATCAACCAGTTGATCCGCAAGCCGCGGAAAGATCCGCCGAAGCGGAACAAGGTGCCGGCCATGGAGGCCTGCCCCCAGAAGCGTGGTGTTTGCACCCGCGTTTACACGACGACGCCGAAGAAGCCGAACTCGGCTCTGCGTAAGGTGGCCAAAATCCGCCTGACCAACGGCTTCGAAGTCATTGGCTACATCCCGGGTGAAGGTCACAACCTTCAGGAACACTCGGTGGTTATGATCCGCGGCGGTCGCGTAAAGGACTTGCCGGGTGTGCGCTACCACATCATCCGTGGTGTGCTCGATACCCAGGGCGTCAAGGATCGTAAGCAGCGCCGTTCGAAGTACGGCGCGAAGCGGCCGAAGTAAGGAGCACATCAGATGTCCCGTCGTCACCGCGCTGAAAAACGCGAAATTAACCCGGATCCGAAGTTCGGGGATATCGTCGTAACGAAGTTCATGAACTCCATCATGTACGACGGTAAGAAGTCGACTGCCGAGCGCATCGTTTACGGTGCTTTCGACGTCGTCGAAAACAAGACCCGCGAGAACCCGATCGAAGTGTTCCACGCTGCTCTTGAGAACGTTATGCCGCAAGTGGAAGTTCGCTCCCGCCGTGTTGGTGGTGCGACCTACCAGGTCCCGGTCGAGGTTCGTACCGACCGCCGTCAGGCGCTGGCTATTCGCTGGCTGATCACTGCGGCTCGCAATCGTAACGAAACCACGATGGTTGACCGTCTTTCCGGCGAGCTGCTCGACGCAGCAAACAACCGTGGTACCGCAGTCAAGAAGCGCGAAGACACGCACCGGATGGCAGACGCCAACCGCGCATTCTCGCACTATCGCTGGTAATTTGTGACTTCGAAGGGCTGACGCAATGGCGCGCACGCATAAAATCGAGGACTACCGCAACTTCGGCATCATGGCTCACATCGATGCTGGAAAGACCACTACGACTGAGCGGATCCTCTTCTACACTGGTAAGAGCCACAAGATCGGCGAAGTTCATGACGGCGCAGCCACCATGGACTGGATGGAGCAGGAGCAGGAGCGTGGCATCACGATCACCTCTGCTGCAACCACCGCTTTCTGGAAAGAAAAGCGCCTGAACATCATCGACACCCCGGGCCACGTTGACTTCACCATTGAAGTTGAACGTTCCCTGCGCGTGCTCGACGGTGCCGTCGCCCTTCTGGATGCAAACGCTGGCGTTGAGCCGCAGACTGAAACTGTTTGGCGCCAGGCCGACAAGTATCATGTCCCGCGGATGATCTTCGTCAACAAGATGGACAAGCTGGGCGCCGATTTCGATCGCTGCGTCAAGATGATCAAGGAACGCCTCGGCGCAACTCCGCTGGTCATGCAGCTTCCGGTTGGCGCTGAAAGCGAATTCGCTGGCTGTATCGACCTTCTGGAAATGAAGGCTCTGATCTGGCAGTCCGAAAACCTTGGCGCTGCCTGGGACGTTGTCGACATTCCGGCCGATCTCGTAGATCGCGCTCAGGAAGCTCGCGATGCTCTGATCGAGACTGTTGTCGAAGTCGACGAAGCTGTCATGGAAGCTTATCTGGAAGGCGAAGAGCCCTCCATCGAGACGCTCAAGAAGCTTATCCGCAAGGGTACGATCAGCACCGAATTCGTTCCGGTCTTCTGCGGTTCCGCGTTCAAGAACAAAGGCGTTCAGCCGCTTCTCGACGCAGTTGTCGACTACCTGCCGAGCCCGGTTGAAGTTCCGGATATCAAGGGTATCGACCCGAAGACGGAAAGCGAAATCGTTCGCAAGTCTTCCGATGAAGAGCCGCTCGGCCTGCTGGCGTTCAAGATCGCCAACGACCCGTTCGTTGGTTCCCTGACGTTCTGCCGCATCTATTCCGGCGTTCTGAACAAGGGCGTGTCCCTGCTGAACACCGTGAAAGACAAGCGTGAGCGCGTCGGCCGGATGATGCAGATGCACTCCAACTCCCGCGAAGACATCGATGTAGCCTATGCAGGCGATATCGTTGCTATCGCTGGTCTGAAGGACACCACGACTGGCGACACCCTGTGTGATCCGCTTAAGCCGGTGATTTTGGAGCGCATGGAATTTCCGGAGCCGGTCATCGAGATCGCTGTCGAGCCGAAGACCAAGGGTGACCAGGAAAAGATGGGCCTCGCGCTCAACCGCCTGGCTGCTGAAGATCCGTCCTTCCGCGTCAAAACCGACGAAGAATCCGGTCAGACCATCATCGCCGGCATGGGCGAACTGCACCTGGACATCATCGTCGACCGCATGAAGCGCGAGTTCAAGGTCGAGGCCAACATCGGTGCGCCGCAGGTGGCTTACCGCGAAACCATCACCAAGGTTTCTGAAGTGGATTACACCCACAAGAAGCAGTCTGGTGGTTCCGGTCAGTTCGCTCGCGTCAAGCTTGTCATCGAGCCGGCCGAGCCGAACGAAGGCTACGTCTTCGAAAGCAAGATCGTCGGCGGGTCCATTCCGAAGGAATACATCCCGGGCGTTACCAAAGGTATCGAAAGCGTCATGTCTTCCGGTCCGCTGGCAGGCTTCCCGATGCTCGATATCAAGGCAACCCTGATTGATGGTGCCTACCACGACGTTGACTCCTCGGTTCTCGCCTTCGAAATCGCCGGCCGTGCCGGTTTCCGCGAAGGTATTGCCAAGGCCGGCCCGAAACTGCTCGAGCCGATCATGAAGGTCGAGGTTGTCACACCGGAAGACTACATGGGTGACGTGATTGGTGACCTGAACTCCCGCCGCGGCCAGATCGCGGGTACGGAGAACCGGGGCGTCGTTACTGTCATCACCGCAATGGTCCCGCTGGCCAACATGTTTGGTTACGTGAACAACCTGCGTTCCATGTCTCAGGGCCGCGCACAGTACTCGATGGTGTTCGATCACTACGAGCAGGTGCCGCAGGCTGTCGCCGAAGAGGTTCAGGCGAAATACGCCTGAGCCCATCCTCTTAACGTCAAGAAGAACTAGAGAAACGGAGTAATCCGATGGCGAAAGAAAAATTTGAGCGCAACAAG
>NZ_AXCE01000049.1:0-1493 GCF_000475395.1 Labrenzia sp. C1B70
AATTCCCTGGAGTTCGTTGACGTGTGCCTCGGTTCCGGCTTCTGCGCGCGCCGTGTCCCAGATGCTGCACAGGCGGGCGAAGCGGCTCACCATGTCGGCGACGGCAGCTTCGTCTGTCAATTCACCTGCCAGCCATTTGCGGGCTGCTTCGGCAAAAATCGTGCGGCCGACCGCAAAGCCCTTGACCAGCGGGAAGCGGGCCGCTTCGGCAAAACTCGCGGCGAGTTCCTCTTCCGGGGCATCGAGGCCGAGCACCACGATGCCGCGGGTGTGAGGGTCGTTTTCGGAAATCGCGTCGCAAGCCTTCGCCCATGCTTCTGCCGAGGTCATGGGTTCCAGCTTCCACCAGTCCGGATAGATGCCGATCTCGTAGAAACGGCGGATGATATCTGCCGTGGTGTCGGCATCAACCGGACCAACCTTGGAGGGGATGATCTCCAGAAGCATTTCAAGCCGATTGCGGCGGCAGGCGGCAAACAGCCGTTTCAGGACGTCCTCCTGCTCGGCCTTCATCGCGTCGGTGTCATGCGGATGATAGAAGCACAGCACCTTGACCACATGCTCCGTCGGCCATTCGGCCAGGCCGCCGAAATCCGGACCGATTTCCGGTTCCAGTGTCAGTGGCCGGGAGGTAGGCCACTCCACCGGATGACCGATCCAAAGCCCGGTTCCGGCGGCCCGATAAAGCGCCTCGCGGCCGTGTCGGCTGTCGCACAGAATGCCATAGCCCGGCTGGCCGTCCGCGACCGAAAGGGCCGCGTCGAGGCAGAGTTTCTTGAACGATCCGATCCGCTCGTGACCGGCGTTGGCCGTATCGGCCATCTGTTCGAGCTGAATACGGTGGTCGAAGGCAAAGACACGCATGGTCGACCAGTTGCCGCCGTGCAGCCGATGCCGGTTTGTGGACCAGTGGATCTGTTCCAGTTCCGGGTCCTTGCGCAGGGCCTTGTCCTTCACACCCCGTTTCAGGAAGAACTGCAACTCTTCCCAGCTCGGATAGGCCGGCGTGCAGCCGTGCCGGGAAACGGCAAACGCGCCGCATGCGTTGGCATAAGTCAGGGCCGTGACCCAGTTCTCGCCGGTGATCCAGCCTTTCAGCAGACCGGACATGAAGCCGTCGCCGGCCCCCAGAACGTTGAAGACCTCAATCGGGAAGCCAGGGCCGGAAATGCCCTCGTCGAGGCTGTCGGGGATCGCGCCTTCGAAGGCGGTTGCCCCCATCGGCCCGCGCTTGCAGACAAGCGTCGCACCCGACACCTTGCGCACGTTGCGCAGTGCCTCGACCGTGTCCGTGGTTCCACCGGCAATGTGGAATTCTTCTTCCGTACCCACGATCAGGTCGAACAGATGCAGGCTCGATTGCAGCTTGGCTGTCACCTTGTCGGAGGCAATGAAGCGGTTCTCGCCGTCGCCGTGCCCTGACAGGCCCCAGAGGTTGGGGCGGTAGTCGATGTCGAGCGCGGTACGGCTGCCGTTTTCGCGGGCAAGCCTCA
>NZ_AXCE01000050.1:0-954 GCF_000475395.1 Labrenzia sp. C1B70
TGTTCCAGTCCTATGCCCTTTGGCCTCACATGTCGGTTCGTGCCAACGTCGCCTTCGGCCTTGAGGAGCGGAAAGTCGCGCGCAAGGACATCGGTACCCGTGTGGAATCGGCGCTGGAACTCGTCGGCCTCCTGCATCTCGCCGACCGCATGCCTTCCCAGCTTTCCGGCGGCCAGCAGCAGCGCGTGGCTCTTGCCCGTACCGTCGTCGTCGAGCCGGATGTCCTGTTGCTCGACGAGCCGCTGTCGAACCTTGACGCCAGCCTGCGCATCCAGATGCGCCGGGAACTTTTGTCCCTTCAAAGGAAGCTGGGCCTGACGACCATCTTCGTCACCCACGACCAGGAAGAGGCCAACACCACCGCAGACCGAATGGCCGTGCTCGACGGCGGTGTCATCCAGCAGATGGGCACGCCGCAGGAGCTCTACGACACGCCGGCAAATCTGTTCGTGGCAAAATTCCTGGGAACCGCAAACATCATCGACGGCACTCTTCAGCGTGGCGACGGCGGAAATACCTTCAAGATTGCCTCCGGCGAAGTGCTTCATCTCGGTGCAGGCAGCCCCGACGGTTCTTCGCTCGTGCTGCGGCCGCAGAACATCGAAATCGTCACCGACCAGAACCACCCGGACCTGATTACGGGCAAGGTCAAGCACCGGGAATTTCTCGGCAGCCAGACGCGCTACCTGGTGGAAGCAGCAGGCAGTGAGCTGATCATCGATCAGAAACATGTGGGCGGTGTCGACTGGTACGAACCCGGCATGGAAGTGAAGATGAGCGTCAACACCCGGAACGCCGTGTTGCTCTGACGTTTTTCTGCATCAGGCCTGCACGGGATCGTGCCGGCCTCCTGCCCGGTGCAGGTGTCTTCACGCCATTCAGTTCCGGTGCCCGGCCCAACCTCCTCTCACCCTTCTCCCTGCGGGCGGCCGCCACTGCCGGTCGGGAGGAGCT
>NZ_AXCE01000051.1:0-217 GCF_000475395.1 Labrenzia sp. C1B70
CACGGCCGATTGTCTGGAGCTGCTGCTCGCGACATGTGACGGCACGGACTACGCCGCACCAAGCCTGATGGACATTCGCGACAGAGCATTGCTGCTGGTCGGGTTTGCTTCCGGTGGCCGCCGGCGCTCCGAGTTATCCGGAATGCGGTTTGGTCAAATCACCTGGGAGGCGTTTTTGCCTCTGGATCCGAGTGACCCGGAGAGCGATCTGCTGCCC
>NZ_AXCE01000052.1:0-209 GCF_000475395.1 Labrenzia sp. C1B70
ATAATCAAATTGTCAAAGAACAGAGGCATCAAAACCTCTCAAGCCGTAACCAGAACTCAACAAAAACAAGCCACTCGCCGAACCATCAAGCCCGGCCACTAGGACCAATTTTCTGGAATTAAGGTCACAAAACCCTGTCGCCAGCGACGTTGCCGCCGTCGATGAACCGGGTTATACGCAGACCAACCCAACCCGTCAACACCGGTTTT
>NZ_AXCE01000053.1:0-474 GCF_000475395.1 Labrenzia sp. C1B70
ACAACACCCATGAAGGTCTGACCGGTGAAGATGTCGAAGTTCGAGGTCAGAAGACCTGCGGTCAGGCCGCCCCACTGGATGTAGGCGTTATCGAGGCTAGCAGAGTTCGCACCGTTGGTGACGGTGGAGTACATGGAGACGTATGCACGCAGGGTACCGAATTCGGTTGCAGTGCGAGCGTCCAGGTACAGGTAGCCGCGAGACAGCCAGGAGTAGCCGTCAGAATCACGGTTGCCCCAAGCGCCGTTGTCCAGCGTGTTGTTGACGATTACCTGGGTACGAACACGGCCGCCAACGCGGAGGCAGGTTTCGGTGCCCGGGATGTAGTAGAAGCGTGCGCCGTAAGCGTCACAGACGCGAACGTAATCAACCGGCTCCGGAGCAACCGGAAGATCGGCTGCCTGTGCGGTGGTGGCAGCAGCAGCAGCTGCAGCGCCGAGCATCAAGCTCTTGAGTTTCATATCTGACCTCCAA
>NZ_AXCE01000054.1:0-300 GCF_000475395.1 Labrenzia sp. C1B70
CCATCATCCATTTGAATCCGTTCCTTCCCATCGATTCCAATCATTCATTGGACCGCTGTTCGTAGATCTTCGACACTGCGGTCATGGAACCAGATGACCATCTCCTTCTCCTCAAACGCGTGGACCCGGGCCGGAACATGAACCGGTTCTATCACCTGTCGGTCGAGCCGACCTTGTTCGGCGGATTTGCCGTTCGCCGGACATGGGGGCGCCTGGGCACCTGGGGGCGAACGCGGCTTGATCTGTTTGCGGATGTGTCATCGGCTCTGGCGCATCAGGAGAAGCTGGCGGCACAAAAGC
>NZ_AXCE01000055.1:0-416 GCF_000475395.1 Labrenzia sp. C1B70
GTTCTGACGATCGACTACACGCTTCGGGTTCAGGACACGAATGACCCGGACTCCTTCGTCGAGCGTCCGATCACCGTGACGATCATCGGCACCAACGACCAGCCGGAAATCCTCGTCGAGCAGAGCGTTCTTGACTTCGCAGTCGACGAAGAACTCAACGCCAATCCGCAGAATATCGGCGAATTGAGCGGCAACATCGTGGTCGACGATCCGGATCTGGGCGACACGCTCTATATCTCGGTCGAAGGCGATGGTTCGCCGGCCTATTCGGAAGGCGATATTCCGGACGGTGTCGATATCAGCAGCCTTCTGGCATCCAGCAACTTCAACTTCACCAGCGGAGACGCACTGGACAACATCTTCTCCGTGCCGAAGGGCGAAGATGGGAATGTTGAATTCACCTATGCCTACAACGG
>NZ_AXCE01000056.1:0-90987 GCF_000475395.1 Labrenzia sp. C1B70
CAAACAAATAACCCCGGCAGAAAAAACTGACCGGGGTTCTTTTGTGCCTAACGCAACTCGACCGGAACCGTTCCAGGGACACCCGAACGGCAAAGCCCAAAAGAAGCGCCGGAAACAAACCTAAACCGCTCCAAAAATCCAAAAGCCCCGCCAACATTACTGGTAGGGGCTCCGGGTATCTCTGATCCAAAAACCAAACCTAAGCCGTCGACAACAAAACACCGCCCAACGTCGACGCCATCTCCTCAATCATACCGTCCTCAACAATCAAAGGCGGGGAAAGCGCGATGATGTCCCCTGTAACGCGGATCGGCAAGCCTGCTGAAAAGGCAAAGAAGCCTTCATGTGTAATAGCGTGCCGCATCCAATTGAAAGAACGCGACACGCCTTTGAGTTACAGCATCCAGGTCGCGATGCCAGGGAAGAACAGCAAGATTGCGAGAACAAAGAGCTGCAGCACGATAAACGGAAGCAGAGCTCCGTAGATGTTGCCGAGCGTAATGTCCGGTGGTGCCACACTTTTCAAGTAGAAGGCCGCCGGTCCAAACGGTGGGGTCAGGTAGGAGACCTGCATGTTGACTGCAAACAGGATGCCGAACCAGATCGGATCATATCCCAGCTGAACGACAATCGGAACGAAGATGGGCAAGGTCAAAAGGGCGATCCCGATCCAGTCCAGGAACATGCCCAACACTAGCAGGATCAGCATCATGATTAGAATGACGGCCACGGGCGATGCGTCGAGACCAAGCATGACCGCGGAGACGAAGCGGTTGCCCCCCATGAGGTTGTAGACACCGACGAGCACGGCTGCGGCGATCCCGATCCAGATGATCATGCCGCAGGTTTCCAGCGTGTGGACCAGACTGTCCTGAAGCATACGGGCATTAAGTTCCCTGCGAAGCAGTGCGATGATGAGCACTGACGAAACCCCGAGTGCAGCTGCTTCGGTGATAGAGGCGATGCCTCCATATATGGAACCCAGGACCGCTACCACGATGAACACAGGGGCGATCAGGGACCGGATCGCACTTCCTATTGTTTCTTCGGCGCGTTCTTCCGCGGAAATTGGTGGCCCGAGGTCCGGGTCTCGGAAACAGCGTACTAGAACATAAGCGATATAGCAGCCGAGCAACATCAGGGCAGGTGTGACTGCCGCGACGAAAAGGTCGGCAATGGAAACACTTGCCACCAGCCCGTAAATGATCAGGACAATGGAGGGCGGCATCATTGTTCCTAGAGATCCGCCAGCACAGACGACCCCGATTGACAGGTCGCGGTCATACCCAAGTCGCAACATCTGGGGCAAGGCCAGAATTCCCAGTAGAACGATCTCACCACCGATGACGCCGGACATGGCGGCCATCAGGGTGGCGACGATCAGCGTTTGGACAGCGACACCACCTGGCAACCGTCCGGCAAGCACCCTCATTCCGTTGAAGAGGTCCTTCGCGATTCCTGATCTGTCGAGGAGCGCCGCCATCAGGATGAACATCGGAATGGCGACGAGGGAATATTCCGTAATGAAGCCGAAGATGCGAGCCGTAACCAGCGGCAGCGCATTTCCTCCAAACCAGCCGAACGTGAAAACCAGGGCTACGAGCCCCGTCACCCAGGCGAGAGGCTGACCTGTAAGCAACAAAACGAAGATGCTGCCAACGAGCAGAATTGTACCGTATTCAATACCCAGATCGTTGAGGCCCATGTCATTGGCCTCCGCGTTCGCTGTAGGCAGCGTCATCGCCGCGGATCGCCTTGATCAGGTGCATCAGGGTCTGAACGAACATCAGGCAAACGCAGATCAGAATTATGATTTTCAGCAGTGCCGGTGTTGGCGGGTTCCACGCCGTACCCGTGCCCTCCAGATGGATATCGCCGTTGGGTCGGTGGGTAGCCTTCCAGGCCATTGTCGCGCCTGCGTATCCCAGTCCTGCAAAGAAGATCATCGCGATCAAGGAATTGACGATATCCAGCCATCGACGCACCCGGGGCGAAACCGAGTCATAAATCATGCGCACGCGAATATGCTTGTCGCGAGCGAGCGCTACGGGGCCGCCGATCAGGAAGATGGCTGCTATGAGGAAGGTCGTGCTCTCGTGAGCCCAATACGTCGGGCTATCAAAAACGTAGCGGGCGATAACCTCATATACGCTGATGGCAAACGCCAGAAAGATAGCCCAGGCAAAGAGCTTCGCGGACCCGGCAATGAACCGGTCGAGGCCGGTTCGCAGGTTCGCCTGGCCATTGTCCTCCAGGTCACTCACATCCGGATTGTCCGGCATGGATTCTTCTCCCGTCGCGCAGTTGGCAAGCTGTTGTGGAAATAGGGGATGGCCAATCAGTCTTGGCTGACGGCCACGCACCGGCATCTCGTTTCACCCGTTATGGACAGATAGAAACAAGGTCAGGCCGCACCCGAACCTTTCGGTCCGGGTGCGGCTGCGTCAACGGGACGTTGGTCAGATCAAAGCTGGTTCCGGCCCTTCAGATAAGCGACCACCGCATCGTAGTAGCGTTGGGTGAGGTCGTTCTTGCCGGCCCAGTTTTCCCATTCTTGCTGCGCGATCCTGCGGAACTTCGCTCGCTCGTCGCCGGACCAGTTGACAATTTCGATCTCGGGGTTTGCCTTGGCTTCCTCGACTGCGGCCGCATCGAGTTTGCGTACGGAATAAACGTGATCGAAAATGAACTGGTCAACGGAGGCGTTCAGGACGGCCTTCAGGTCGTCCGGAAGTTCATCCCAGATTGATTTGGTCATCGAAATGTCGATCAGCGGCAGGGAATGAAAGCCCGGATACAACGGATAGTGGGCAACGTCGTTCATGCCCTGCGACTGGTTGGTTGCAAAAACCGTATAATCCGCCGCCTGGACAACGCCCTTGTCGAGAGCCGTGAAGACCTCTGAACCGGGAAGCGCAACCGGAGAGGCACCTGCCTTGGAGAAGATTTCGTAGACCATGCCTTCCGGTGCGCGCATCTTGACGCCCTTCAGGTCTTCAACGGAGCGGATCGGAACACTGGAGACGAAAGCTTCCGGCTCAGTTGCTGCCGCTCCGATGAAATGGACGCCATAGGGCTCGACCAATTCGGCGTAAAGCTCGTGACCACCACCGGATTGCATGAACCCGATCAATTCGAACGGGTCGCTCCAGGCACCGACCAGGTTGCCCATCATCGCGAAAGCGGGATCCTTGCCGGCGAAATAGCTCGGATCGGTCAGATGCCCCTGAAGAATGCCGGAACCAACGGCGTCAAGCGTATCGGTATGCGGGACAACGGCACCAATCGGCAAAATCTCGATCTCGATCCGCCCGCCGGACATTTTCTCGACGTTTTCAGCCCACTTCTGCTTGTTGATGAATCCGGGTTCACCGGCCGTTTCCGAGGTCTGGAAGGTCCAGTTGTAGTCGGCGGCCGTTGCGGCGGTCGGTGCTGAAAAGACCGACAGGGCAAACAAGCTTGTTAGAATTCCGGTCTTCAGCGACGACAGACGCGCAAAACATCCCTCTCTAGTCACAGTTTGTTTCATGCGTGCTGCAAGGTGCTGAAATTGCACACCGCCGCGCAGCGTTTTCCTGTCTTGGTGATAATTATTCGATTGCATGTTTTCCTCCCACATACATCGCCACAAGTTGGCTAGCCAACGCCAGGCACGTCACGTTACGCGGCCAGAAACCAAATATGACAGGTCAATTCACGCAATCCATTTGCGGGAACCCGCAATTTAGGTGTCGTTGCCGGCATTGCATCTCAGGGATGTGAGGGGTGTTCTGAGTGCGGCGACCTTGCGTGACGGGGGGCTCGAGGGAGGCGTTCAGATCTTACCTTGATTGCATGGAGCGTGCGTGCGGCCGACACCGATGCCAGCTGGTCGCACTCCCCACGCCGGTGAAAGGCTGCCCAAGTACAAAACGCCCTGGAAAGGAATGCTTCCAGGGCGTTTTTCTTGTCATTTGGTCCAGGTTCAAGCGGCCGTTTTCTGAGCTTGCGGCTGCTCTGCTGGTTCCTCGTGTTGTGCAAGCGGGCGATTGCCCGAGAGCTTGCGGACCAGCACGTAGAACACCGGCGTCATGAAGATCCCGAAGAAGGTCACGCCGATCATGCCGGAGAAGACCGCGATGCCCATCGCGGCTCGCATTTCCGCACCGGCGCCGGTGGAAAGCACCAGCGGAACCACACCCATGATGAAGGCCATCGAGGTCATCAGGATCGGGCGCAGACGTAAGCGGCTGGCTTCAACTGCCGCTTCAACCGGCGTTCGGCCTTCAAATTCCAGTTCCCTTGCGAATTCCACGATCAGGATTGCGTTTTTCGCCGAAAGCCCGACCAGCACCACCAACCCGATCTGGGTGAAGATGTTGTTGTCGCCATGGGTCAGCCAGACTCCCGTCAGGGCGGCAAGGACACCCATCGGTACGATCATGACGATCGCCACCGGAAGCATCAGGCTTTCATACTGGGCGGCAAGCACCAGGTAGACCAGGAGCAGGGCCAGAGGGAAGACCAGGAACCCGGAGCTGCCGGCAAGGATCTGCTGGTAGGTCAGGTCCGTCCACTCGAAGGCAATGCCTTTGGGCAAGGTTTCTTCCGCAATCCGCTCGACCGCTGCCTGGGCCTGGCCGGAGGAAAATCCGGGAGCCGGGCCACCATTGATGTCAGCCGCAAGGAAACCGTTGTAGCGGGTTGCCCGTTCCGGCCCGGTGGTGGCCTCCACCTTCAACAGGGCGGAGAGCGGGATCATCTGGCCGGTGGCAGAGCGAACCTTCAACTTGCCGATATCGTCGGCATGCGCCCGGTACTGGGCGTCCGCTTGCACCCGGACACTGTAAGTGCGACCGAAGGCATTGAAGTCGTTGACATAAAGTGAACCCAGATAGATCTGCAGCGTCTCGAATACGTCCGTTACCGATACGCCGAGCTGTTCCGCCTTGGTGCGATCAAGATCCGCATAAAGCTGGGGCACATTGATCTGGAAACTGGAGAACAATCCAGCCAGTTCCGGCGTCTGATAGGCTTTCGCCAGGAAGGCCTTGTTGGCCGCGTCGAGTGCCTGGTAGCCGAGACCTGCCCGGTCCTCGATCTGCAGTTTGAACCCGCCGGTGGTGCCAAGGCCCTGAACAGGCGGCGGCGAGAACATGGCGATAAACGCGTCCTGGATCGTGCCGAACTTCTGGTTCAGCTGCATCGCAATGGCGTCGCCGGACAATTCCGGAGACTTGCGTTCCTCGAAATCCGTCAGGGTGGCGAAGACGATGCCCGCGTTGGAAGAGTTGGTGAAGCCGTTGATCGACAGGCCCGGGAAGGCGATGGCGTGTTCGACACCTTCCTGTTCCATGGCGATCTCGCTCATCCGGCGGATGACGTCTTCGGTCCGGTCCAGCGTGGCAGCGTCGGGGAGCTGGGCAAAGCCGATCAGATACTGTTTGTCCTGTGCCGGCACGAAGCCACCGGGGACCGTTGTGAAGAGACTGTAGGTCGCCCCTGCAAGTACCATGTAGACCACCATGACGATGGTCTTGCGGGACAACAGGCCGCCGACGCTCTTGCCATAGGCGTTGGAACCGGCGCCGAAGGCCCGGTTGAAGCCCTTGAAGAACCAGCCGAACAGGAAGTCCATCGAACGTGTCAGCCAGTCCTTGGGCGCATGGTGATCCTTCAGGAGAAGGGCGGCCAGGGCCGGGGACAGAGTGAGCGAGTTGATGGCCGAGATGACGGTCGAGATTGCGATCGTCAGTGCGAACTGGCGATAGAACTGACCCGAAAGGCCGGTGATGAAGGCGAGCGGTACAAACACCGCCACAAGCACCAGTGCAATGGCGATGATCGGTCCGGAGACTTCCTTCATGGCCTTGTAGGTTGCCTGGCGCGGGTTCAGCCCGTTTTCGATGTTTCGTTCGACGTTTTCAACGACCACGATCGCGTCATCGACCACGATGCCGATGGCGAGAACCAGCCCGAAGAGGCTGAGAGCGTTGATGGAAAAGCCGAAGACATACATGACGCCGAAGGTGCCGATGATCGACACGGGAACGGCGATCAGCGGAATGATCGATGCGCGCCATGTCTGCAGGAACAGGATCACGACGAGGACTACAAGCACCACGGCTTCAAGCAGCGTGTCGACAACCTTCTCGATGGAGGACCGAACAAACTTTGTGGTGTCGTAGACGATCTCGTATTTGACGCCGTCAGGCATGGCGACCTGAAGGTCGTTCATGGTCTCGACCACTGCGTCGGAGATTGCAATCGCGTTGGAGCCGGGTGCCTGGAACACAGGAATGGCGACGGCCGGTTTGCCGTCGAGCAGGGAGCGCAGGGAATAATCGGCTGCACCGAGCTCGATCCGGGCAACGTCGCGCAACCGGGTGACCTCACCGTTTTCACCGGTACGGACAATGATGTTGCCGAACTCTTCCGGCGTCTGAAGACGACCTTGCGCATTGACGCTGAGCTGAACGTCGACACCCTTCAGGTTCGGCGAAGCGCCGATAATGCCGGCCGCGGCCTGCACGTTCTGTTGGCGGATGGCGTTGGTGATGTCGCTGGCTGCCAGGTTATGGCCGGCCGCCTTTTGAGGGTCGACCCACACACGCATGGAGTAATCGCCGGAGCCGAACACCTGCACCTGGCCGACACCCTGCAGGCGGGCCAGCCGGTCCTTGATGTTGAGGACGGCATAGTTGCGCAGGTAGGTGATGTCGTAGCGATTGTCCGGCGAGGTCAGGTTCACGACCATCATCAGATCGGGTGAACTTTTCACCGTGGTTATGCCAAGGCTTCGTACTTCCGCCGGGAGACGGGGTTCGGCTTGCGAGACGCGGTTCTGGACAAGCTGCTGAGCCTGATCGGGATCAGTGCCGAGCTCGAACGTGACCGTGAGGGTCATGACGCCGTCAGAGGTCGCCTGGCTGGACATGTAGAGCATGCCCTCGACACCGTTGATCTGTTCTTCCAGCGGCGTTGCCACCGTCTCGGCAATGACCTTCGGGTTCGCCCCCGGATAGGCGGCGCGCACGACGATCGATGGCGGTACCACCTCGGGGTATTCTGAGATCGGCAGCGCCCGCAGACCGATCAGGCCGGCGATGAGGATGAGGACAGACAGCACACCGGCAAAGACCGGGCGGTCGACGAAGAATCTCGAGATATTCATATCCAGGCCCTTTCCGGTCGGAAATCGGGACAACACGTCCCCGGCCGGTGGCGGCGCCACCGGCAATCATGACTTGAATTGTTGAAGAGGGGAGGTGGAGCGCCTTGCACTCCACCTGTTCACTCAGTTTGCAGCGGCAACGTCGTTTTCGAGCTGAGGATCGACGAGTGCACCAGAGCGGATCCGCTGCAGGCCGTTGACGACGATCCGTTCACCCGGTTCGAGGCCGCTGTCGACGATACGTGCACCTTCCGCGGTCCTGCCAAGGTCGATCGGCCTGTAGGCCACCTTGTTGTCGTCACCGACGACATAGACATATTTCTTGTCCTGGTCGGTGCCGATGGCGCGTTCGCTGATCAGGACCTTCTGTTCCGGCCTTGGCTCACCCATGCGGATACGCACGAACTGGCCCGGGATCAGCCTGCCGCCCGGATTGTCGAAGACTGCCCTGACACCAATGGTGCCGCTGACGGCGTCAACCTGGTTATCGACCAGCTGCAGCTTGCCCTTCACCGGGTGTCCGGCGGTTGACGAGGTTTCGATTTCGACGGGGATCATGTCCAGTGGCGGCACCGCAGCATCTGTTTGCGGCAACTCGGCCAGAACCCGCGAGACCAGGTCTTCACTTGCGTTGAAGCTTGCATAGATCGGATCGACAGAGACAAGGGTTGTCAATGCCGGCGATGCGGAGCCCGCGGCAACGAGATTGCCGACGGTGATCTCGATCTTGCCGACACGACCCGACACGGGTGCCAGCACCTTGGTGTAGCCAAGTTCCAGCTTGGCCGACCTGAGAGCTGCCTTGACGGTTCTGAGGTTGGCCTGTGCTTCGGCGTAGGTGTTGCGGCGCTGGTCGAGGACGCTTTGGGAGATGGTCCGGTTTTCGATCAGCTTGTTGCCACGGTCCAGTTCCAGCTTGGCGAGGTTGAGCTGCGTTTGCGCAAGTTCAACCTGACCTTCCCTTTGAGCGACGGCGGCCTCGTAGGGAGCCGGGTCAATGGTGAAGAGCAGGTCACCTGCTTCCACCAATGCGCCTTCACGGAAATCGACGGATTGAATGGAGCCGGCCACACGGGAGCGGATCTGCACCCGGTCAACGGCTTCGAGCCTGCCGGAGAAATCTTCCCACACGGTTATTTCGCGGGATTTGACCTCGGCAACGGTCACCGGCACTGCCGGGATGGCGACTGTACCGCCCGCGGCCGTTGCAGGGCTGCTTGCCGGTAGGTTCATGATGAGGACAGCGGCTGAAACAGAGACAGCAACTGCCAGACTGGCGCCCGTCAGGGCCCAGCGCTTGCTTCTTGATGTCATTGGTCTCTCCTTGGAACCCCTGCTGAAAACACAATCTTCAGAAGGGTTTGGATATCAAATCAGTGGACGCTGACGGACTGCACGAAACCGGAAAATTGCGTGCTTACGGTTTCTTGCCAGGATGGGGTCTCGTCCGTCTTTCCGCCGTAGAGTGATGGCCAGCCTGTCCCGGCGGGGAGAACGTGCTGGTGAACTTCAACGCCTGCATTTTTCAGGCAGGTCGCAAAGCCGAGTGTTTCGTCCTTGAGCGGGTCGTCCTGAGAAGACAGAACAAGCGCGGGGGCAACGCCGGTCAGGCGTGAGCACATGCATGGGGCCGCATAGGGGTGGCACATGCCGGTGCTGAGATAGTGGCTCCAGCCGTCGGCCCAGATGTCCTTCATGCCGAACTCGCCGGCCTTCTGAAACGATGCAGAGCCCATGAAAGGATCAAGCAAAGGTGACAGAAGGATCTGTCCGTCAAGTTCATCGGCGAAATGATCCCGCGCCTTCAGCGCGACCGCTGCGGCGATGTTGCCGCCAGCTTCGACGCCGCCGACAAGAAGCAGGGATTTCCGATTCCCAAGGCCGGCGCGCTTTTTCGCCAGATAGGAGAAGATCGAAAACCCCGTTTCCAGCGGCTTCGGAAAGACGCTGCCAAGCGGTACATTGTAATCCGGCATCACAACAATGGCGCCGGTTTCGGCAATGAGATGCGCAAACTCGCTTTCCTGCGGGACGGTGCCTTGAAAAGCGCCGCCATGAAAATAGATGAGGACTGGCGGCGACTTGCTGTATTCGGCGCCCTGGTAGACACGTGCCGCCACGGGGCCGATGGCCACCTTGTCGAGTGTCATATCCTTGATCTGCACCGTCATTTTCAGCGCCGTTTCGTGTCTGTTGGTTGAGGGGGAACTGGGTACACCAGCTCTCTTGCATGTCCGATAGGTATTGTTGTTCCAACTCTGGAATAAGGGGTGTATTATTGGTTTCACTATTCGAATTTTCGAATAATAAGCCTATTTTTTGATCAGGACGCCCAGAAATGGATCAACTCTCCGCCATGCGCGCCTTTGTGAGGGTGGTTGAAACAGGAAATTTCACCCGAGCCTCCGATTCCCTTCAGATGCCGAAGGCGACGGTTACCAACCTGATCCAGAATCTCGAGAAACATCTGCAGACCAAATTGCTCAACCGGACAACGCGGCGCGTCATCGTAACGACGGACGGCGCGCTTTATTATGAGCGGGCCGTTCAGATCGTTTCGGAGGTCGACGAACTTGATGCCAGCCTGTCCCAGGCCCAGAGCAATCCGGGTGGGCGGCTGCGCGTGGAAATGTCAGGGGCCTTTGCTGACTGGTTCGTGATACCGGAGCTTGGCGGTTTTTACGAAAAATACCCGGATATCCGTATCGACCTCGGGATCGGCGACAGGACAGTCGACTACCTGGCGGAGAATGTTGATTGTGCCTTGCGCGGTGGTGCACCGGCTGATCAGTCGCTGATTGCACGGCGGGTGGCGGAGGTCGGCCTGACCACTTGCGCGGCAGCGTCCTACCTGGAACGGGCAGGTACACCGGAAACCCCGGCAGACGTGAAGGCGAACCACTATTGCGTCAACTATTTCGTTGCCGCCACCGGACGCACACACCCGTTCACCTTCCGCAAGGACGGTGAGGAAATTCTGGTCGACGGACGCTATCATTGCTCGGTCAACGATGCCCGCAGCTATGTGGCGGCGGCCGTTGCCGGTCACGGCATCGCGCAGCTGCCTGACTTCATGGTGCGGGAAGAGCTGAAGCGCGGGGACCTCGTGCCGCTGCTGACGGAATGGTCCGCTGACACCATTCCGCTTTATATCGTCTACCCGCCCAACCGGCACCTTTCGAACAAGGTTCGCGTTTTTGTCGATTGGCTGGTGCGCCTGCTTGCCGATGTGCCAGCGCCCGCCCAGTCTTCGGTATGAAATGCTGGCAAGGGGGGCAGCGCAAGAAGGCTATCCTCCGAAAGGCTGACCCCAATCAGATGCCGAACCTGTCCCGCAGCCGGTAGACCAGCACTGATGGTGCCAGGAACCACGGATTGCCCTGGTACAGCGGCCGGGTCGGGAAGGGGATCTTCTCGAACGCGGAGAGTGATTTTTCTCGGCCGGCAGCTTTCTGGCCCATACGCATGCCGAGATAACTCGCCATACCCACCCCGGACCCGCAATAGCCGCCTGCGTGAAACAGGCCGTTGTCTTCGCCAGCATGGGCGAGTGTGTCGAAGGTGTAGCCGACAAACCCCATCCAGGCGTGGCTGATCCGCACGGAGCCAAGTTCCGGAAAGAGGGCTGTCATATCGCGGTGGAGCTTGAGCGCGCTGTTGCGCGGGTCCGTTTCGCTCAAGGAGACCCGGCCGCCAAACAGCACGCGCTTCCGGTCGGGGGACAGCCGGTAGTAATAGACCAGTTTTCTGGTGTCGGAGAGGACCCGGTCCGTCGGAAACAGCCGGTCGATCGTTTCACTCGGGATTTCTTCCGTAGCGATCACGTAAGAGCCGATCGGGATCAGCCGCCGCTGAAGCCAGGGCGACAGGGGCCCGGAGTAACCATTGGTCGCCAGAATGACCTTGCCTGCCTTGAGGGAGCCGTCGCTTGTCAGGACCTTGAAGCCTGACGTCTCGCGTTCAAGCGACACCACCCGGCACTTGCCGCGCACCATCGCGCCTTCCGCCAGCACCTTGTTCAAAAGTGAAGGATGGTACTTGCTGACATCGATGCTGCAATGATGCGGATTGACGATACCGCCATGATAGGCATCGGTCCCAAGCTCCTGTGCCATGTCGCTTTTCGGCACCATGAAGGCATCGGTCTTCCACACGGGGTGTCCGGCGGCACAGTCTCTGGCAAGGCTCTCGTAAAGATGGGGCTTGTGGGCGCCGTGGAAGCGGCCGGTTTCCCGTAAGCCCATCTCCAGTCCATCTTCCCTTGAAAGTGCGTGCATGTAGTCGAGGGACGCCTGGCCTTCCAGGCAAAGCTGGGTGGCCAGCTCCCTGCCGTAGCGGCCCGCCAGGTTGGAAAAGGACGGCTTGAGGCTGGTCGAAAGCTGGCCGCCATTGCGCATGCTGCAGCCCCAACCCGGATCTTCCGCGTCGAGAACCAGTGTGCCGAGGCCTTCACGGGCGGTCTGCAGTGCGGCGTTCAGGCCGGTGTACCCACCGCCAACCACCAGCACATCGACCTCTGGGGGCAAACCTGTATCCGGCAGTACGAGTTTGGGCGCGATATCCTGCCAGTATGGTGTCGTCTTGTAGTTGTCCGCAAAAAGAGCCTGAGTCATTACGTGCCTTACGCCGCTCGTGTGTCTTCCAGGATAAGGTCCGCGCCTTTTTCGCCGACCATGATCGCAGGTGCGTTGGTGTTGCCGGACGTGACCGTCGGGAAAATTGAGGCATCGACGACCCGAAGCCCTTCGACCCCGTAAACCCGTAGGCGCGTGTCGACGACGTTTTCGTTCGCGTCCGGTCCCATGCGGCAGGTGCTGACAGGGTGGAAGACTGTGGAACAGCGGCTGCGGACATCCGCCAGCATGTCCTCGTCGGTCTGGACACCCGGGCCGGGTGTGATCTCCTCGTCGATAACCGATTGCATGGCAGGGCTTTCGGCGATCTTGCGCATCAGCTTGCTGCCTTCGATCATCTCCGTGAGATCGCGGTTGGTGCTGAGCGAGTTCGGGTGGATCTCCGGCATGTCGAACGGATCGGAGGAGCGCAGGCAGATATGGCCGCGGCTGGTAGGCCGCGTCGGCTGGAAGCCGAGGAGGAAGCCGGGGAACGGGTCCGGGTTCATCAGCGGACGTTTCCCCTTCGGCGCCTTGGTGTAGCTGACTGGCGAGAAATACAGCTGGATGTTCGGCCGTTCACAATCCGGATTGCTTCTGACAAAGCCACCAGCCTGATTGACACTGAGCGACAGTGGACCACTGCGGGTCAGGACATAGCGGATGCCCTGGGCGAGCTTGCCCCACCAGGGATAAAGCTGCTGGTTCAGCGTCGGCACTTTGGACCGGTAGAGATAGTCGAGACCGAGATGGTCCTGAAGGTTCTTGCCGACAGCAGGGCTGTGCAAGGTGGAGGAAATGCCCTTGGCCTGCAGTTCCGCGCCATCACCAATGCCGGACAACATGAGGATTTGCGGCGAGTTGACGGCACCTGCACTGAGGATCACTTCCCGGCGGGCCATCACGGTCTGCTCGGTGCCGCCTCGGCTGTAGACGACACCGGTCGCCCGTCCGTTCTCAAGGATCAGCCGGGTCGTGTGTGCGTTGGTCAGGATGGAGACATTCTGACGTTTTTTCGCGCGTGAAAGATAGGCGCGGGCCGTCGACATGCGGAACCCGTTTTTCGCGGTTATCTGGTAGAGGCCGACACCTTCCTGGCTTTTGCCATTGAAATCCGGGTTACGGCTGAAGCCGGCTTCCTCGCTGGCTGCCAGGAAGTTTTGACACAGCGGGTGGACGTCCTTGTCCATGGAAGAGACATAAAGCGGGCCATCCCCGCCGCGATAGTCGTCGGCACCGTTGCAATTGGTTTCCGAGCGCTTGAAATAGGGTAGAACGTCCTGCCAGCCCCAGCCGGTGTTGCCGAGGGCCTTCCAGTCCTCGAAATCCGCATGCTGACCGCGGATATAGACCATGGCATTGATCGAACTGGACCCACCCAGCACCTTGCCGCGCGGCCAGTAGCCGGAGCGGTCGTTGAGCCCGGGGTCCGCTTCGGTGTGGTACATCCAGTTGATGTTCCGGTTATAGAAAGCCTTGCCGTAGCCGATCGGCATCCAGATCCAGAAATTGAGATCCGAGCCGCCTGCCTCCAGAAGGCAGACGGTGTATTTACCGTCTTCCGACAGCCGGTCGGCAAGCACCGAGCCTGCCGAGCCCGCGCCGACGATGACAAAGTCGAACTCCGCCATGAATGCTCCTATTGAGAGGTCTTGTCGCGCTGGATGGCAATCGATAGCAGCGCAAGCAGTCCGGACCCGACCATGAGCACGAAAGAGACGGCATTGAGGACCGGCGTCGAGCCGACCTTTGCCATCCGGTCATACATGGTGATCGTCAGAGGTGCTTCCGAGCCGACAAGAAATAGCGTGGTGTTGAAGTTCTCGAACGAAACCAGGAAGGCAACGATGCCGGCCGCGATCATCGCCGGACGCAGGAAGGGCAGCGTGACGGTGCGCAACACGCGGACCCGGCTTGCCCCCAGGTTGAAGGCGGCTTCTTCCATCGTGGCGTCGAATTTCTTCAGCCGGGCCGTGATCACCAGCGAGGTGATGGTGGTGATGAAGGAAAACTGCCCGAACACGACAAGCAGAAGGCCTGGCCTCAGGAACTCAAGCTCCAGATCGAACCTGTTTTCCATGTAGTTCGCGGTGTCGCTGGCCAGGACCAGGATGGAGATGCCGAGGATGACACCCGGGATCACCAGCGGCACCACCATCAGAATGTAGAAGAAGTTCTTGCCCGGAAACTCGCCACGCACGAACAGGAATGCATTGGTCGTGCCGACGAAGACGGAGAGTGCCGCCACGAAGATTGCGATGACGAAGGAATAATAAAGTCCCTGCAGCAAACGCCGGTCATGGAACATGCCGAGTTTTGGTTCGGTATCGCTGAAGAACCAGTCCAGTGTGAAACCTTGCCAGGGCAGTGCCGGGAACAGGCTGTCGTTGAAGGCGAAGGCTCCGGCTGAAATCAGCGGCGCTGCCAGGAAGATGAAGAAGGCAACGACATAGAGCCGGTAGCCCACCAGGAACGGAGAGGAGTTCTTTTGCGTAAGCATCGTCTGTCCTCCTCAGCTCTTGGCCACGGTGTTGGCGAGGGTCTGACCGGAGAGTTTCAGGCCGAGCCAGATCACGACGGAGGTAAAAATCAGGAGCAGCATGCCGAAGGCCGCGCCTCCCTCCCAGTTGAAGCGGGTGATGAACTGATTGTAGATCTGTTCGGTAAACCAGCTCGAATTCTTGCCGCCGAGCAGGATCGGCGTCAGGTAGGAACCTGCCGTCAGCATGAAGGTGACGATACAGCCGGCCACGATGCCCGGCATCGCGTAGGGAATGATGATCCGGCGCAGCACGGTGAAGCCGCTGCCGCCCAGATTGTACCCGGCCTCGATCATTGAATTGTCCATGCCGTCCAGCGTCGAAACCAGTGGCACGATCATGAACAGGATCACGGTGTAGACGAGGCCGATGATGACCGCGATGTCGTTGTAGAGAAACTCGACAGGCTGGCCGACCAGTCCGGTCCAGAGCAGGAAATTCGAAATCACACCGGTTTCGCGCAACAGCAGGATCCAGCCGAAGGAACGGATCAGGTCGCTGACCCAGAGCGGGATCAGGCAGAGCAGGAACAGACCACCGCGCGCCCTGGGGCCGGCGATCTTGGCGATGTAGTAGGCAATGGGAAAGCCGATCAGTAGCGCCAGTGCTGTGACCAGCAGGGACATGGATCCGGTTCGAAGAAGCGTGTTCCAGTAGATCGGTTCGTTGATGAAATCCAGATAGTTGGCGAAGCTGTACTCATAGACGCGCGGTGCCACTTTCTCGCGGAAGGAGAGGAGCACCATGCCGATGTGCGGCAGAATGATCAGCAGCAGGATCCAGAGCGCGAAAGGCGAAAACAGCAGGATCAGCGACAGCCGTTTGATATCCTTGTTCTGCATCATGCGCTCTCCGCGCGGGCAAAACACATGGCCTGACGAGACGACCAGATCAGGCGCACGTCTTCTCCGGGTTTCAGGTCGTTGTTGCCGGTTACCGTCACATCGGACTCGATAAGCTCGCCGCTGCCGGTCCGTACGAGCACACGGCTGTTGGCACCGTTGAAGAGCAGGCTGTCGATGACACCGCTCATCTGGTTGTCGCCTTCTGTCACGGCCTGGTCCGCTTCGGATGCGCGCACCGTTCGGATGAATTCCGGCCGCACGAAAATCTCCACCTTGTCGCCATCACGAATGGTCTGATCCGCGCCGGCACTGAAACTCATCGAAAGGCCCTGGTCCGTTTCCACCTTGCCACCCGTGCCATCTGCGGATTTCACCGTGCCGGACCAGCGGTTGCTGTCGCCGACAAAGCCGGCGACGAAAGCGGTCTTGGGGTGATGATAGAGATCCTGCGGCGTGCCGATCTGTTCGAAAATGCCCTGGTTCATGATGGCGACGTTATCGGACATCACCAGTGCTTCCGACTGATCGTGGGTGATGTAGATAAAGGTCGTGTTGAACTGGTGCTGCAAAAGTTTCAACTCGATCTTCATCGCTTCGCGCAGCTTCAGATCGAGCGCGCCGAGCGGTTCATCGAGCAAGAGCACATCCGGATCGAGCACCATGCAGCGAGCAATGGCGATGCGCTGTTTCTGGCCGCCGGACAACTGGTGGATTTCCCGCTCGCCAACGTCGGGCAGGGCAATCCGCTCCAGCACGTCCTTGACCTTGCGCTTTATTTCCGCATTGCCCACGCCCGCGCACCTGAGGCCATAGGCAATGTTCTCGTAGACGTTCATCATCGGGAACAGCGCCAGATGCTGGAACACCATCTTGACGTTGCGCCGGTTGGGCGGCACGCCGAGCACCGACTTGCCCTTGATCTTGATATCGCCGGAGGTCGGGTCCTCGAAACCCGCGATCATGCGCATCAGGGTTGTCTTGCCACAGCCCGATGGACCGAGAATGGAGAAGAACGAACCGCTCGGGATCTCGAAGGAGACGCCTTTGACGGCGCGAAATCCTCCAAAACTCTTGGCAAGGTCGAGGCATTCAAGATCGTAGGCGGGTGAGGTGTGTTTCATCAATGCGGGCCAACTGGAAGGGATCGGGGTTTGGAGCGCCGGGTGTTCCCGGTTGCTTCTCTCCGGTGTTTTGATTTTTTCAAAAAAGGAAAGGGCTGCCGGAATGGTTCCGGCAGCCCTGAACCTGATCAGCCGCCTGTGGCTGCCTTGATCTTCTCGAGGGTCTTGCCTTCCATGTCTTCCACGCCGGGAGGAATGTTGGCAAAGAACTTGAGATTGTCGATGTCGGCTGCGGTGAAGGCCGCATTGACGGCTGCCTTCTTGTCTTCCGGCAGCAGGTCGGTACCACCCTTGACCGCGGCAATCGCGCCGGTGCTGCCGGACATGATGGTCACGTTTTCCGGCCGCAGCACGAAGTTGATCCACTTGTAGGCGGCATCATCCGCCTTGCCCTTGCGCGGCAGGGCGAAGGTGTCGATCCAGGCTAGCGCACCTTCTTTCGGCGGAACGAAGACGATGTTCTGGTTCTGGTCGTAGAGCTTGTAGGCGGTGGAATCCCAGGTTTCGGATGCCACGATTTCGCCTGACAGCATCATGGCGGACAGGTCGTCGCCGCCTTTCCAGTAGGCCTTGATGTTGTCCTTGCACTCGATCAGCTTGTCGGCGACCTTGTCCAGGATGCCCTGGTATTTCTCAAGGTCCGCGTAGGCCGCGAACGGGTCTTCGCCCATCGAGAAGGCCGTGCCGAGCAGGATCGTGCGCTTCAGGCGCATCGAGGTCTTGCCCTTGTAGGCCGGGTCGCAAAGGTCGGCCCAGCTCGAAAGGTCCGGAGCCTTTGTCTTGTCGGCCATCAGGCCGGATGTGCCCCACTGGTGGGGAACCGCGTAGACTTCACCCTCGATCGTCGTGTTTGCCTTCACGCCGTCAAGCAGCTTGGCTTCCATCGCGCCGGTGTCGATCTTTGAAAGATCCAGCGGCTTGTAGATGTCATATTCCAGCTGGGCCGCGTAGATGCGGTCGTGGCTTGGCTGGGCAAGGTCGAAGCCGGCACCACCAGTGGCGCGCAGCTTGGCAATCATTTCCTCGTTGTTGGAGAAGGTGACTTCAACATCAATGTCCGGATATTCTTCTTCAAATTTTTGGACCAGTTCGTCGGGAGCGTAAGACCCCCAGGTCAACAGGCGCAGGGTCTCTGCCTGGGCAGAGCCGGCACCGGCAAGCATGGTTGCGGCCAACAGGCCGGTTAGTGTTGTTTTCAAATGCATGACGTCCTCCTGAATGCACTCAGCGTACTAACCGGAAAAAAGCCTAGGTTGGAATTGGCCTGCCAAATATATCCATTGCAGATAATTTAGCAGTCCAATTGACCGAGGGTGCACCTTAGCTGGTGCAGCAAACAGGCAGGATTTTCTTGAGAACCTTCATGCCTTTGCGGATGTCATCCTGCACGGAGCTGCCGAAGCCGAGGACAATGCCGCGCTGCGGTATCCGGCCAAGAGCGTAGCGAGACAGAGGGGCAGTAGTGATGCCGTGTTTGGCCGCTTCAGCGACGATCCTGTCTTCGTCGTATCGGTTCGACAAAAGGCCGACAGCATGAAAGCCGCTGCTGGTTGGCTGCAGGTCGATGTCTCCTGCAAGACTGGCGCTTTCTGCCATCAAGGTATCGTGACGGTGCTTGTAGAGTTGGCGCATGGTGCGGATGTGTGTTGCGAACATGCCTTCATCCATGAATTCGGCAACGATCGCCTGGGTGACGGTCGGAACACCGGCAAGCCAGGTCAGGCAGACCCGCTCGAAGCTTTCCACCAGGCCTTCCGGCACCAGAACGAAGCCGAGCCTGAGTGCTGGAAACAGGGACTTGGAGAAGGTGCCGACATAGATTACCCGGCCGTGGGTGTCGATGCTCTTGAGTGTTGGTGGTGGCTGGTCGCCGAAATAGAACTCGCCGTCGTAGTCGTCCTCCACGATCATGGCGTCGGCTTCATTGGCGGCTGTCAGAAGCGCCAGGCGGCGGGAAAGGCTCATGACGTGGCCAAGCGGTTGCTGGTGGGATGGCGTTACGAAGGCGAGCCGAAAGTAGGGCGCCTTGGCAAGGCCGTCCTCGATGCAAAGGCCTTCCTCGTCAACGGCGACGGGAATTGGCCTTGCGCCAATGGCAACAAACGCGTTGCGCGCACCAATTGCGCCAGGATTTTCAAACCAGATTGGCTCGCCTGGATTGACCAGCATGCCGCCAACCAGGGAAAACGCGCGCTGGGCGCCGTTGGTGATGAATATCTGTTCGGGGTCGCACTTGATTCCGCGGGAGGCATTGAGCTGACGGGCAATCGCCCGGCGCAGCGGCATGTAGCCGAAGGGTTCGCCGTAGCCGGCAATGTGGTCGCGGTCCTTGCGCCAGTGCCGCGCGGAGAGTTTTGCCCATTGCGCCATCGGGAAGGCGTCGAGTGCCGGCAGGGCTGTGACGAAGGCCTGCGATTTGTGCGGCAGGCGCGAGCGCAAGGTGAAGTCCGGGATGGCATGCCGGGTCGCGTGGGAAAGGCGCGGCACGACGGGGGTGATGTCGCTGGCCTCCTGTGACGGCTTCGGTGCAAGGCGGGCGTTCAGCGCTTCACTCACGAACGTGCCAGCGCCTACCCTTGCCTCCAGAAGACCCTCGGAAATCAGGCGGTCGGTCGCATCGATTACCGTCGTGCGGGAGACGCCGATCTCCTGCGCCAGGGTGCGTGTGGCCGGCATCCGGTCACCCGGGGTCAATGCCCCCGTCAGCAGCAGGTCGCGCAGGGCCATGTAGAGCTGGATCGAAATTTTCTTTTCGGCCGTCTTGTCGATCTTAATCGACGAGAGCACAGCGCCGGCATGCCGTTTCATCGCGTTCTCCCAAATTGGTATGAGAGTTTGCGCAAAACGGACCTTCTATCAAGTCCAATTCTGGATAAGGGTCGGTTCACGAGCCAACCCCAATCCATCGGGACCGTCCGTCCGAGGACCGGATAAGACAATGAAAATACAATCAATAGAAACATTTACCAATGAGTTTGTCTGTTTCGTTCGTGCAACCGCCGAAAACGGTGCGACCGGATGGGGGCAGGTAGCGCCTTACTACGCGGATATCACGGCGGAGGTCGTCCACCGTCAGGTTGCACCTTATGCGCTGGGCGAAGACGCTTTCGACATTGAACACCTGATGGAGATCATCCCGGAACGGGAGCACAAGTTTCCCGGCTCCTATCTGCGCCGGGCGATGGGGGGACTGGACACTGCCCTGTTCGACCTTCGCGGCAAGCTGGAAGGCAAGCCGGTGTGCGAACTGCTCGGTGGAACGCCGGGCAAGGTGCGGGCCTACGGGTCGTCGATGAAGCGTGACATCACGGCGAAAGACGAAGCGGATCGCCTCAAGAAGCAGCAGGACCTTTACGGCTTCGACGCCTTCAAGTTCCGGATCGGTGCCGAATGCGGCCGCGATAAGGACGAATGGCCGGGCCGGACGGAAGAAATCGTGCCGACCATGCGCAAGGCCTTTGGTGACGACACCGCACTGCTGGTCGATGCCAACTCCTGCTATTCGCCAGCCAAGGCCATCGAGATCGGCCGGTTCCTGGAAGCCAACGGCATTTCCCATTACGAGGAACCTTGCCCCTACTGGCACTATGACCAGACCAGGCAAGTGACAGACGCTCTCGACATTGATGTGACAGGGGGGGAGCAGGATTGCTCTCTGGTGGACTGGCAGCGGATGATCGATGAACGGGTTGTCGATATCATTCAGCCGGACGTCTGTTATCTCGGTGGTATGGTCCGCACCATGAAGGTGGCACAAATGGCGCATGAGGCAGGCATTCCCTGCACACCGCATGCGGCCAACCTGTCGCTGGTGACGCTGTTCACCATGCATCTGCTGCGGGCGATCCCGAATGCGGGCAAATATCTCGAATTCTCCATCGAGGAAGCCGACTATTATCCCTGGCAATACGGCCTCTTCACCGCGTCGCCGTACGAGATTGTCGACGGGCACGCCACGGTGACCGATGCGCCGGGGTGGGGTGTCGAGATCAGTCCGGAGTGGCTGGCGAAATCCACATACAAGATCAGTTCCCTGGAAGGCTAACGATGTCCGGAGCAAGCGAACTCATCGCGGAATATCAGGCTACGGGCACGCTGAAGGCGTTGCCCCTCGGCCATTTCATTGACGGCAGCTTCACGCAGCCGTCCCATAACCGCACCCTGGAAAGTTTTGATCCGGGTCGGGGCGAAGCCTTCGCCCGCTTCACGGCGGGAACTGCCGAGGATGTCGATCAGGCGGTAAAGTCGTCAAAGGTTGCTTTTGAGACGGTCTGGCGAGACATGGCGCCGGTGGAGCGGTCCCGGATCCTTCTGCAAGCGTCCAGGCTTATCCTGGAAAATCTCGATCTTCTGGCCGTTGCCGAAACGCTGGACAGCGGGAAGGCACTGCAGGAAGCTCAAGGCGATGTGCGCGGTGCTGCACGTACGTTCGAGTATTACGCGGGCGCTTGCGACAAGCTGCAGGGAGACAGCTTTCCCCTTGGGCCGAATTATGTCGGTTACGCCATTCACGAGCCGGTCGGGGTCACGGCCCACATCATTCCGTGGAACTTTCCGATCTCCACCGCTGCGCGCGGATTTGCGCCGGCGCTTGCAGCCGGCTGCACGGTTGTGGCCAAGCCTGCCGAACAGACGCCGTTCACCGCGCTGCTGCTCGCGAAGATCCTGCATGATGCCGGATTGCCGGCAGGCGTGTGCAATGTCGTGACCGGCACCGGCGCTGAAACCGGTGCTCCGCTGACAGCCCATCCGGATGTCGACCACATCACGTTCACCGGTTCGGTCCAGACGGGCAAGGCGGTGATGAAGGCGGCAGCCGATGAGATCACCCGCGTGGTGCTGGAGCTTGGTGGCAAATCGCCCGTGGTGGTGCTTGGCGATTGTGACCGGGAACAGGCGCTATCCGGTGTTCTCGGTGCGATCTACGAGAATGCCGGCCAGATCTGTTCCGCCGGATCTCGTCTCGTGATCGAGAAGAACATTCACGCGGACTTCGTTGCGGAACTGGTGAAACGCACAAAATCGCTGACACTCGGGCACGGTCTTGGAAATCCGGATGTCGGGCCGGTCAATTCTGCGGGACATCTTGCGAAGGTTGCCGGTTTTGTCGACCGCGCAAGGGCGCGGGGCGCTGATATCGTGACGGGTGGTGCTGTTGCCGCCGACCCGAAAACCGGCAAGGGCTGGTTCTACGAGCCGACAATCGTCGACAGCGTTTCTGCGAGTGACGAGTTGGCGCAGGAGGAAATCTTCGGGCCGGTGCTGACGGTGCAGGTGGCTGATGATGCCGATCATGCCCTGGCACTTGCCAACGATTGCCAGTACGGCCTGGTCGCAGGCATCTACACGTCGAATTTCGCAAAAGCCCATCAGCTCGCGCGCAAGATCGATGCCGGCCAGATCTACATCAACGAGTATTTCGCCGGCGGGATCGAGGTGCCGTTCGGTGGCAACAAGAAATCCGGTTTCGGCCGCGAAAAAGGTCTCGAAGGTCTCAAGAGCTACTGCAAGACCAAAAGCATTGCCGCCAGGATCGGCTAGAACTTGTCGCGTTTCGTCGGATACGCTTTTCACCGCCTGAAATCGAGGATTTCGGCGCAAAAAGCGATGCAAGATCTTTCCAGTTAGACGCGGCACGCTCCAGGGCAGAGTTCAGTCAGCCGGATCAGAGCGATCCGAACCTGCTCAAACATCCTGTTACCTCCCCTGAAAGGCCGGTTCGGTTTACCGATCCGGCCTCTTTTTTGTTGAGGCTGCGTGTAGCGCGGGAGGATCTCACACCGGAAACTTGCGCTGCTTGAAGAACTCCCAGAGCGACTTGTTCAGCGTCTGTGTCTTCTGGATCGTTTCCCTGACGAGCGTGATTTCCCGGGCATTGATCGGGCTGGACTTGCCGTATTCGATCTTGTGTTTCTGGTCGCTGATGCGCATCAGGATGGTTGAGGCATTGCGCCCCTCGTTGTCGAACGAATAGATGCAGTGATTATATTTGTTTTTCAATTTCAATGTCTTGTGCATGTCCCGCGTTAGGCTCAGCACCTCTTCCCTCAAGTCCGGTTTCTGCGCGTCGAGCTTGGCCAGCCGTTCGACCAGATCAATTCGGGCACGCGACGTGTTGAGGGTCAGGAAGATCACCGTCGCGACTTCCTTGGTGACGCCGGCGAGGCCCGCGATCATGTGGATCAGCAGGCTCTCCGTGTTGGTCCACGTATAATTCAGCCGGCCCATGAGGGCGAGAAACGTCTGGAATTCGTCCGCCATTGTGGGCGCATCTGCCGCGCTCATCTTCAGGCCTCTAGGTTGGGTGGTCGTTGTTCCGTCTGAATGTAGATCGCGGCTGCTTCCGTTCTGTTTGAAACGCCGAGCTTTGAAATGATGTGATGAATATGGAGCTTGATGGTGTGCTCCGACAGGGACAATTTTTCGGCGATGTTCTTGTTCTGATATCCCTCTGAGATGAGGCATAGAACTTCGGTTTCCCGTTTCGTCAGCTTGCCGAAGCGGTTCCTGGTACGGCTGCGGTGCCTGCGCTGATGCATGGCCGGGGCTGCGCCGTAAGGCCTTTCCATTCCCATGTACTTGATGGCATCAGCCGGCAGATAATGGCCGCCGTTGAGCATGAGACGGATAGCGCCTAGCCAGAGATCGATCCGAAGGTTCATCGGCAGCACGCTCTTGATCAGGCCTTCCTGGAAATAATCGCTGATGATCGAGGGGAACGACAGATCGTCATTGATCAGCATGCAGAGGTTTGCTTCGGGGAAGTTTTTCCGCAGGCAGGCAATAGCTTCCTTGCGCTCCGCGCTGAAGCCTTCGTCAATCAGGAAAAGGCGTTTTGAAAATTCCCCACGGCGCTCCGAGCGATAAAGATCGATTTTCTGAGTGATACGGATAAAACGTCCATCTTCTATTTCCCGGTCGATTACTCCCTCCAGTTCCTTCGGAAACTTTTCGGACGCTCCAATATAATAGATTGAACCTTTATTCTCGTAATTTACGCTAGTCATTACTGTCACCCCTACAAACTAAGATAAAATTTAATTTGGACTCTCTTTCACTTGCAATTGCCAGAAACAGGGCCTGGGAGAAGCGTTTTTGTAAATATTCATCCGGCTTATTCTGCCGTCGGCATTAGCCATGCGGTTTTTAAAATAATAAAATTTCTTATCTTGTTTGTTCAGACCAAGGATAGGTGCGGGAAATGGGTGGCTGTCGGAAAATGAACATGCCGTCCAAATCGCAGTATTAACAGGGATTTGTGCAGTGACCCCCTAGTCTGAATTTCTCCTCACCCATAACTTGTATATAACAAACTTACCTTAGGTTATATTAATAATTCGATTTAGTCGCGGATCAGATTTTGCTTCAAGATATTGCAATTAAATACTTTTTTTGACCTCGCGTGATTTACCTATGTCGCTAGATATCCGCGAAACTTGAATGGTAAATGTTTAGTTAAGATTTCCGGCTTATTGCAATCTCCCTGTTCTGTCATTGTTTTCATCGGCTGGGAGATTCTCGTATTTGTGTAAATCCTCGGTTTGTGGATCCCAATCCTCAAATTTGACTTCCAGTCGAAGAGTAAATGGAACAGCTAAATCTATTTTGATTAGCTGATGTGGTTGTTTTTGCCATTTTCCATTTGATCTGGGGCGGTAACGCTCCTCTTAACCACGACAGCCCTATGCAAATCGATAGAAGACGATCTGCCGAGCTGTCCGATCTGAGGACAGAACCATGAGCGAATACGTTTGGCATAAAAACGAGCTGAACATCGATAAGTCGTTCAATCCGACTTATTCTAGCGAGTACAACACCAACTATAATCACGAAATAAACATCGACAATTCGAAGAGCTACGAGTGGGAATACTCGGACGACGACAACACCCAGGATGTGAACAACCAGGTGTTCAAGTATGTCGACAGTGACTTCGATCCCGTGATCAATGTGGATTTCGAGAACGGTCCTTCGGACGTCGACAACATTGACCTGGACATCGGCGACCATGCGAGTGTCGAGGACATTCTGATTGCGAAAGGCAATATCGACTTCGACCCGGGCGACGATATCAAGGTCGAAGACGTCCTCAATGATGCGCTGAACGGCCTTGGGAACGATACCGGCATTGCAATCAACAACAGCAACCAGCTGGAAGACAACGACTGGGCAAAAGACACCTTTGTCGCCAATGAAGGGTCCTTCACGCAGAAGCTGACTGCCAACGGCGGTTCGGCGGAAGCTGATGACGGTCTGGCTTTCGGTGGGTCGTCCATGACCGTGGATGCCCTTGATGATGCGACGGTGATTGGTGAAGTGATGGCTGCTGCCAATGCCGCCAACGCAACCGAAGCGTTCGTCAACGAGCTGGTGCAGGGTGCGAACATTCTCAACAACTCGGTCGACACGACGATTGTCGGCGGTGATCTCTACACCGACAGCGTTGGTGAGGACGAGCTCTAAGATGTTCGATCGGCGCTGCGGTTTTCTGTTTCGAACCTGTTTCCGAAACGCCAGCTGCGCCCGTTTCCAAGTCAGAATGCGGTGTGAACGCCGGTCTTGCGAGACCAGGCTCGCCGCGATGAACAAGGACTATTATCATGTCTGGTAAGCGTGGAACTCAATTCAATTACTCTGATTTCGATGCAGTCGATGACTCGAAGATCATCAACAAGGCCGAAGTCGTGATGAACTTCGAAGAAGGTTTTGTTTATGACGACGACGATGTCGTGGACATTGACCTGGAAGAATGCGCTGAAGTCGACGAGATGCTCGTGAGCGTCAACGGCGGCATCGACTACAGCCCGGGCGACGACATCACCGTTGAAGACATTTTGAACGAAGCCCTCAATGGTGGCGGCAATGATGCCGGTGTCGTGCTCAACAACAGCAACCAGCTGGAAGACAACGACTGGGCCAACGGTACGACGGCAACCAACAACGCCGGCTTCAACCAGACCCTGAGTGCCAAGGGTGGCGATGCCGAAACCGATGACGGTATTTCGGCAGGCGGCTCCAGCGGGTCGGCATACGTCGATGCTGACATGCAGGCATTCGGTGGCCATGTCGGCACCTGGTTCGGTCATGCCGGTTTCCATGGCATGTCGGTCGACCTGGAAGGCAATCTGGAAATCGATGACCTCGGTTCCGGCAGCGTCAGCGTCATTGCTGATGACGATGCGCTCGTCCAGGGCATGAATGCGGCTGAAGCATCCGCTTCCAACGATGCATCGGCATTCACCAACACGCTTGTGCAGGGCGAAAACATCCTGAACAACTCTGTCGACATGACCATTGTCGGCGGCAACATGGACAGCCTGATGACCGGTGAAGATCTCGGCTCCCTGAGCTGATCCGGTTTGTTCCTGAATTGATTTTCAATTCCGGAAAACAGCAGCAGGCGCGGAGCTCACTTGCTCCGCGCCTGCTGAACGCGGCCTCTCGTTATTAGATTCGCGCGAGTTTGACCGCGAAAACGACCCTTCATTCAGATTAGGGGGCTGACATGTTTTTTTATGATGACCTTACGCGTGAAGCGATTTCGCATTTTGTAGGAAGCTTTTCCATGTCACTCGAGGAGGCTCGCGCCCGCCTTGAGTATCTTGAATTCCGCGCGGCACAGCTTGCTGCCGAACAGGCAGAGCAAGGTGAGACGATGGAGGCGCTGCCGACAGTCTGGCCGGACTATCAGCTGCTCGACCTCAATCCGAATATCCATTACGAATTTGATGGTTACAGCTACTACGACGACATTCCCGCCGCCCTGAACTTTTATGAGTGGGATGGCATTGGCATGCGGGCACATCTGATGCCGCCGCCGGTTGAGGGGACTTTCAATCCCTACACCATCGCGCTGACAGGCGGTGTCCGCTTCATAACGTTCCAGCACGAAGTGCTGCCCAACAGCTTCGCCGTTGTGTCCCGGTCCGAAAACGTGCTGGCGGACAACGACTATCTGTCCAACACGGGTCTCCACTATCATTTCGATTACGAAGCACCATCACTCATCTCCTTCCTCGATGCGCTGGAGGCTGCCGGGATCACCGGCAGGTTCAGCTTTACGGAAGCAGACAATCCGGCTGGCAATCTGAGCGCGACCGTCGCCGCCTGGACGGAAACAGCCCAAACCATGCAAACCGGCGCTCCCGGTGTCGGGCAACAGGTTCTGGCAACCGGAGATGACACCGGGCAGCTCTATCAGAACGGTATCGTTGTCGAGGAAGCCGCCCGTCTTGACGAAGTCATCAAGCATTTGAAGGGCCGTGCTCCGGACGATGACGCCGAAGCGAACTCCGATGACGTGGTGCTCGAGGGACCGCAAAGCGCCTCAGGCGAGTTGGCTTCGCTGGTGGACACCGCCGGAACCTCCGCTTCGCTGCAAATCAGTGCCGGCAACAACACACTGATCAATCAGGCCATTCTGGTGGACGTCTGGGGCAAGGCCGCGACCATAGCTGTGGCCGGCGACTATTACGATCTCGACATTATCAGCCAGACAAATGTTCTGGCAGCGCCGCATCTGGCGGGTCTTGGCCAGTGGGCGACGGATCCGAGTACCGGCAGCTACAACATCGCATCGATCATGAACACCGGTTCGGATCTGCCCATGGATGTTGCTCCGGTCGGCAATCATTCACTCTGGAATATCACCTTCCACGACGGTGACATGACCTTCGTGAACTGGCTGACTCAGAAGAACTACCTCGTCGACAACGATACCATCGTCTACCAGGAAGACGGCTCGGGCACGACGATCATGTCCGGTGGCAATATTCTGACAAATGCTCTCAACCTCACGGAATTGAGCACCTTTTTCGATCTGATCCTGATCGGAGGCGACTATTACTCGGCTAATGTGATCAGCCAGACCAACGTCATGGTCAATTTCGATCAGGTCATTGCCGAAGGTACACAAGACGCTTCCATGCCGATGCCTGACGGGCAGATCGACAATCTGCTCTGGAACGAGGCCTATATCGTTTCCAACTACAACAGTTCCGTCGTCGACCTGGATCCGGCAAGCGCGAACCGGCTCGCAACGGCAGGTGAAGAGGATCTCGGCGACGACTTCCTGTCCGGGCTCTTCAGCGGGGAAGCTTCGCCTTTCAACCAGCTGAACGTTCTTTATATCTCCGGCGATGTCTACGACATCAATTACCTCGAACAGGTCAATATCCTGGGCGACAGCGACAGCATCGCCACGCTTGGGGTCGATGTCTCAAGCGAAGGCACCAGCATCAACGGCGATTCAAACCTTCTCTACAATGCCGCGGTGATCCAGGAAGCCAGCGTGGACAATGTTGTTCGCGTCGGTGGCGACACCTATTCGGAAGCTTTGCTTTACCAGGCGGAGATCCTGACCGCAGATGTCGAGCAACCTGATCACGGCGGGGCGGGTCTTGCGTCGGAGGCCGTTGTCTTCCTGGCCGACGGCATGCTGACCAATGGTGACAACGATCTTGAATCCGTCAACCTGAACCAGGTGCCGGACGAGGTCTGTGTCGATCCGATGGCGACAATGGTCGCTTAGGGGAGGCAGCTCATGACCATTTCATATGATGTTGCCGATGGGCAGCGGACGAACCGGGCGGGTGAGCCGCAGGTGCTGGGCCCCGATGCGAAAAAGGGTGATGCACGACTTGTCGGCGCAGAGGCAGCAGCCGCTGCGGGCGGACCAACCCTGAAGTCGGGAGACGCAAGAGCGAAACCGGCGGACGGCGGCAAGTCCGCCCGGACAGGCACAGGCACTGGCACTGGCAAAGCCAAGGCTGAAAAGCCCGAGTTCCACCGACGGACGACACCGCCCGATCTTTCCAAGGCACTCGAAAACGGCGTCGCCGCCGTTCGGCGCAATCTTCTCATCGTGCTGATGTTTTCCTGCGTCATCAATGTGCTTGTGCTGTCAATTCCGGTCTATCTGTTCCAGATCTCGGACCGGGTCCTGACCAGCCGCTCGCTGGACACGCTGGTCATGCTGACAGGCGTGATCGTCGGGGCGGTCCTGCTGCAGGCAGCCTTCGATGCCATCCGCCGCTTCATTCTTATGCGCACGGCGGTCGAACTCGCATCGCAACTGGGTTCACCCATCCTCGCAGCCGCCGCACGAGCTTCGCTCAACAGCAACGGCAAGGAGTACCAGATCCTGAACGACCTACAGCAATTGCGGGGTTTTCTGGTGTCCGGCACCATGATGGCATTTCTGGACGGTCCCTTCGCGCCGCTTTTCCTGGTCGCGATCTACCTCATTCATCCGCACCTCGGGATGATTGTCGGTGGCACCTGTGTGATCCTGCTCGTGATCGCGGTGATCAACCAGAAGATCACATCCCGGCATTTCAGCGATGCCAACCAGAACCAGAGCAAGGCGAACCTGCATCTGGATGCCATGTCCAGGAATTCGCAGATCATCAACGCCCTGGCCATGATCCCGGAAGCGGTTCACCTGTGGGGGCGCGATACGGCTGCTTCGCTGCGCGCTCAGGTCAGTGCGCAGGACAGAAACATTGTTTCGGCCTCCATCACCAAGGCGGTCCGGCTTCTGACGCAGGTGGCGATGCTCGGGTGGGGATCCTTCCTTGCCATCCAGGGTGAACTGACCGGGGGCATGGTGATTGCCGCCTCCATTATCGGTGGCCGGGCTCTGTCGCCCATCGAGGGCGCGATCGAAGGCTGGAACCAGTATCTGCTGTCGCGCAATTCCTATGGCCGGATCTCGACACTGCTGAAATCCTCGCCGCTCAATTCCGAACGTCTCGTTCTGCCCAAGCCGCAAGGCCGGCTTGATGTCGAACGCCTGCTCTACGTGCCCCAGGGGACCAAGCGGGTCGTGCTCAACAGCATCACCTTCTCGCTGAAAGCCGGAGACTCTCTTGCGATCATCGGCAACTCGGGAGCCGGAAAAACCACACTCGGCAAGATGCTGGTGGGATCCATCCTGCCGACATCGGGCGCGGTGCGTCTGGACCTGATGGACCTGCGCAACTGGAACCAGCGGCAGCTGGGTGAGAACATAGGTTATCTGCCGCAGGACGTTCAGCTCTTCCCGGGCACGATCAAGCAAAACATCGGCCGTATGCGCGAAGATGCTTCGGACGAGCAGATCTACGAAGCTGCCTGTCTGGCCGACGTGCACGCCATGATTTCCGAATTGGCCCACGGCTATGAAACGGTCGTCGCGGCCGACGGTGCACCGCTGTCAGGCGGTCAGAAGCAGCGTATCGCGCTTGCCAGGGCGTTCTTCGGCAATCCACGTTTCGTCGTTCTGGACGAACCCAACTCAAATCTGGACACCAATGGCGACGAAGCGCTTGCACGGGCAATGGCACATGCCAAGGCCGAAGGCATCACCGTCGTCGCGATCACGCAAAAGCCGTCCCTGCTGAAATGTGTCGACCGGATCCTCGTTCTGGCCGACGGCTCCATCAGCATGTTCGGTTTCCGCAACGAGGTGCTGGAACTCCTTGCCGACCGGAAGAAACAAAGAGTGGTTCAGCAACAAGGATAAGCGTTGGCAGCCGCCAGGGACGGCTCAAGCCAGGGGGAAAAGATGAGCAACGCTCTGACACATCACGAACCGATGGACTGGTATTCGGCAGTGCCGAGATCGATTTTCTGGCACACGCTGATCGGCGTTTTCATGCTGGTCTTCTTCATAGGAGGCTTTGCCGCCTGGTCCTTTACCGCGCCGTTGGCAGCCGCCGTGATTTCAAGCGGAACCTTTGTCGCAACCGGACAGAACAAGCAGATTCAGCACTACGAAGGCGGGATCGTGAAGGAGATCCTGGTGCAGGAAGGCGAGCGCGTTCAAAAAGGCGATCCGATTGTTCGTCTCGACGAAACCGTCGCATCCGCAAACGAACGACAGCTGGGACTCAAGCTGGCGCGGCTGGAGGCGATCAACGCCCGTCTGCGCGCCGAATATCTCTGGCTGAAGGAGGTGGAATTCCCGCAAACATTGCTGGACCTGAAGGACGATGAGGAAATTGCCACCATCATCGCCGGCCAGAAGCTGAGTTTCATCGGATCCCAGGCCAAGCTGACGAGCGATATCAGGATTCTGGAGAGCACGATCGAATCCCTTCAGCACCGACGCGACGGCTACCGTGAACAGCATGATGCCATGATCAGGCAGCTTGCGATCCTGCAGGAAGAACACACGGGCAAGAAACTTCTCTTCGAAAAAGGCCTTCTTCTGAAGCCGACCCTGAATGCACTGGAAAGGGCGATCGCAGAAGCGGAAGGGCAGATCGGGAGGCTGGCATCGTCCATGCAGGAGGCCAATGCCCAGGTCCTGCAACACCAGGAACAGGTCAAGCAGACACGGGCTGCCTATAACGAGAAGGTGCTTGATGACCTGCAATCGATCGAGGCCGAACTGGATGCGGCAAGAGAGCAGTCCCGCAAGGCGCGCAACGTTCTTGAACGTGCCGTCATTCAGGCACCGGTTTCGGGCACCATCGTACGCATGCACTACCACACAGCCGGTGGGGTTATCGAAAGCGGCAAGACGATTGTCGAGATTCTGCCGTCCGACGCACCACTGATCATCGAGGCACTGATTTCGCGAACCGATATCGACAGCGTCCATATCGGCCAGCAGGCCACTGTTCGCCTGTCCGCCCTCAATCAACGCACCACTCCGGTGCTGGAAGGCGAAGTGCAATATGTGTCTGCAGATGCAATCACCGACAACAGTACGGGCATCATGCGTGAAGTTTACGTCACTCGCATCGATATCTCACCGGGCGAACTGACAAGGGTGCTGAACTTCGTTCCGACCCCGGGCATGCCTGCGGAAATCATGATCCAGACGGCCGAGCGAACCTTCATGCAGTATCTGACCAAGCCGATCGTCGACAGCATGTCACGTGCCTTCCGGGAGGAGTAGGCAACTGGACGCATTTTACGGTCCGCGGCGGCTTTTCAGTGCAAGATTGCGCGGAATTGCATGCGGTGGCTGATCAACCCGGATTGTCTGATGTGGTCTTCAGGCAATGTCCGCCTTGGCCGGTTCGTTAGTCGCGGACCGGCCGCTTTTTTGGGATTGTACCGGTCGGAGGGGCACAGCAGCAGTCAGGTGACGCTGCGAAAAGAGGGGTTGTTTTCGCAAGGTAATCCGCCAATTATGAAAGCGGTGTTTCCAGGACTTGTACCAAGCCGGAAACAGGGTTTTCATGTGATTGCGCCAATGCGAAACCGGGTCGAACTGCTGTTGAAGACTTTTAAAATCAACGGATTGGCTGTCTGGTCTGTTGTGGTGTTTCTGGTGCTGACGGGCCTGTCAGCTCACGCGGCGACGGACCCGTTCGCGGAACGGCGCATGGCGCTTGTGGTCGGCATTGCGGGCTATGAGAACGCTCCCGATCTGAGCAACACCACCAATGACGGCAAGCTGATTTCGGACACCTTGAACGAGCTGAATTTCGAAGTGTCCGAGCATTTCAACATCGGGCTTGCGGAGTTCCGGGAACTTCTGGACCGTTTCGCCTTCGAGGCGGAAACGGCGGATGTGGCTCTCGTCTATTTTGCCGGACACGGGATCGAAGTCGGCGGACGCAATTTCCTGGTTCCCTCCGACGCCAAGGCCGGCAGCCGGCAGCAGGTTGCCGATACCTCGATTTCTCTCGATGACATTCTGGAAGCGGTCGACAAGGCCCGGCAGCTCAGGATCGTGATCCTGGATTCCTGCCGGAACGACCCGTTTGCCGATGTGGGCGGGCAGGAAACGCTCACCGTAAATCAGGGGGCTTACGGCCGCGGGCTGGCAGCACCTTCTCCCGAACGCGGCACGCTGGTGGCCTACGCCGCCGAGGCAGGAGCCGTTGCACTGGATGGGGCAGGTGAAAACAGTCCGTTTGCATCGGCACTGGCCCAGACCTTGAAGATCAGGGATCTGGAAATAGGCCTTGCCTTCCGGCAGGTGCGCGATTCCGTGCTGAAAGCCACTGCCAACGCGCAGGAGCCGCACACCTACGGCTCACTGTCCGGCAAACCCTACTTCCTTGCGGGCGGCAGCCAGGAGGTCAACGTGCTTGCGGCGGCAGACCGTCTTAACGCCTGGGGGCGCCTTGAAGTCAGCCAGGAAGAGCAGTTGCAGGTGGCGGCAAGGGAGGGCGACAGCAGGGCGCTGAAAGGCCTTGCCTACATGCGCCTCAACCCGAGCGAGGACCGCTACGATCCCTCCCGTGCGGCAGCATTCCTGGAAACCGCATCGGAAGCGGGTGATCCTGAAGCCATGTTCGAGCTTGCCCGCATGTATGAGCGCGGCATTGGCGTCGAACAGGATGTCGAAAAGGCATTGGAACTGTTTCGCAAGTCCGCAGACGAGGGCTTTGCGGATGCCATCAACGATCTCGGGTTCCTTTATTATCAGGGTGGCCTGGGGATCGCGCGTGATCCGAAAAAGGCAATCGAGCTGTTCGGAAAGGCTGCCGATCAGCGGCACCCGGAAGCAATGTTCAATTACGCAGCTCTGATCGATGACGGCGTGGTCGATGGCAAGGAACCGGACGATGCGGCAGAATATCTTTATCGCGCCTTGAGATCCGGCAACGAGGAAGTTCTGAGCCAGCTCTCGGAAAACCCGAAGATGTTCAAGGCCACGACACGGCGCTCCCTTCAACGGAAACTTTCAGAACGCTCTTTCTATACCGGGACCATTGACGGCCAGTTCGGCCCGCAGACCCAGAGAGGTCTGCGCAAAGCTTACGGGCTTTCCGAATAGGGGCCAAAGCGTTTTCCGGCTGAGATCGATTTCCACCTTCCAAAGCCTTTGTTGCGTGTTGCGTGACGCAGGGTAATTTTTGACTTGTTCTTTTATTCCAAGGGGTTAAAATTGAAAAAGAACAATCAAAAGAAACATTTCGGGAAATATCAATCCCTGATTTCAATGTAGACAGTGCAGACGTTTTTCTAAGTCATATTGCAGATTTTTGCTGCTTTTCCGATAGCAGGTGTCGCGCCAATCGTGATTGCTGCCCGGTTCGATCAGTTGTCTCTGGTGATTTGTTCGATGTGTTTGAATAGTTGATTGGAGGAAGTCATGTTTGGAAACAGGTTTTGCGCAGGTGTGGCCGTTGCCGTGCTCGCCGGACAAGTTGTGACGGCTGCCAGTGTGCCTGCTTATGCGGTCGCCGTGCCGGGTGGCCAGTCGCTTGCGCCGGCAGATCCATTGGGTTCGGTTCTGGAGGAGCTTCTGCTTGCCCAGTACAGCTCTTCCATGAGCAGCGAGCCGTCTGGCCCTTCCTATGATGTCGATCGGCAGGAACGCGACCCGAAGCTGAGCGCATCCTATGATCTCGACGAAAGGGTCACCCGCGGTGTCATCTGGATAATCCAGAACGGCAGCAACGAGTGCCGCAATTCCATCCGGCCCGAATACCGCTTCGACTGTTTGAGGAATGTTCTGGGGCGCGCCGCCTCGACAATTGAAAACCGGCCAAACTATCGCGACGCGGCGCGGGAATTGCGGAGCCTTTCCCGAAAGCTCGATGGCATTGTCTCAAAATACCAGGACCGGAGCGCTCCGCGCGCCGCAGTGGGTCAGCGTACCTACCGGGCCGTTTCCACGGCCAATCTCGAGCAGGCTCGCCGTGAAGCATCGGAAGCCATCGACGAGAGCGTCACCAAGCTGCTGCGTTCGGCCGGAAACTCGGAAAAGCGCAAAACGCATTATTCCCAGATCGCAACCGCTGTCGGGTCCACCAAGCGTTTGCTGCGGTCTTAAGTATCATCGATCTGGCTGGCGGTCGCCTCAGTCCGCCGGCTGCTGATCCGGGATCTCCTCCGGTGCGATGACCGGCGTTTCACCGACATCGGGGGCAGGTTCGACAAGCTCGCGGTCTCCGACCGGGGCTGGCGTCAAAACACCGTCGCAGTCAGAGAGGCTGGCAGTTTCTTCAGTGTCGGTGGGAACCCTGTCTTGCGACTTTGCGCCGGGTTCAACCTTGCAGTCGCCGCTCTTGTCGTCTGCAAGAGCGGTGCCGCACACAAGGGTCAGTGCGGTGGCTAGGGCTGCTATCGTCCGGACATTTTCGTGCGGGCGCATACTATCCTCCAATGGATGTCTCTCCATTGGAAACGCCCGAACCGTCATCGGGTTCAATTCGAGTGGATTGACCGGCTCCGCCCATGGGTGGAACCGGCAAGTTGCCTGTGCGTACTCTTCAGTCGATCAGGCGATGGTCTGGCCGGTCTTTGCCCAGTCCGCAAGGAACTGCTCCAGTCCCTTGTCGGTCAACGGGTGCTTGACCAGCGCCTTGATCGTTGCCGGCGGCACGGTTGCCACATCGACGCCGATCAACGCGGCTTCCTTGACGTGATTGACCGTTCGGATCGAGGCGGCAAGAATTTCGGTCTCAAAGCCGTAATTGTCGTAGATCTGCCGGATCTCGCGGATCAGCTCCATTCCGTCCATGACCATATCGTCCAGTCGGCCAATGAACGGGGAAATGAAGGTTGCTCCGGCCTTGGCCGCCAGCAACGCCTGATTGGCGGAAAAGCACAAGGTGACGTTGGTCTTGAACCCTTCGGCAGTCAGTGCACGGCAGGCTCTTAGACCATCCAGCGTCAGCGGCAGCTTGATGCAGATGTTGGGGGCGATCCTTGCAAGGGTCTTGCCTTCCCGCACCATTGCCTCGAACTCGGTCGCCGTGACTTCGGCCGAAACCGGACCTTCGACAATGGAGCAGATCTCGCGGGTCACTTCGGTGATGTCCCTGCCGGACTTGAGGATCAGGGACGGGTTGGTGGTAACACCATCGATAAGGCCGAGTTCTGTGAGGTCGCGGATGTCGCTGACATCCGCCGTGTCGACAAAAAACTTCATGTCTCTCTTTCCGTTTGGAATGGCGGGCAGCGTTATCCGCGGATCTTGCGGGCGGCCTGCTGCAGCAGCTCGAAAGCCTCGTACCGCTTGTTGTGGTAGGATGTGGCCTCGGCGCCGCCGGGTGCATAGGTTTCGCCGGCTGCCGACATGGCGGCCATGGCGGCCGGAATGTCCTTTTGCAGGCCACCAGCGACAGCGCCGAGCATGGCCGAGCCGAGAAGGACCGGTTCCACGGTTTTGGGAGCGGCGATCACGAGGCCCGTGGCATCGGCCAGAAGCTGACGCACCAAAGGGCTCTGGCCCGCACCGCCACTGACGACGATGGTGTCCGTCCGGATGCCCTTTGCGGACTGCGCCTCGACAATCTGTCTGAGGCCGTATCCGAGACCGCAGATGCCCGCGACATAGAGCCTGACGAGAGCGGCGATAGATGTGTCCATATCGAGGCCTGCAATGACGGCCTTTGCTTCCGGATCGGCAAACGGTGCGCGGTTGCCGAGAAATTCAGGCACCACATGCAGCCCGTCTGCCAGCCTTGAAATGTCTGTCCCCTCCGGTGCAAGCCGCTCGGCTTCCGCAGCAAGCCACTGGTTGAGGCCGAGACCTGCTTCCTTTGCCTGCTTGAGGGCATCAGTGGAGGCCGGGTGGAAACGGACCAGATGGTCGATGGCGGCACCTGCCGCCGACTGGCCCGCCTCGTTCAGCCAGAGGCCTGGAACCATCGCGGAGAAATAAGGTCCCCAGACGCCTGGCACGAAGGCAGGTTCTGTTGTCGAGGTCATGGTGCAGGCGGAGGTGCCGAAGACATAGGCCATCCGGCTTGTCGCCGATCCCGCCTCTGTCTGGTCCTGCCACCCGACCGTGCCGACACCGCCCGCATGAGCATCGATCAGCCCGGCAGCAACGGGTGTCCCTTCACGCAGACCCAGGTCTGCCGCCGCTTCTGCCGTCAGTCCGTTGCCCAGAGCCGTTCCCGCATCGACAATGGTGGTGCCGATGCGGTCAAAATCATTCGCGCAGAGTTCGGCAAGACCGATGGACTGGAAATAATCGGCGTCCCAGCGGCGTTCATGACCAAGGTAGGTCCATTTGCAGGTAACCGTGCAGATGGACCGGGCAAGGCTACCGGTTGCCCGCCATGTCAGGAAATCGGTCAGGTCGAAAAAATGCTCGGCTTTGCCGAAGATCTCTGGCCGGTTCTCTTTCAGCCAGAGCAGCTTCGGAGTTTCCATTTCCGGTGAAATCTGGCTACCGACATAGCGCAGCACGTCGTGGCCACCGGCGTTGATGCGTTCGGCCTGGTCAAGGGCGCGGTGATCCATCCAGACGATTATGTTGCGCTCCGGATGGTCCGTATCACCCACCGGCAGCGGGCTGCCTTGCGGGCCGATGACCACCAGCGAACAGGTGGCGTCCATGCCGATCCCGGCCACATCGCCCGGATCGATCCCGGCCGTGCCAACCGCTTCGCGTACGGTGGCGGCCACGGCTTGCCAGATGTCGTTGGAAGATTGTTCGTAAAGGTTTGGCCCCCGGTTGAAGAGGGCGATGTCACGTTTTGCCGATGCAACCAGATCGCCGGACTGGTCGAACAGACCAGCCCTGGCACTGCCTGTGCCGACATCAATACCAATCAGAAATTTGCTCATGCCTCAAAGGTCCACACTTTGCGGCAGAATGACAAGGTCCCTGATGGTGACGCCGCGCGGGCGGCTGAGCATGAACAGGACGGCATCAGCGACTTCCCGGGGCTGCATCAGGCTGCCGTTGGCAAGGGCTTCGTCCATCTTTGCCTTGGGCCAGTCATCGAGAAGGGCTGTAACCACAGGTCCCGGCGCGACTGCTCCAACGCGCACCCCGTGTTCGGCGACCTGGCGCCGTACCGTGTGAACGAAGGCCTGCACGGCAAATTTCGAGGCGGTATAGATCGGCTCCCAGACGACCGGCACAAGGCCGGCGATGGAACTGGTGACGATGATGTCGCCGGTCTTGCGTTCCACCATATGCGGCAACACGGCGCGAATGGAGCGGAACGCGGCATTGATGTTGAGATTGAGCACCTTGTCCCACTGGTCCGGGTCGCCGTCGACGACGCTGCCGCCGACATAGGCTCCCGCGTTGGCGTGAAAGATGTCGAGGTGTCCGGTCTTTTCCACGATCCGGTCCAGCATGCCATCAACTGCGGGCCCGTCCATCAGGTCGACCACCAGTGGAATGGCGTCCGGCCCGAGCTCCTGGCAGATCGCGTTCAGTCTGTCTTCGGCTCGGTCGATCAGGACCACCCGGCAGCCGGCTGCAAGCAGGCTCCTGGCGCATTCCAGGCCGATCCCGGACGCGGCACCGGTAATGGCCGCGACCTTGCCTTTGAGTTCATCGGTCATGTTCGAAATCCTTGAATTGAAATCCGGTCAGGCGCGGCCGTGAGAGACGCGGCTCTGGCGGGCGAGACTGTCGACGATGACGGCGATGGCGAGCACGCAGCCGGTGATCATGTAGCGGAGCGAGGACGACATGTTCAAAAGCGTCAGCCCGTTGGAGATCGACTGGATGACGATGATGCCGAGCAGCGCCGACCATGCCGACCCGCGTCCGCCGAACAGGCTGGTTCCACCGATAACGGCGGCTGCGATAGCATTGAGGTTGACGTCACCGGTGCCTGCCTGCTGACTGGCGGAGGCGAGCCGTGCGGAAGACAGGACACCGCCGAGGGCCGCCAGCAGCGAGCATAGCGCAAAGGACGTGAGGTAGGTGAAGGTGACATTGATGCCGGCTCTGCGCGCAGCCTCCGCGTTGCCGCCGACTGCCTTCACGGACCGCCCCCACTGGGTGCGTGTGAAGACATAGTTCATGACAACGACGAGCAGGGCGAAGAGGCCGAACATCCAGGGCACGCCGCGACCGAGGTTCAGATAGAAGACGGCGGCTTCGAAGGCGATGGTGGTGAGCAACGCCTTGAACACAAGCCCGCCAACAGAGCCAACGGAGAGATTGGCTGCCTGGCGCTGGCGCCGGTTGCGAATTCCCATCACGAGTATGGCGACACCAGGCAACAGTGCGACTGCGTGAGAGGCCCAGGCCGGCATCATCAGAAGCTGGCCGAAGTTCACCATCCAGGAACCGTAGGGCAGGTTGATGGAGCCGGTGGAGCCGAGCATGTAGAGCTGCAGGCCGAGAAGCGCCAGCAGACCGGCGAGGGTCGAGACGAAGCTGGGCATGCCAAGCTGAGTGCGCAGCAATGCATAGACCGAGCCGATGACCGCGCCGGTGCTGAGCGCCGCCAGGATCGCCAGTGGCAGGGGAACACCCTGATTGACCCAGAGCACGCCGATCAGGGCCGAGCCGACGCCGCTCATGGAGCCGACCGAGAGGTCGATCTCGCCGAGCATCAGTACGCAGACGATGCCGAGCGCGATGACGCCGACTGTCGAGCAGTCGAACAAGAGGTTCACAAGGTTGTTCGGCGTAACGAACAGCGGATTGAGAATGGTGAAGACCGTCCAGATGACGATGAGGCCGACAATGACGGGCAGGGAGCCAAGGTCGCCTGCCTTCACACGATCGATGAAGGCGCTGATGACGTCGGTCAGGCTGCTGGCATGCTTGACGCGCGTATCGCTGCGGTCGAGCAGCCGGGGTTCGGGAGCGGAGCCGTTCATGGTGGTTTCCTTGTTTATGCCATGGCGCTTGCGGCCGCCCGTTTGCTGGCGCGGCGGGTGACGGCATTGTCGGTTGCGCCGGTAATGGCTCCGACCAGTTCCTCGTTGGACGATTGCGGCGAGAACACACCGTTGTTGCGGCCGAGCCGCAGCACCACGATGCGGTCTGCGACCGCGCGCACGTCTTCCATGTTGTGGGAGATCATGATGACGCCAAGGCCCTTGTCGCGGACCCGCTCCACCAGGTTGAGCACTTCCGCCGTCTGGGCAACGCCAAGGGCGGCGGTCGGCTCGTCCAGCATGATGATCTTCGGGTTGAGCAGCAGGGACCGGGCAATGGCGACGGTCTGGCGCTGGCCGCCGGACAGCGAGGCGATCGGTTCGCGCACGCTTGGAATTCGGGCCGCCAGCTCGTTGAGCAGCTCCCAGGAGCGGACTTCCATGGCCACTTCATCCAGATGCCAGGGACTGCGTTCCTGGCCCAGGAAGATGTTGGCAACGACGTCGAGGTTCTCGCACAGGGCGAGATCCTGAAACACGGTTGCGATGCCAAGGTGCAGGGCGTCGCTCGGCCCGTGCATCGTCACCGGCTTGCCTTCGAAGTGAATGGTGCCGGAAGTCGGCGCGTGAACGCCGGAGAGCACCTTGATGAGGGTCGATTTTCCGGCGCCGTTGTCACCGACAAGGGCAACGACTTCACCTGGATGGACGTCCAGCTCGATATCGGTCAATGCCGACACCGCGCCGAAGTTCTTCGAAATGCCCTTGAGGCTCAGGATCGGCTGCCGATCCGTGGCGGATTGGGGAGAAGTGGCGGTCATCTTGTCCGGCTCATGGTTTTCTGGGTCCTCTGGATGGCCGCCCGGCCTTCCGGGTGTCGACCCTTGGGGTCGGGCGGCCTGCTTGGGAGGAGGAGTTATTGGATGCCGAGTTCCTTGCAGCCTTCGGCATAGCGGCCCGTGCACAGTTCCTCAGCCGTCTGGATGCCCATGTCGATGATCTCTTCCTTCAGGTTCTCGCGCGTGACCACGGCCGGAACGAACAGCTCGGAAGGTGTTTCGTAGAGCGTCGTCTTGGCTTCCGGCGTTTCCCCGTTCAGGAACTGCACGGCAACCTTGGCAGCCGCCGCGGCAACGATTTCAGAAGGCTTGGAGATCGTGTTGTACTGGTCGCCGGCAATGATCAGCTGCAGGGCCGCGATGGTGGCATCGTTGCCGGTTACAGGCGGAAGCGGGTCGACGCCGGCAGCCTTCAGGGCGGCAATGGCGCCGCCGCCGGTGCCGTCATTTGCCGCTACGATGCCGACGATCTGATCGCCGAAGCGGGTGATCTGGCCGCTGGCCCATTCCTGGGCTTTGGGCGGTGCCCAGTCCGGCGTGTCGAATTCGGCCAGGGTCTCGTACTTGCCGGTGGCGATACCTGCATGAATACCGTCCTTGATCAGGCCGGCAGCGGCATCGGTGGGCGAGCCGTTGATCTGCAACAGGCCGCCTGCCTCCGGTGAGATGCCCTGTTCTTCCAGATGGCGCACCAGGGACTCGGCGATTGCCTTGCCGATGCCTTCATTGTCGAAGGAGACATAGTAGTCGGCGGTCTTGTCCGGGATAGGGCGATCGTAGGCGATCACTTTCACGCCCTGGCTCTGGGCAAGGGCGACGAGCGAGGCGGCCGCGCTGGAATCCACCGGATCAAGCACGATCACCTTGGCGCCTTGTGTCAGAACGGAGTTGAACTGCTGCTGCTGGCGCGCCACGTCTGCATCCGCATTCTGGTAGATGACGGTGCAATCCGGGCAAAGCTTCTCCATTTCCGCCTTGAAGCCCGGGAAATCATGTTCCTCGTAGCGGGTTGATGCCTGGTCTGGCATCAGGAATGCGACGGTGCCGGATGCAGCCTGGACAGCGGTTCCCTGCAGCAGGGTGGCGGCAACGATGGCCGCGCCGGCAAGTTTCTTGTTCATCGGGTTCATTTCAGTTTCCTCCATCAATAAAACGGTCCGTCGGCCCCGTCCTCGGGTGCGCTCAAGACCGGTTGGTTTCCTGAAAGACCACTGCTAATCTTGGCCGAGCATGATCGAGTCCGCGCAGAAACCCTGACGCTTTAGCCGGTGCAACGGCACGGGGCGTCTTTACGGGTTCCGGCGGATGAGAGGATCTACCTGCCGCTTCGGTTAGTGGGTATTTCAGGACGATCTTGCCGACGCGCGGGGTTGCTCACCGCACTCCGCGCGTTTCTCGTCCGGATCAACGGGACTGATAGCGTTTAAGTGTCCGTTGATCCTGAAGTCCGATTTTCCTCCTCTTCCTCCCATGTGTCCGTGCGGTCTTTGCCGCCTGTTTGCCGTCGTGCCCAGTTGTGGCGGATGGCATCAGTGGATCTTCTTTTCCTGCCCTTCCGCCGAGGCGCTGTCCCTCGGTGCCGGGGTGTGTGTTTGCGAATGCATGTCTTCGCCTGCTTCGAGATCGCGCACCGAGGCACGGACGATCAGGCTCGCGTTCAGCACTGCCGGTGTAACGGGTGCCTTGCTGTCACCCTCGATCCGCTGCAGCAGCCGGCGCCAGGCGGTTTCCGCGATTTTGTCGACCGGCTGTCGGATGGCCGTCAGTCCGGTGTTGCGGGCGGACATCCAGGCATAGTCGTCAAACGCGACGACAGACGCGCGGCTCGGGATGTCGATCCGGTGTTCGGCGAGGGCCGACAACACGCTGAGTGTCGTGACGTTGGTAAGCGCGATGATTGCTTCCGGCAGGGGATTGCGTTCCATCCAGTCCAGGAGCGTTCTGGTGCCTGCGGTGATATCGGAACCCAGATTGAGAATGGTCGGCCGTTTGCCGGTTTGCGCCTCGATGATGGCGGCAGCCCCTTCCGTTCTTTCCAGGATCGGAGGGTGATCCAGGTCGGAAACGCCGATTGCAATGTTCTGGTGGCCACGCTCCAGCAGATGCCTTGCGGCAATCTCGCCTGCCTCGCGGTTGTCGATGGTCACCGTATCGGCAATTGCCCCTTCTGCAGCAACACGGTCGACCAGAACCATCGGCAAGGTGGATCTTGCTTCCTTCAGTTCCGGCGGCATGGTGCTTGAGCAGGGCACGGCAATCAGCCCTTCCGGCCGCCATGCGAGCAACGCCTTCAGACGTGAGGATTCCACCGCGCGGTCGTTATGGGAGCTGGCGACGATGACGTCGTAACCTTCCGCTGATGCGGCGGTTTCCAGTCTGGAGACGATGGTGGCAAAAAAGGTGTCGGTGAGGTCGGGGACGATTACCGCGATGATACGGGTACGGCCCGAGCGCAGCTGGGAAGCGGCCCGGTCGAGCTGGTAACCGAGTTCGCGCGCAGCCTTGTGCACGCTCTCCTTCAGCTCGTCGTTGACCGGTTTGCGCCCGGAAAAGACGTTCGATACCGTCGCGATCGACACGCCCGCAAGAGCGGCGACTTCCTTGATGGACGGTTTTTTTCGGGACATCTGCCAGCGCCTCCCAACGCTGTTAAACGTTTTACAGTTAAACGTTTAACAGTGCGGTTTGAGGTTGGCAAGCGGAAAAATGGGAAAGGTAGGCTCAGCGCGTTTCGGAAAGGCGTTGCATCCCCCCCCTCTCGCGCCCTGGGAGGCATGGGCGCGGAGGGGGCTTGGCAAAAGGGGAAAGCGCGGTGTTAGCGCTTCCAACCCTCGGTTTTCATCAGGGTCGCGGCTTCCGGGGTCTGGAGGAAGTCCAGAAAAGCCTTGGCTTGCGGGTCGGCGTCGGGGGAGAGCACGACGTTGACATCGCGCCAGATGCGGCGGTTTTCGTCCAGTTCGACAAGGGACAGAACGTCCGGGTTGTTGATAGGCCAGTTCGGCCAGGTGATCCAGGCATCGGCCTCAAGGTCCTTGAAGGCCCGGAAACTGGCACCGGAGCCTTTTTCAAACGCGACGATGTTCGATCTGAACGCCGACACGTCACCGAGATTTCCGGTCCTTCCGGCGATGTCTTCCCAGACACCTGTGCCGGATGTGTTGGCGACACCGGCACCCTCGGTCACGACGATCTTGATCCCGTCCTTGAGCAGGTCTTCAAAGCTCTCGATCTTTTTCGGATTGTCTGCGCGCACGGCGATGATGGCAGGCCGGATGTAGATCGGCTGAACCTGGGAAGAGTCAAAATTGCCATAGGTTTCCAGAAACGCCGTCATCGATTGTTCGGATGTGCCCCAGAGGATATCGGCATCCGCCTGGGCTTTTGCGGACCAGGTGGTTTCCGGGCCGGCCGTGATTTCGACCTTGTTGCCGGTTTTTTCTTCAAAGGCTTTTGCAACTTTCTGGAACGCCGTGTGCGGGCCGCCCGCACCATAAAGCCTGACAACTCCGTCGGCAGGGCGGTGTTTGATGGATGGATCGGCGAGTGTGCTTTCCTGGGCGAGTGCAGGGCCGGCGTAAACCAGCAGCGCGAGAGCACAAAGGGAGGTTTTCATATCGGAATTCCTGAATTCTGTTGGCTTGTGACGCATGCGCGCCGGAGGCGGTCTTGCACCGCCCCCGCACCTGACTACGCTGGCCGGCTGCCTGGTCTTCCCAAGAGCTGGGTCACGAAAGCGCGAGGACTTTGTCAGAATGATCTGGCGACTTTCAGTTCGATTGTTGCGCCGGGTCGAGCTGGGTCTGGATCAGGTGGGCAAGGTTCAAAAGCTGTGAGCGCGGCATGTCGCCTGTCACCGCGTAGGTGAACCCGGTGTCGCTCCAGAAGAACGCCTGTTCAGTGCCGGATTCCGCGAACTGGAATTTCGGTTCACCGTCGACCCCACGGCGCAGATAGACGGTCACCCGGTTGCCGTCCGCATCGTCATACATGAGCTGTGCTGCCGGATCCGCCCCGCTGGGCAGCAGGCGTCCGCCCATCAGCGTCAGTCCGGCAACCCGCAGATCGGGAATGCGGAACGGATGGTTCAGCCGATTGCCGAGCCAGGTTGCCAGATGCCGCTGGTCGCTGGCTGCCACCTCGACCGGATGAGCAACCTCAACGGTGAATGTTCGGTGAGCCGTCAGGGCATCGGTCAGGAAGGGCTGATGCGCTGGCAGGCTTGCATCCGGTTTCAGGGACCAACCGGCAAAGACGCCAACCAGCAGGGCCGCAGCGATGGAGGCGGCCATGCCGGCGCGCGGCAGCCATCTGCCCCCTGAAGGCGCGGTCAGGCCGGGAGGTTCTGCAGTGACGCGGGAATAGGCTGTCTTCAGGTTTGCCGAGATCCGGCGGTCCGCCTCAACCCGGGCGGCAGCTTCCGGATTGTCCCTGAGATAGGTTTCGACCTCGCGTCTGCGGTCCGCAGGCAGCTCGTCGTCGACGTATCGAACGAGGTCTTCCTCCCGGATGGGGGGCACCGTCTGGGAATTCATGTCACGCTCCTTAGATGGGGACGCTCGGAGGCGCGGGGGTCTTCTCTCAGTCTGGCACGGGCGCGGCTGATGCGCGACATGATGGTTCCTTCGGCAACGTTCAGGATTGCGGCGGCTTCTGCATAGGTAAAGCCTTCCACGCCGACCAGGAACAGTGCTTCGCGCTGGTCTTCGGGCAAGGCCAGCATGCGGTTCAGCAGATGTTTGAGCTCGGCGCTGTCCTGCTGCGAGGCGGGCGCCTGAAGCTGGTTTTCCAGATCGTCCAGGTCGATATGGTTCGAATGGCGCCGCAAGCGCCGCCAGCGACTGACGTGAAGATTGCGCATCATACGGAAGAGCCACGGCCGCAGTGGTACAGACGACCGACGAAGGCTCCATTTGCGCAAGGCCCGTTCCAGGCAGTCCTGCACAAGGTCTTCCGCTTCCGCCTGGTCGCAGGTCAGCGTTACCGCGTATCGATGCAGCGCCGGCGTCTCCCTGAGCAGGTTTTGGGTTTTGTCGGGCAAGAGCTCTTCCTCGTGGACACTACTGACACCAACGCCTGTTCTGCGCGAATTATTCCGTCGCCGGTGAAAAAGATATTTCGGCTCCTTCGGGAAGGAAAACACCACCACCTGCGTGGACAGCACCGGATGCGGCCGATCGCATCTGGAACAGTGAACGAATGGAGATCTGAAATGAAGCCGATAAGTCAATTTGCCGCTACTGCCTTCGCAGGTACGGTTCTGTTTGCATCCGCAGCCCTGGCCGGGCCGGGTGAAGACCTGGCACGTACCCATTTCGACAACATCGCAACCGGCAAGGTCGATGCCCTCAAGGCGTCCTATTCCGACAAGGCCGTGCTGGAATGGGTCGGTGGTCCGCTGGATGGTGTCTATACCGGTGCTGCAGACATAGGCACGGTCTGGACCAAGTTCACAGGGGCGCAGGGCAAGCTGAAGGTCGATGTCTCGAATGTTCAGGAAAACGCAAATCCAGCTGGCGTGACGGTGACCGCCAATGTGCGCTTTTCCGGCAAGAACACGATCCCGGTCCGCTACGTCCTGACCTATCGGAGCGGCAAGCTGGCAAGCGAAGTCTGGCAGATCGACCCCAAGCTCGCGAAGTAAGCCGGCATTTCCCTGCCTGCTGTTCCCGCCTGCATGGCAGGGGAAACCGGCGCGCAAGCATCCTGCGTTTGCAAGAACGCAGGATGTCTTTTTGCGCAGGGCAAGGTCCCGTTCTCGAAAAATTCGGACCGGGTAGAAACTCTCCTCTCACCACGGTGACAGGAGGCCTGTGGTTGATAGGCGTTCTCTTGTTTTGGAAGATCGAAAGGACGCCCCATGAACAGAACTCCCGTCAATCCCTGGCCCTGGTCGCTCAGGCTCGGCTACAATCAGGCCGAAATTGTTGAAGGCATGGGCAGGCAGCTGATCTGCGCCGGACAGACCGCTGTCGACGGGGAGGGAAATCCTCGGCATGCCGCGGATATGCGCGGTCAGATCGAGCTTTCGCTGAACAACCTGGAAGCCGTACTGGCCGAAGCGCGGATGACCCTGGCCAACGTCATTCAGGTCAAGGTCTACACAACGGATGTGGACGAGGCCCTGAAGAACTTCGACGTCCTGGGAGCGCGGTTCGGCCGTCTTGACGCTGCGCCGCCAATGACACTACTTGGCGTGAGCCGGCTTGCGCTTCCTCCTCTCATGTTCGAGATCGAAGCGATCGCTGCCGACTGAGGCCCGACACCTGAACGCAGCTTCGAAGCGGCTGCATCCGGTTTTCTGGAGCGTGAGGAAACGGAATGCGACGCGCGGAAAGACTGTTTCGGATCATCAACGAGATGCGGACCCGCGACGTAATCCGGGGCGCAGAACTTGCCGAACGGTTCGAAGTCAGCCTCAGCACGATTTACCGGGACATCGCCCACCTTCAGGCGTCCGGCCTTCCCATCGAAGGGGAGGCCGGCATCGGCTATCTGCTGCGTCCGGGCTTCGATCTGCCCAACATGACGTTTACCCATGATCAGGTCGATGCGCTGGCGATCGGCCTTTCCTTTGTTGAGCGCACGGGCGACCCGGCGCTGGCATCGGCGGCACATGAAGTGCGTGCCATGATCCAGGCCGGCATGCCGGATCCCGATAAACGCAAGCTGGCCGACGCACCGTATTTCAGCCTGCAGATCAAGAACAGCGCCCCACCGACCGTCAGTCTGATCCGCGAGGCCATCCGGATGCAGCTCGTTGTCGATATTTGTTACGAGGATGCCGATGGAAAGCCCACGGAGCGCAGCGTCCGCCCGCTTGTCATCTGGAACATGACAGACGGGTGGATGTTCAGTGCGTGGTGCGAAATACGGCAGGCCTTCCGCACCTTCCGTTTCGATCGTGTCGTAAAACTGAGTGTCACAAGCACGGTTTTCGAGGACGACGAGACAAGAGGACTGCGTGCTTTCCTGGCAACCGAGCCTTGCGAGGAAGAGGGATAGCCGGAGCCCCCTACAGGTCCAGCGACCACCGGTCACCGGACCTGCCCTTTCAGGTTCAGGCAGCCTGGCGGTTCATCTCTTCCTCTGCCCAAGAACCGCCCGGCTGGTAGCGCGCGGCCATACGTCCGTTCCGAAGCGTGAACAGATGCAGCCAGCCGTGTTCGAAAAGGTTCCGAACATCCGGGTGCGCATCCAGAATGGCAGATATTGCCTCTTCGGGGGCTTCGATCAGAACCGACAACCGGAGAGGGGTATGCATCCCTTTCTCGCCATCATGCAGTGCCTGTGCAGGTAGGCCGGGCCGCAGGCGCCCGCCGTTGCCTTCCACAACGCCAATGCCGCCAACCACGTTGTGGATGAGTTTGTTGCCGCCACCGAAGACATCCGGCGCGACTGAAGAGCCATAGTATTGAAGGCTGATCCAGCTCGCCACGACCACCGGGGCGGTGAGGATGAGTTCAAGCGTCTTGAAGTCCTCGTCCGTTTGCCAGTCGTAGCTGTGAAGGAAGGCTCGGCCTTCCAGATTGGCCTTCGATGTCAGATGCCTGGGGGCTGCGATGAACGCGGCGCAGTCTGCAAGTCCCCACTCCGGCCTGATTTCGGCCCAGTTGAATGCTCTGGCCGCAATGGAGGCAGCATTCGTGCCCGGCAAGCGCAAGGCGCGCTCGGCCCGTGCCTCGGCTCCCGCCCGTTTCAACCATTTTTGCAGAAGATCGAATTCATTCATCGGGCCGGATTGGTCCTTGTCGAACAGGGTGATCTCGTCCGTTGTCGTGTCGTGGAGCGCCGCGACAAACCGGGTGTCGTCAGGAAGGTCGATACCGTGAGCAGCAAGGCCGGAGCGGGTTTCGGCATCGTTCAGCAAGCTTGCAAGCAACCGCGCTGAAACCTCACCTGAATGACCACCGCATGCGCCGCAATGATAAGCGCTTTCATGCGGATTGTTTTTCACATTGGCTCCGTGGCCAACAAGCAGAACCACCTGCGCATGATTGTTCGTGAGGCTCATGGCCTTCAGGATCGCAGCGGCGGTCGCTGATTTCGTCTCGGCATCAAGCGCCGGGTCGAGCCTGGGGGCGGCACTCGTTGAGACCTTTCTTGTGGGGCGGCCGAGGGAATCCTTCACCAGCTTGGTCACATACAGAGGGCCGGCAGCTTCCACATAGGCGAAGGACGAGACAGCGGCCTGGCGGAACCTGTCCAGTGCCCGTATGGCCCGCGCACCGATGCGTGCCGTCTTTTCCTCACCGGGAGAACCGTGGCAAGTTGAGGTCATGGACGGTTTCAGCAAGACCGGCAGGTGATTTTCTTCAACATCGGAGCCGTGGTCTCTGTGAGCAGCAGGAAGACCGAAGAAACCGGCAAACCCGAGTGTTTCGATCGATGGGCTCTGGTTTTCCAGCGCCCGCCGGAAGACTTCCGAGCGCACGTCGATGCAGAACGCCGCCTGAAGGGCAGGGCGCTCCCCGGTGTTCTTTGTCGGCGCCTTCAGCTGTTGGCCGAGAGACCGCTGGTATGCCCGCTCTGCCGCGTCCTGCAAAATGGCATCGATAACCTGGTCCCGGTCCGGAACAAGAGGCGCAGCATGAAGCTGAAGCTTGGCCTGCCATTGGTCGGCGACAGCCGGGAAGCGGTTGAAAAGCGCCTCTTCCCAGATCAACCGGATGGCCAGCAGGTCGCCGAGCGTGCCCTCCGTCATGCCGTCCTGCTCTGCACGCCACAGCAGCCAGCGTGCATGTTGCGCCCAGCCTCCAAGGTCCATCAGCAGCCGGTGAAACAGGGTTTCGGCAGCCGGAACGCTGATGCCCAGCCGGTCGGTTACCCGCAGGATTGCCTGTTCGGAAGTGTCCGGAGACGTGGTTATATGGGAGCAGAACCCCGTCAGTCCGGCAATTTCGGGTGTCAGGTCACGGCTCGCCCAGGACCGCCAGGCAGCATAAGCGCCCTCACCCGGGGCTGGAGACCAAAGCGCCTGGCCGCGGTCGAAGTAACCGGCGGCCCACAGACCAACGGTTTTTTCGATAACCGACGGCCAGTCGATGCCGGATACAGAAGCTGCGAGTTCGGCAATGGTTGGTACGGCTGCCGGTGCCGGTCCATCCATTTGGGCGAATGCCTTGAGCTGCGCGACATCTGCCGGCTTGTTGCCGGCGTTGCTTGCCTCAAGGGCGGCCGTCAGGTCTTCATCCGAGATGCGGCCACAGGCGATCTCGGTGCCGTAGCTGCTTCTGGGCCGGGTCAGACTGATGCCGCTCGTTCTGGCAAGGCGTGCGGATGCTTCTGCGAGGCCTTCTCCAACCTGGCCGAGGAAGGGATTGACGGCAACGGTTGCGTCCAGCGGAAAGGCGGGCGGGATGGCCCGTATGGCTGACGTGCCTGCCTCGAGGATGCCCGAAACCCGTAGCGAGCTGAATTGGGTGTGCTTGATAAACATCTGAAATGCCTCGTCTTACTTGGAGTTCGCAACCCGGTATCCGCCGATGAAACGGTCGAGGAGGGCGTTGAGGTAAAGGCCGTTGGCGATGTGAACGCGCAAGCCGGCGGTCGACGGGTGGTGTGACCAGAGCGGAAAAAGTGTCTGCGCAACGGCAACGATGCCGAAGGAAAGCACCGCCAGGACGATCAGTGCCCATTCGAGGGGGCCGGCGACAGGTGCCTGCGGCAGAGCTGCGCCCCACAGAAGGTTGGCAACCTGCTGGAAGCCGAAATAGGCAAAGGCAACGATGACTGCGGCCAGCGAGGTGCGATACGTCAGTTCAGCGGGGGCCGCATCTGCAAGACCTTGCGCCACCAGATAGGCCACGCCGAAGATGAGCATTGCTCCGATGGCAAGCGCCTGAGGGGTCTTCGGGCCTGCGATCATCGAGAAGGCGAAGGAGACTATCGCGTAGAGAAACAAGGCGATCGCGAAGGACCGGAGCACGTTGGCAACGCTGGGAATTGCGATCGGGCCGGGGCGCCGCAGCTTGGCCACGGCCAGCACGGCTCCACCCGAGGACAGGAAGGCATGGGCCTTGTAGAGGGAGTGCGCGACCACATGGAGCAGCGCGAGTGGCCAAAGACCGAGACCACACTGCAGCAGCATGAAACCCATCTGGGAAATCGTTGACCAGGCAAGGGCTGTCTTCACCGCGCTTTGGGTCAGCATGACCACTGCCCCGAAGAGAGCGGTCAGGCCACCGAGAGCCACGAGCGTGCCCATGGCGCCAGGACTGGCCTGAACCAGGTCTGCCGTCCTGATCAGAAGAAACCCGCCGGCGTTGATGATGCCTGCATGAAGCAGGGCGGAAACCGGGGTCGGCGCCTCCATGACTTCCGTCAGCCAGCCGTGCAGCGGGAAGGCGGCCGTTTTCAGCACGGCTGCCAACACCAGGAACACCACAGCCAGATGTTCGACGAAGGAGAGATCAGGCCCGACTGTTTCAGAAAGCTGTCCAAGCTGTGCGGTACCGGCGCTTGCCATGAACAGCCCGGCGGCCAGCAGCAGCGAGATGTCACCTGCATGCCAGACAAGCGCGAATTTGGTGGCGGCCCGTTGGGCGGCGGCACGCTGCGGGTAAAACAGCAAAAGCCTGCGCAGGCAGAGGCCGATCCCGGCAAAGCCGAGGACAAGCAGGAACAGGCTGCCCGACTGGACGACCACCAGTACGGCCGCAAGTGCCGTGAGCATCAAGCCGTGGAAGGCCCCTTCTCGCGCTTCACCGTCGAGGTAGGTCCGGGAGTAACGCATCACCACCCAGCCGATGAAGGCAACCAACAGGGTCATCGTCACGCTGATGGGGTCGAGCCGCACAACAAGCGTAAACGGACCTTCGAACAAGGTTGCTTCCGTTGCTCCCAAGACCAGAAGCTGCACCAGGCCGGCAAGGGCAAGCACAAGGGCGATAAATGCACTTGCTTCCGAAGCCTTGGGATAGAGCCCTGGGCGGCGGCCCGGACACATTGTTGAAACGGCCGCAGAAGCCAGCAACAGCACCGGCGCAAGAAGGGGAAGGGGGAACAGGTAGGGCATGGGAACCTCACGAACGCTGAAAGACGCCGTGGATATACCGTCTCGTTTTCTTGCAAAAAATTACATATTATAATCGAAATCGTTCTATAATTTGGAAGTGTTTTCGTGCTGAACCTTCATCATCTGCGGCTTTTCCGGGCAGTTGCGCGGGATGGAACACTGACGGGGGCTGCCAGGGTGCTGAACCTGTCGCAGTCGGCGCTATCCTCGCAGATCAAGACGCTGGAAGCCTCCCTTGGACACGATCTGTTTGAACGACGCGGACGTGGTCTGGTGCTGACGGAGGCCGGGCGGATCGCCCTTGATCACGCGGAAGCGATCTTTCGGACCGCCGAGGACCTGACGGCGACCCTGCGCAACACGGGCACCGAGCGCAAGGCTTTGCGGGTGGGAGCACTCGCAACGCTTTCGCGAAATTTCCAGATCGGCTTCCTGGAACCCCTGATCGGACGATCAGATGTCGAAGTGGTGCTGCGCTCCGGAGCGCAGGCAGACCTTCTGAGGGCCCTGGAAGCATTGGCGATCGATGTGGTCCTGACGAACCTTGTGCCCGCCCGGGATGCCTCCAGTCCCTATCTCGTACATGGACTTTCCGAACAGCCGGTCAGCCTGATCGGACCCGCAACCGCAGCCGATCTGGCGGGGCTGCCCTTGCCGGAGCTTCTGTCTTCGCAGCCGCTGATCCTGCCAACGCCGGAATCGGCCCTGAGGGCATCTTTCGACGCGATGGTCGAGCAACTGGGTGTCGTCACCAAAGTTGCCGCGGAAGCCGACGACATGGCGATGATCCGTCTGCTTGCGCGTGCGCACGCAGGGCTTGCCGTCATTCCGCCGATCGTCGTGAGAGACGAGCTTGCTTCGGGACGGCTGATCGAGCTGGGCAGGCTGGAAGGGCTTAAGGAGGAGTTCTTCGCCGTCACGCTGCACCGGCGCTTCCCGAACCCGCTGGTCGCCGACTTGCTTCAGGCTTTCAAAAACAAGACGGACTGAGCAAGGGTTTCAAGCCTTTGCCCAGTCCGAAACGTGGTGCCGAGGTCGCGTCAGTACGCAACCGACAAATGCGGGCCGGTGTTCTTGTCGACCACTTCCGGCTTGTCGGTTTCAACCTTGCCGGTCCAGCCCCCGCCAAGCGCCTTTTGCAGGGCGATGTAATAGGTGGTCAGGCGGACACGGCTCTGGATGAGCGTGTCTTCGGCGGAGTAGGTCGAGCGTTCAGCATCGAGGGCATCGAGGAAGCTGGCGGCGCCGGTCTGGTAGAGCGATCTGGAAAGCTCGGCGGCCGACTTGTAGCTTTCCGCCGAACGCCGCTGACTGGCGACACGCTTGCGTTCCTGGGTGAAGCCGACAAGAGCGTTCTCGACATCTTCCAGTGCCGTCAGCACCGACGCCTGGTAGGCGAGGAAATACTGATCGCGCTGGGCTTCGGCAATCTCGACGCCTGCCGCCAGTTTACCTGCATTGAAGATCGGCACGGACAGCGACGGGCCAAAGGCCCAGCTGATCGAGGAATTCTTGCCGAGATCGCCAATGTCGGCTGCGGCGGTGCCGATGGAACCTGTCAGGCTGACGGAGGGATAACGCGCTGCCGTTGCCTGACCGATTTTCGCGGTTGCCTCCGCAAGCTGGCGTTCAGCCAGGCGAACGTCCGGGCGGGTCAGCAGGATGCTTGCCGGTATGCCGACAGGGATCGGCAGTTTTGGTGTCGGAATACGGCTGCTTGCCAGCAACCGGTCGGTAAGGGCAGTCGGCTGTTGACCGGTCAAAACGCTCAGCCGGTGCATGGAAGCGGCAAGAGCTGTCTTCAGGGCCGGAATATTGGCCTCTGTCGACGCCGCCTGACCTTCCGCGTTGGCAACGTCGAGACCGGAGGACGAACCTGCCTGGAAACGCTTGCGAATGAGATCGGCCGAGGACTGCTGCGATTTCGCGGTGTCCTGCGCCAGTTTCAGCCGCTGCTGAAAGCCGCGCGCTTCGACATAGTTGGTGGCAAGGTCGCCAATCAGGGTCAGCAAGCTTGCCCGCAGCTCTTCCTCGGCAGCATCAAGACCGTATTTGGCCGCTTCCTTTGCTCGGCGGTTGGCGCCGAAGATGTCGATCTCCCAGGCGGCATCGAAACCACCGTTCCAGAGCGTGCCGACGCTGTCGGACCCACTCGATTTGGAGCGGGTCACGCCGGCCGCACCGTCAAGGCTCGGAAAGAGCGATGAGGAGGCCTGTTTGTAACTGGCCCGGGCTTCACGCACCTTGGCCTTGGCGGTGCGGACATCCAGGTTGTTCTGAACCGCGAGCGAGATCAGGCTGTTGAGCTGGACATCGCCCAGCTGCGTCCACCAGTTGGCAAGTTGCGGCACGGAGGCAGGCGTTTCGCCTGTCGTGTTGCGCCACTTGCCGGGCACGGAGACATCCGGGCGCTGGTAGTCGGGGCCGACGGAACAGGCACCCATCAGGGTCGCTGCCATCAGGCCCGCACCCAGCCGCAACCAGGTCTTGCGGCGTAGAGAGGGGACGGCGCAGGCAGAGCCGGTCTCAGGTTTGAAAAGGGTCATCGAAACTCTCTCAATGGGCTTTGCTGCCTGAAGTGTCGGGGGCTGCTTCGTTCGTCTGCTTGCGGCTGAAGATGCGCCGCACAGTGACGAACAGAAGCGGCACGAAGAAGATGCCGAGCACGGTGGAGGCGATCATGCCGCCCATGACGCCGATGCCGATGGAGTTCTGCGCACCCGAACCTGCCCCGGTGGCAATCGCCAGTGGCGTCACACCCAGGATGAAGGCGAACGACGTCATCAGGATCGGCCGGAGCCGCTGGCGAGCAGCGTCCAGTGTCGCCTGCAGCAGGTCCTTGCCCTGTCGTTGTTGTTCGATGGCGAACTCCACGATCAGGATGGCATTCTTCGCCGCCAGGCCGATGGTCGTCAGCAGACCGACCTTGAAGTAGACGTCGTTGGTTTGCCCGAAAATCAGAGCCGCCGCCAGGGCGCCGAAGACGCCGATCGGGACCGACAGCATCACCGCGAAGGGGATCGACCAGCTTTCATAAAGGGCGGCAAGGCACAGGAACACGATCAGGATCGAGATCGCATAAAGCGATGCGGCCTGATCGCCCGAAAGCCGTTCCTGATAGGAAAGGCCGGTCCATTCATGAACGAAGCCTGCCGGAAGCTTGGCCACGAGCGCATCGATTTCCGCCATCGCGTCACCCGAGCTGATGCCGGGAGCCGCCTGGCCCTGCAGTTCCACAGCCGACGCGCCGTTGAAGCGCTCGAGCCGCGGGGAACCATAGGTCCAGCGCGATGAAGCGAAAGCGCTGAAGGGCACCATGTCGCCATTGGAATTGCGCACGTGCCACAGGTCCAGATCGGACGGCTGCATGCGGAACGGGGCATCGGCCTGCACATAGACCGGCTTGATGCGGCCACGGTCCATGAAGTCGTTGACGTAGTCGGACCCCCAGGCAATCGACAGGGTGTCGTTGATGTCCGGGATGCCGAGGTCGAGCAGGCGCGCTTTCTGCGTGTCGATGTCGACCTTGAACTGCGGCTGGTCTTCCTGGCCGTTGGGCCGTGTCGCCGCCAGTTTGCCGGATTGTGCCGCCATGCCCAGCAACTGGTTGCGAACCTCCATCAGTCGGTCATGACCGGCGCCATTGATGTCCTGCAGATAGAACGAAAAGCCGTTGGTGTTGCCCATGCCCTGAATGGCAGGCGGGGCAAGGGCGAACACACGGGCGTCCTTGAACTGCGAGAAGGCTCCCATGGCACGGCCGGCGACTGCCTGGGCGGCAAGCCGCGGGTCTTCGCGCTCGGTGAAGTCCTTCATGCGGATGAAGGCGAGGCCGACATTCTGTCCCTGGCCGCCGAAACCGAAGCCGGCGACGGTGAAGACGCTGTCGACCGCATCCGGCTCGTTCTCCATGAAGTGGGTGCGTACCTTGTCGAGCACGGTCAGTGTCCGGCCCTGGGTCGCGCCAACGGGCAGGTTGACCATGGCAATCAGAATGCCCTGGTCTTCCTGCGGCAGGAAGGAGCTTGGCAGGCGATTGAACATCCAGCCCATGGCAACGCCGATTGCGATGAAAAGCACAAGGAAGCGCTTGCCGCGCTTCAGGATGCCGCCATTTGCCGCCCTGTAGCCGTTTGCGCTTGCGTCGAAACCCTTGTTGAACCAGGCGAAGGGACCACGCTTGTGGCCGTGGTCACCCTGCTTCAGCATGGTGGCGCACAGCGCAGGCGTCAGGATGAGTGCAACGAATACCGACAGCACCATGGCCGAAACGATGGTGATCGAGAACTGGCGGTAAATGATCCCGACGGAGCCGCCGAAAAACGCCATCGGCACAAAGACCGCGGACAGCACCACCGCAATGCCGATCAAGGCGCCGGTGATCTCGTTCATGGATTTGCGGGTCGCCTCACGCGGCGGCAAACCTTCCTCCGCCATCACGCGTTCGACGTTTTCCACCACGACGATGGCGTCATCCACCAATAGCCCAATGGCGAGCACCATGGCGAACATGGTCAAGGTGTTGATCGAATAGCCGAACAGCGCAAGCACCCCGAAGGTGCCGAGCAGAACCACGGGCACGGCAAGTGTCGGAATGATGGTCGCGCGCAGGTTCTGCAGGAAGAGATACATCACCAGGAACACCAGCACGACTGCTTCCAGCAGTGTGTGGACCACCTTCTCGATGGAGAGCTTCACGAAGGGGGTGGTGTCATAGGGATAGACCACGTCGACCCCGGCAGGCAGCGTCGAGGAGAGCCGGTCGATGGTGTCGCGTACCCGCTGGGCGGTGTCGATGGCGTTTGCGCCGGTCGCAAGCGAGACCGCAAGGCCGGACGCCGGCATGCCGTTGTAGAAGGCAGAGGTGCTGTAGCTTTCGTTGGCAACTTCCACCCGGGCGACATCGTTGAGGCGAACGACAGAGCCGTCTTCGGAGCTTTTCAGAATGATGTCGCGGAACTGCTGTGCAGTCTGCAGGCGGCTGGAGGCGGTGATGGTTGCGTTGAGCTGCTGACCTTCGGCCTGTGGCAGACCGCCAAGCTGGCCGGCGGAAACCTGGGTGTTCTGGGCCTGGATTGCAGAACTGACATCGCTCGGCATCAGGTTGTATTTCAGCAATTTCGTCGGGTCGAGCCAGATGCGCATGGCATAGCCGGAGCCGAACAGCCGGGTTTCACCGACGCCCTCGACGCGTTTCAGCGTGTCGTTGAGCGTGTTGTCGACATAGTCGGCAATGTCGGTGGAAGTCAGGCGTCCGTCCGTCGAAACGAAGCCGAGCACCATCAGAAAGCCGGAAGTCGACTTGGTGACGGTGATGCCCGTGTTCTGGACGATCTGCGGCAGCTGGCTGGAGACGAGCTGCAGCTTGTTCTGCACCTGCATCTGGGCAACGTCCGGATCCGCCTTGGAGGAGAATGTCAGCGAAATCTGGGCTGAACCGGAGTTCGAAGACGTCGCGGTCATGTAGTCCAGGTAATCGATCCCGGACATGCCCTGTTCGATCACCTTGGTAATCGAGTTTTCGACCGTCGCCGCATCGGCGCCCGGATAATTGGCGCTGATGTTGACGGTGGTCGGTGCAATTTGCGGATATTGCGAAACGGAAAGCGTCGTGATGGCCAGTGCGCCTGCCAGCATCGTGACAATGGCAATGACCCAGGCAAAGATCGGCCTGTCGATGAAGAAAGCTGACATCAGTCGGAAGTCTCACTTGTGTTCGACACCGCCTCACCGCGGCTTTCCACCTCCCCCGTCGCTTCGTCAATGGTCACCAGAGTGCCTGTTGCCTCCTGGCCGGCCCGCACGAACAGCGAGCCTTCAACGATGACCCGGTCTCCCTCCGAGATGCCTTCGTTGACCAGCCAGTTGTTGCCGATGTCGCCTTCGACCCTCAGGACGCGCTCTTCCACCTTGCCGTCCTGGTCGAGGAACAATGCCGTCGGTTCGCCTCTGGCGTTGCGCGATACGGCGCGCTGCGGCACGAGGAACGAGTTCTGCGCAATGCCTTCCTCGACGATCGCCTGAACGTACATGCCCGGCAGGAGCAAACGATCGGGGTTCGGGAATTCGGCGCGCAGCGTGTAGGTGCCGGTTGTCGGGTCAACGTGGGCTTCCGAAAATTCCAGCTTGCCGGTTTCGGAGTATTCTTCCCCTGTTTCCAGCAGCAGGCGCACCTGCACGTTATCGCCGGACAACTTGATCCTGCCTTCGCGCACGGCCTTTCGCAGCTTCAGCAGGTTGGTGCTCGACTGGGTGACGTCGACATTGATCGGGTCAAGCTGACGAATGATGGTCAGCGGGGCCGACTGGCTGGCGGTCACCAATGCGCCGACGTTCAGCGTCGAGGCTTCGATGCGGCCCGAAATCGGTGCCTTGATGACGGTGTTGTCGAGATTGATCCTTGCAGTCTGCACGCTGGCCTTTGCGGAGGCGATGTCCGCCTTTGCCTGGGCGAGCGCCGCCTTGGCGTCGTCCAGCTCCTGCTTGGCCACGGCGTTCTGCGTGATCAGTTCCTCGTAGCGCTCAACCTTGGTCTGGGCGCTCGGCAGGGCGGCTTCCGCTTTCTGGAGAGCTGCCTGGGCGCTGTCGTGTGCTGCCTTGTAGAGATCGTCCTCGATCCGGTAGAGCACGTCTCCGGCGGTGACCTCCGTGCCTTCCTTGAACAGGCGTTCCTTGATGATGCCGCCGACCTCGGGCCGGACTTCCGCATCCAGGGACGCTGCGATCCTGCCCGAAAGCTTGGCCGTGATCGCGACCGACTCGGGCTCAAGTTCGACAACGCCGACTTCCGGTTTGGGCGCGGCGCCTCGCATCTGCTGGGCCTGAGCAATGCCGGACCCAAGGCTGGTGGAAATCAGGAAAGCGATGAGAAAAGCACGGAACGGCTTCTTCGTAGAGCACAGGTACGCAGTGCTCGAACCGAGAGGGGTACACGTCATTTCCGGGAGGAACCTCTTTGGAAGCGAATGCTGTGGAGTATTAGAAAACTCTCGGGTACCATTATTCGCTTCAAGGTTCCCTCGTCAATCGAATTTCGGTATCAGTTCGTAACGGGGAGGAGACAAAATGAGCTCTTCAAGAACAAAAATTGTGCAAATGGGTTCCTGTCCAGGCGGACTTGATGACTGTAACGAGCAGCGGCAACGCGGACGGCAGAAGGTTCATGACGAGGCGACGCTGAAGGCGCGCGTTGTCGAGGTCGCCTTCGGCACGTTCCAGAAGCATTCCTACAACGGCACGACCATGGCACTGGTCGCCAAGAATGCCGGGATTTCCAAGCGGACGCTTTACGAGTTGTTTCCGTCGAAAATCGAGCTCTTCGCGGAACTCGCGATACGCCACCGTGCCAATCTTCTTGATGTTCCGGCGGGCCGAAAGGCCGAAACCCTTGAAGAAGCCCTGAGGGCGGTCTTCAAGGTTGACCAGAGCGATGAAAAACACAATCAGCAGGCTGCCGAAATGCGTCTGTTCTATGTGGAGGCGGTCGCGAACGAAGAGCTGGGCATGCTTTTGAGGAAACACTGCGGCAGCGAACTGCATGATGTGGTGACTGCCTGGGTGGAGGACGAGGTCACAAAAGGCCGGATCGTGGTCCAGTCTTCGCGCGACACGGCAAAGTATCTTCTGGATGTCCTCATTGCGGCTCGGCTGTTCCGCCCGAAGACACCCGACATGATCACGGGCCTTTCGGATATTCGCACCTACCTCAATCACACGATCCAGCTTATCCTGAACGGCCTGCTGCCACGCTGACCGTTCAGGAGGGATGCATCAGGATGCCTTGGCCTTGCGAAGAGGGGCGGGATCGGCTCTTTGCAGCCAGTGGCCGAGATCCAGCGTCGACCGCTGACCAAGTTCTGCACGGTTCTTTTCAAGAAACTCATCGGCAGCAGTGCGGCCTTCCTCGCGCAGTTCCTCCAGGAACGGCCAGGTGGAGTTGAGTTTGGATTGACCGCTGCGGCCATTCATGCCGGCACCTGCAATCCGGTGGATCCGCAGGTTGGCGACCGGATTGGAAACCGGGCTGGCGGCACGATTGGCGTTGAGGCCTGTCAGGCTCGGCAGGAAACCTTGCCGGGGCGACTGTGTGCCAGCGCCAGCTTGATGTTGCAATTCCGCCAGCAACCGCAGTTCCTTGATCAAAGGCGCATTGAAGGAGATCTCCTTTTCGCGCGCGGCGATCTGCTGGGCATCCTGCGGCAGGGCAGCTCGTTCGGTGGGGCTCGTCTGGACCAGCAGCAGATCCGCATCACCCGGCTCCAGAACCAGAGGCATCAGGCTGGGGTTGCCGGTATAGCCGCCGTCCCAGTAGTGCTCGCCGTCGATTTCGACCGCGTGAAAGAGAGACGGGAGACAGGCGGATGCCAGAAGCACATCGGTGCTGACGGCGCCGTTGGAAAAGATGCGGGCTTCACCCGAACCGACATGGGTCGCGGTCACATGCAGCGGTATGGCCGAGCGGGCAATGGCGTCGATGTCGATCGTTTCGTCTATGATTTCCCGTAAAGGGTTGAAGCCTGCCGGGTTGAGATCGTAGGGCGACAGGAAGTTCATTCCCGCGCCGAAAAGAAACGGCAGGCTTTCGAAATCTATTCCCAATCCACCGAGCACAGCTCTCGATGTCGTCATGTTGAAGGGGGTAAACCGGCTTCGTTTGGAAACCGTTTTCCAGAAGCCCTCCAGCGACGTTCGCGCTTCTTCGCGCCCGCCTTTCATTAGGCCGGTCAGCAGAGCCGCCGCATTCATCGCGCCAGCGGATGTGCCCGAAAGGGCGTTGATCTCGAGTGTCTCTTCCTCCAGGAGACGGTCCAATACGCCCCAGGTGAAGGCGCCATGGGCACCGCCACCCTGGAGCGCCAGGTTCACACGTGTCCTGCGCGCTCCTTTGGCGCTATGTGAAACAGTATGTTTCAAGGTCCGGGTTCCTTTCCACGAAGTAGTGTCCAGCCCCGAAACGTTTCCTCGTGATATTTTTTGCTTGAGTTTCGTGCCCGGCCGCTGGTGAGCGGATTTCGGCGGTAAACCATTTTACGGCCTGCCGGTGCATCGGAAGACTAAGATATGCTGCGATGCAGCATCTTTCAATGCGTGCACGCGTTGCGACAGGCTTTTACGCTGAGAAACGGCAGCCTTCCGCGGGAAAAATACTGCTGCGATGCAATGTTTCGAAGTCTGCGCGACAAAAGGGAGACTTGCGCAAGTTCCTGATTCCATGTCTGAATTCAGATACCTTCCCGGAATGCGCGGGCAGGTGATGTCGTTTTGGCTGAAACTTTGTGCAGACGATCGGGAGGATGCAGCGCAATGAGCGTGAAACTGACTTTTCTCGGAGGCGTCGGCACTGTTACAGGTTCGAAATATCTGCTGGAGAAAGACGGCACGCGTGTGCTGGTCGATTGTGGCCTGTTCCAGGGTTACAAGCAATTGCGGCTCAAGAACTGGGCACCTTTGCCTGTCGATCCGAAAACAATCGACGCGGTCATCCTGACACACGCCCATCTGGATCACTCCGGCTATCTGCCCCTCCTGGTTCGCAACGGCTTCAAGGGGCCGGTTGTCTGCACAAGGGCGACGCGGGATCTGTGCGCGATCCTCCTGCCGGACAGTGGGTTCTTGCAGGAAAAGGACGCGGAATTCGCAAATCGTCACGGGTTCTCGAAGCACCGTCCGGCCCTGCCGCTCTACACGAAAAAGGATGCGGAAGTGTCGCTGGACCGGTTCCGGCCAGTGGACTTCGATGACGTGCATGAAATGCTGGGCGCTTTCAGCGTTACCTTCCGCAAGGCCGGGCATATCCTGGGGGCGGCGATTGTGGAGCTGACCTGGGGTGGCACAAGGATCGTCTTTTCCGGAGACCTCGGGCGCTACGGTGATGCAACGATGTTCGATCCGTCGCCGATCCGCGAGGCAGATTACCTGCTGGTCGAATCCACCTATGGCAACCGCCGGCACGAAAACCTTGATGCCGAGGACATCCTGGCCGAAGCCATTACCAAGACCGCACGGCGCGGTGGCACCGTTGTCATCCCCTCCTTTGCGGTCGGCCGGGCGCAATCACTGCTGTTCCATATACAGAGCCTGAAGGAAGAAGGCCGAATTCCCGACCTGCCGATCTTTCTCGACAGTCCCATGGCCGTCAGCGCCTCCAACATCTATGGCAAACACCCGGACGACCACCGGTTGACAGCGGAAGAATGCGACTGGTCCAACGGGGCGGCGCATTATGTGGCCGATGTGGAAGAATCCAAGGATCTCGATCGCAATCGCATGCCCAAGGTCATCGTTTCGGCCAGCGGCATGGCGACCGGCGGCCGGGTGCTGCATCACCTGAAACACTATGCGCCCGACCATCGCAACATGATCCTGTTCGCGGGCTTTCAGGCGGGGGGGACGAGAGGCGCGGCGATCACGTCCGGTGCGGCAAGTGTCCGGATCCATGGCTCCGACGTGCCGATCCGGGCTGAGGTCGGCAACCTGCACATGCTGTCAGCGCATGCGGATGCGGACGAAATCATGCGATGGCTGGGAAACTTCGAGCGGCCGCCAAAGATGACCTACATCACGCATGGCGAACCGGATGCCGCCGACGCCCTGCGCTACAGGATCGAGAGCGAGCTGGATTGGCCGTGCTGGTTGCCGGACTACCGGGAAGACGTTGAACTGGAATAACGATCGCCAAGCGCTCCTTCTCCCAGCTTCCGTACAGCAGAAATGAATGCCGGTATCGAAACCTGCAAGGCACTGGAAATAATTGTTTCTGCTATTTGCCGTTGCGTCAGAATTGTCGCAGTGTTTAAGGTAGGGGCCAAGGTGTGTAGGGAGTACTGGCTGTGTGGCGTTCTGTTCTCATGTCCTCGATCATGGCGGTCGCCGCCGTCACGTCTGCCAAGGCCGATGCCGTTGTGATCGGCGTGCCCGCCTGGCCCTCGGCTCAGGTCACCGCCTACATCATCGATGATATTCTCAAAGACCGCCTCGGTGTAGAGACGGAACTGCGTGACCGAGGCACCTTGACGATTCTCTCCGATATCGGCCGGGGCGAGGTCCAGGTACATCCGGAAGTCTGGTTCCCCAACCTGTCTGCAATGGCAGGGCGGTTGAGCGAGGAAAAGCATATCCTGTCGCTCAGCCCAAAGAGCGTCGCTGCGACGCAGAATATCTGCGCGACACGCGCAACGGTTGAACAAACCGGCATCAAGGCGGTTGCCGACCTCGTGAAGCCTGAGATGGCCGCGCAATTCGACAGTGACGGCGATGGCAAGGGCGAGATCTGGATTGGCGCCCCGAGCTGGTCGTCAACGGAGATCGAAAAGATCAGGGCGCATTCCTATGGCTACGACCAGACAATGACGCTGCTGGAAATGCCGGAAGATGTCGCCATGGCCGCCGTTGATGCGGCCGTATCCTTCGGCAAGCCCGTGGTCTTCTATTGCTACGGACCGCACCATGTTTTTGAACTTCATGACATCGTGAAGCTGGAAGAGCCAGCGTACGACCCGGCACGCTGGACAATCGTCACCCGCGCCCAGGACAACGACTGGCTGGAAAAGTCACACGCCGACACCGCCTGGGACGCGTCCAGCTTCAAGATTGCATTTGCGACTTCCCTTGAAAGCGGCATGCCCGAAGTGGCCTCGTTCCTGTCAGCCATGGAACTGACACCGGCCGATGTGACCGGGATGAGCTATGCCGTCGTTGTCGAGGGCAAACCGGCAGAAGATGTTGCAAGGGACTGGATTGCCGCGAATGCGGACAGGATCGGGGAGTGGACCAAATGATCAGGCTGCCGAGCGCATTTCGCACTGTCTTGAACTGGGTGCCGGCCATTGCGGTGCTGGCCTTTGCCGGCGTGGCGCTGGCGCAATCCTTCCAGACGCAGATCTACGATCCGACGACACGCAAATGGGTGGACTACACCCCGCGCGCGGCGGCGAAGTTCTATAACCGGCATGGCCAGTCGCCTGAAGAATTCCGGCGGCAGGTGGTTCCGTTCCGCACGGCTGAAAAGCCCGGTACCATCATCATCGATGGAGACAGGCACTTCCTTTACCTGGTTCAGCCCAACTTTCAGGCGATCCGATACGGTATTGGCGTGGGCCGCGACGGCTTCGGCTGGGCCGGCATCGTCAAGATCGGCCGCATGCAGGAATGGCCGACCTGGACACCCCCACCGGAAATGATTGCCCGTGATCCTGAATCCGCCCAGTGGGCGGGCGGCATGCCTGGCGGGCCCGACAATCCGCTCGGCGCCCGTGCGATGTATCTTTATATCGGCAACAAGGATTCCATCTACCGCATCCATGGCACCAACCAGCCCTGGACGATCGGTCTCAATATCTCATCGGGCTGTATTCGCCTGAACAACGAGGATGTCGCGGATCTTTACAGCCGCGTGGAAGTTGGCGCGAAGGTGATTGTGCTGATGCAGGGGGCTGCCCTTTACAAGGGCGTCTGAGACCTGTCGGTGAAGGGTGGGAGAAACTTGAAATGAACATCAGGGTAACGAACAGGGTTGCTGCGGGGCTGGCTGCCGGGCTTTGTCTTTCCGTCGTCGCAGGCTGCAACACCAGCTCCAACCAGACACCGACCGCCGGTGCCGTGCGTTCGTCAGGCGAAACCGCACCAACCGACCTGCAACTGCTTTGTGCCTCCAAGGCCGCCGAAGAGCTGCAGGTTACCGGCGGCAATGTTCTGCCCGTCAGCTCCATGCCTTCAGGCGAAAACGCCTATCAGGTCAACCTGACCTTCGATGGCGGGCAGGCCGTTTGCGTCATTGACGAAGCCGGCACCGTTCAGTCGATCAATCGCGTTTAAGGAAGAGCCGGGCGGCTTCAGGCCTCCGGCAGATGCTTCAAGAGTGAAGCCTTGGCCCCGTGGATGTGTTCCCGGGTGAGGTTGGAGGCGAGGTCCGCGTCGCCTTTTTCGCAGGCTTCCAGGATGGCGAAATGTTCGCGTCCTGCCCGTTCCATGCCGTTGGACATGACCAGCTGGGCCCGGATCTGCCGTTCCACCCGGTCGATGGCGTTGTCGGCAATCTCCTGAAAGAACTTCAGATCGCTGGCGCTGTAGAGCGTTTCGTGAAAATCGCGGTTGAGGTCACCATAGGCCATCGGATCGGTGGCCGAGGAGAACGCCGCGCATTTTTGCCTTGCGTCTGCCAGCAGCTCCTTCGACATCAGCGGAACGGCATTGCGAATGATTTCCGGTTCGACCAGCGCACGCAGGTCAAAGATTTCCGCCGTTTCCCTGGGTGACAGACCGGCGACGACGGCCCCCTTGTAGCGCTGCGTCTTGACGAGGCCCTGTTCCTCCAGGCGGGAGATCGCTTCGCGCACCGGAATGCGGCTGGTGTTGAACAGGCGGGCGATTTCGTCCTGGCGGAGAGGTTCGCCTTCTTCAAGCTGGCCCTCGATAATGGCTTTCCGCAGCGCGTCGAACACAATCGACGATGCCGAAGCAGTCGCGGAAATATCCATCGTTTTCAGTTTCATAGGACCAATTCTCCCTGAAGCCACCTTTTACGGGATCGCCCTTGATTGGTGAAGCGAAAATGATTTCGAATATTTTATATTGAATATTGGATCCAATCTGGTTTATCAATCTCGGGCCCAAGGGAACGCAGCAGGCAGCAGTTGACGGAACAGCTGGTGCTGCGAGGTCCGGGTGCGGTGCACCGAAGGCTGGAAGGCCCGGCGCACGATGAGCGAAGACCGACGGGAGGCGCATCTGCCGTCCGGCGGCTGAGCCGGAATACCCCGACAGCTCGGGAGGCTGTCGGGCAAAGACCTGGTCCGGATCGAGCGGGAAACCCGCCGGCCGGGCAAGAAAAGACCCGGAGCGTGCAAGCACCGGGGCCAGAATGCTTCAGAAGGAAGAGGGGAACTCATGATCAGGAAATTCGTGGCTGCCGCAGCAATTTCATTCGCCGCCGCGCTGCCGGTCAAAGCCGACACGCTGGACGATGTTGTCGATCGCGGTCAGCTGAAATGTGGCGTCGTGCTGGACTTTCCGCCGATCGGCTATCGGGACGAGAACAACGAGCCGGCCGGTTTCGACGTGGAATATTGCAATGACCTCGCCGCAGCGCTTGAAGTCGAGCCGATCATCTATCCGGTAACCTGGGCCGAGCGCCTGCCGGTTATCGTGACCGGCCGCGCGGATGTGGTGTTCGGCGCAACTTCCGACAGTCTCGCCCGTGCCCGTACCGTCGGTTTCACCATTCCCTACGCGATCTATTACGCGCAGGGCGTCGTCAACACGGAAAGCGGGATCAGCGCATTTGAAGATATCCGCGGCAAGCGTGTCGCTGCTGCCATCGGCACCGTGCCGGAGCAGGAATGGCTCAAGATTGCGGCCGAATGGGGCGAAGAGCATCTCTACCAGGGCTATCAGTCCGAAAACGAAGTGTTTCTTGCTGTTGCCCAGGGCAAGGCCGATATCGGCCTGACCACCAACACCGCCGTCAAGCCGGTTACCGACCAGTATGAAACGCTGGAGCCCGGCCCGCGCATGCCTTGGACCACGGACTACACTTCCGTTGTCGCCAAGCGCGAAGACGTGACCTGGCTGAACTTCCTCAACCTCTTCGTTACCCACCAGGTCCGCTCCGGCCGCTATGCCGAGCTGTGGGGCAAATATGTCGGTGGCGAAGCTCCGGAACTGCGTATCCCGGGCGTGATGTACTGAGGGTGATGCCGTGACGGGTGATCCTATCCTCCTCGGATGAGAGCCGGGGTCACCTGCAACTTGCGACAAATACAGTGCCACCCCGGGCGACCGAAGGGAGACCCGGGGCTAACTCACCCCCGGAAAGTTTGAAGCGTGTGCTGATCCTCGGCGAAGAGATCCTCGGCTTCAGCAAGTTTCACCAAGAGTAGGCCCCGGATCTGCGCTGCGCTTGTCCGGGGTGACACCCGGAATACCAACCTTGGCAGTGCTCTTGTCTGACGGGATCTCACGAATGCGTATGCCTTGCCCCGATAAGGCGGGATAGCCGGAGCAATTCGTAACAAATGTTCGACTATAATTTCCATTGGCGGCCGGTGCTGAAAAGCCTGCCCGATCTGCTGGAGGCCGGGTTGCTGACGCTTGAAGTCGCGACCCTGTCGATGGTGATCGGCATCGTGGTCGGTCTTGCGCTGGCGCTGATCCGGCTGAAGCTGAAGGGGCCACTCTACTGGCTTGCGACAACGTGGGTGGAACTGGCGCGCAATACGCCTGCGCTGTTCCAGCTGTTCTTCTTCGGCTTCGGGCTCGGCGCCTTCGGCATTCACCTGTCGCCGTTTTTCATCGTACTTGCCGGGCTCAGTTTCAACTGTGCCGGCTATCTGGCGGAGAATTTTCGCGGCGGCTTTCAGGCTGTGCCCGAGACGCAGCTGCGGGCGGCACGGTCGTTGGGAATGACCTCCTGGCAGGCCTATACCCGCATCGTCATCCCGCAGGTTTTTCGCATCGTCTATCACCCGGTCACCAACCAGATGGTCTGGGCGGTGTTGATGTCTTCACTTGGCATGCTGGTTGGGTTCCGCGAATTGTCAGGCGAGACCCAGTTCTTCGCCAGCCGCACCTTCCGCATCTTCGAATATTTCGCAGTCACGGCCGTCATCTACTACGTGATCGTCAAATTCATCCTGGCGGCGTCCCGGCTCCTTGCCATGCGCCTGTTCCGGTACTGAGAGGGCTGACATGAAAGAATCCATCAGCTTCTTTTCAGGCTTCAACATTCACGATTTCTGGTTCCTCGGTGAAGCTGCACTCCGGACCCTCTGGATCTCGGCTGTTTCGATTACCATCGGGACCGTGCTCGGCGGTCTGTTCGGCTGGATGCTCTACGAGGGCCGGCTGGCGGCGACGTTGCTGCTGGGGCCGGTGCTGGATGTGTTCCGCTCCGTGCCGCTGATTATCCAGCTTGTGCTGTTCTACAATTTTGCGCCCATCGTCGGTCTGGATTTCGATCCGTTTGCGTCGGGCGTGGTGATCCTGACCGCCTACACCGCTTCTCTGGTAGCCAACGTTGCCCGCGGCGGCATCGAGGCTGTCGGCAAGCCGATGCGCCGGGCGGCGCGTTCGCTGGGGCTCAGCTACTGGCAGGACATGCGCTACGTGGTGTTGCCCATCGGCGGGCGGGCCGTCTTTCCGGCCTGGGTCGGTGTTGCGCTCGGCGTCATGAAGGATTCCGCGCTGGTGTCCGTGCTCGGCTATGTCGAGCTGCTCAAGGCCAGCCAGATCCTGATCACGCGGACACAGGAACCCTTCCTGATCCTCTCCCTCGCCGGCGCGTTCTACTTCGCGCTGTCCTTCCCGATCTCGCGCTATGCCGCAAAACTGGAAAAAAGGTGGGCCCAATGATCGAGATACGCGGCCTTGAGAAATATTTCGGCGCTCTTCAGGTGCTCAAGGGTATCGACCTTGATGTCGAAAAGGGCGAAGTGCTTTCCGTCATCGGCGCGTCCGGGTCGGGCAAGTCGACACTGCTTTATTGCATCAACGGTTTGGAGCCGATCCAGAAGGGATCGGTGGTGGTCGACGGCACCGACGTTCACGCCAAGGCGACGGACATCAACAAGCTGCGCCAGAAGCTCGGCATGGTGTTCCAGCAATGGAACAGCTTTCCGCATCTGACCGCGTTGGAAAATGTTGCGCTGGCGCCGAGGATCGTGAAAGGCAAATCGAAAGCGGAAGCCGAGGCGATTGCGGAAAAGCAGCTTCGCCATGTCGGCCTTGCGGACAAGCTGAAGGTGTATCCGAACAATCTGTCGGGCGGGCAGCAGCAGCGTCTCGCGATTGCGCGGGCACTGGCCATGGAGCCAACCTACATGCTCTTCGACGAGGCGACATCCGCTCTCGATCCGGAGCTGGTCGGCGAAGTGCTGGACACGATGCGCCTGCTGGCCGAGGAAGGCATGACGATGATCTGCGTTACCCACGAAATGGGCTTTGCCCGGGACGTCTCCGACCGGGTCGCCTTCTTCCACAAGGGCGTAATGGAGGAGATCGGCCCGCCGGCCCAGATCTTCGGTCAGCCTGAATCCGAGAACACCCGAAAATTTCTTGCTAACGTGCGCTGACCCGGCGCAACTAGACCTTACCGTCAGGCCTCAAGGCCCGTGCTTCGCACGTGGGAGCCAACCGACAGGCCTGACCCATCCAGGAGTGAATGATGACGTCCAATATCTTTTCCGGCTGCATGCCTGCCCTGATGACCCCGTGCAAGGCCGACCGTTCGCCCGATTTCGATGCCCTCGTGAAGAAGGGCAAGGAACTGATCGAAGCCGGCATGTCCGCCGTCGTCTATTGCGGCTCCATGGGCGACTGGCCTCTCCTGACGGACGAGCAGCGCATGGAAGGCGTCGAGCGTCTGGTGAAGGCGGGTGTACCGGTGGTCGTTGGAACCGGTGCGGTCAACACCAAATCCGCCGTTGCCCATGCCGCTCATGCGGCAAAGGTTGGCGCGCATGGTCTCATGGTCATCCCGCGCGTTCTGTCTCGCGGCATCTCCGTGTCGGCGCAGCGCAACCATTTCAGCGATATCCTGAAAGCGGCTCCGAACCTGCCGGCGGTGATCTACAACAGCCCCTACTACGGTTTCGCCACCCGCGCCGACCTGTTCTTCGACCTGCGCCGGGAATTCCCGAACCTGATCGGCTTCAAGGAATTCGGCGGCCTTGCGGACCTACGCTATGCGGCTGAAAACATCACTTCGCAGGACGACCAGGTAACGCTGATGGTCGGTGTTGACACCGCTGTCTATCACGGCTTCATCAACTGTGGTGCGACCGGCGCGATCACCGGCATTGGCAATGCCATTCCCAAGGAAGTCCTGCATCTGGTGGCGCTTTGCAAGAAGGCCGCAGAAGGTCATGCGGAAGCGCGCCTGCGGGCAAAGGAACTGGAAGAGGCGCTGGCTGTTCTGTCCAGTTTCGATGAAGGCCCGGACCTGGTGCTCTACTACAAGCACCTGATGGTGTTGAACGGCGACACCGAATACACGCTGCACTTCAACGAGACCGATGCCCTCAACGATGCGCAGCGCAACTATGTCGAAGCGCAGTACAAGCTGTTCAAGACCTGGTACGCCGACTGGAGCACGCAAGGTGGCGTGATCGCCGAATGCGCGTAATCGACAGCCATACCGCGGGTGAACCGACCCGCGTCGTGCTTGATGGTGGCCCCGATCTCGGATCGGGGACACTGGCGGAACGCGCCGCCCGACTGGAAGCCGAGCATCTCGATTTCTGCGCTTCCGTCGTTCTGGAACCGCGCGGTCACGATGCCATTATCGGTGCGCTGCTGGTGCCGCCGTCCAATCCGGATTGTGTTGCCGGGGTGATCTACTTCAACAACCTGCAGAACCTTGGCATGTGCGGCCACGCCACCATCGGCCTTGGTGTCACCCTGGCGCACCTCGGCCGGATCGGGCCGGGGCGGCACAAGTTTGAAACGCCGGTGGGCGTGGTCGAGATCGATCTGATCGACGCCAACACGGTGTCGGTGGTCAACATCGAGAGCTACCGGCTGGCGAAGGATGTCACGGTCGAGGTCGAAGGCATTGGTCCGGTCACCGGTGATGTCGCCTGGGGCGGCAACTGGTTCTTCCTGGTCAAGAACAGCCCGGTTGCCCTGACGGGTGCCAATATCCGCCCGCTGACCGACCTCACGCTGAAGATCCGCGATGCGCTGGAAAAGGCCGGTGTTACCGGTAAGGACGGTGCCTGGATCGACCATATCGAGCTGTTCGGCCCGGCCGAAGACCCGTCCGCGCAAAGCCGCAACTTCGTGCTTTGCCCGGGTGGTGCCTATGACCGCTCGCCCTGCGGAACAGGCTGTTCGGCCAAGCTGGCCTGCCTTGCCGCCGATGGTGCGCTGGCACCGGGTGAGGACTATCTGCAGGAAAGCGTCATCGGCAGCACCTACAAGATCAGCTACCAGCCCGGCCCGGGCGGCGGCGTTATTCCGACCATCACCGGACAAGCCTTCGTCACGTCCGATGCCAACCTGATTTTCAATCCGGCGGACCCCTACCGCGCAGGGATACGCCTTTAAGCCCCGGATAAGCCAAGTCATGGATTACAGGAATTTTGTCGGCGGGCAGTGGCTCGAAACAACCGACAGCACGCCCAACGTCAACCCGTCCGATATCAGCGATATCCTCGGCTACGCGGCGAAGGCCGGTGTCGATCAGCTGGACCAGGCCATCGATGCAGCGCATCAGGCGGCACCCGGCTGGGCGGCGTCGACACCGCAGCAGCGTTTTGATGTGCTGGATTTTGTCGGGACAGAACTTCTGGCTCGCAAGGCCGAATTAGGCCGTCTGCTGTCGCGTGAGGAAGGCAAGACATTGCCGGAAGGTATTGGCGAGGTGGCGCGCGCCGGGCAGATTTTCAAATTCTTTGCCGGCGAAGCATTGCGCCTCGCTGGCGACAGACTGGCATCCGTCAGGCCCGGTATCGAAGTTGACGTCACCCGGTTTCCGATCGGGGTTGTCGGGCTGATCACACCTTGGAACTTCCCGATTGCAATCCCTGCCTGGAAGATCGCTCCGGCACTTTGCTACGGCAACGCAGTCATCTTGAAACCGGCTGAACTGGTGCCGGGTTGCGCGCATGCGCTCATCGAGATCCTGTCCCGGTCCGGCTTGCCGGAAGGTGTGGTCAACCTCGTGATGGGACGTGGCTCGCAGATCGGTCCGCGCCTGGTGGAAAGTGCAAAGGTGAAGGCGATTTCCTTTACCGGCTCGGTGCCGACGGGGCGGGGGATCGCTGCGGCCTGTGGTCAGCACCTGAAGAAGGTACAGCTGGAAATGGGCGGCAAGAACCCGATGGTGGTTCTGGACGATGCCGACCTTGCCATCGCCGTCGAAGCTTCGCTCAACGGTGCCTTCTTCTCGACCGGTCAGCGCTGCACTGCAAGCTCGCGGCTGGTCGTGACCGAGGGCATTCACGACCGGTTCGTCGAAGCCCTTGCCGAGCGCATGCAGGCGCTGAAGGTTGGCAACGCCCTGGAAGATGGCGTGCAGATGGGGCCGGTGGTCGATGAGCGGCAACTGCAGCAGAACCTTTCCTATGTCGATATCGCGGCAAAGCAAGGCGGCAAGGTGCAGGGTGGGGAACGGCTCAACCGCGACACGGAAGGTTTCTACATGGCACCGGCGCTGGTCAGCGAAACCGACAACGCCATGCGGATCAACACCGAAGAGGTCTTCGGCCCGGTCGCATCCGTTATTCGCGTGAAGGATTACGAGGAAGCGCTGGCTGTCGCCAACGATACGGAATTCGGGTTGAGCGCTGGTATCTGTACCACGTCGCTGAAACATGCCAGTCACTTCAAGGCCAATGCCGAGGCCGGCATGGTGATGGTCAATCTGCCGACGGCAGGTGTCGATTATCACGTGCCTTTTGGCGGCACCAAAGGGTCCAGCTTCGGCTCGCGCGAGCAAGGCCGTTACGCGGCTGAATTCTACACTTCGGTCAAGACTGCCTACACGCTCCCCTAAAGTGTGGCCAACGGGCAGCAAACTGCCTGCGGGGCACTTCGCCCTGCCTCGCAGGCCTTTTTGAAAGACTTTGAAAATGGCGGACGAGACCGTCCAGGATATCATCGTGATCGGCGCCGGCATCATCGGCATCAGTTCCGCGCTAGCCCTGCAGGCAAGGGGGCGGCAGGTGCTTGTGCTGGATCGGCAGGCGGAAACAGCGCGCGCATCGGAGATGAACGCCGGAGCTTTCGCCTTTACCGATATCGTTCCGCTGGCAACGCCCGGCATCATGCGCAAGGCACCGAAATGGTTGCTCGATCCGCTGGGTCCTCTCTCCGTTCCGCCCGCCTATGCCCTCAAGATCGCACCCTGGATGTTGCGGTTCTGGCGGGCAAGCTGGCCGGATCGCTACAAGGTGTCGATGTCGGCACAGGCCGCCTTGATGAAGCTGGCGCAGGAGGCGCTTGCCCGGCAGGTTTCGGACACCGGGGCAGCCTCCCTGATCCAGGCCGAAGGGCAGCTGCAGCTTTATGAAGGCGAAGCGGAATTCCGTGCCAGCCTGCCCGGCTGGGAGCTGCGCAAGCAACATGGCATCCGCTTCGAACTGCTTGAGAGCCCGGATGCAGTAGCCGCCATTCAGCCGGGTCTTGACCGTCGCTTCACTCATGCCGCCTTCACGCCGGACTGGACCAACACTTGTGATCCCGCCCGCTGGCTGGCGCATCTGACGTCTGTCTTCCTGCAGCGGGGCGGACGGATCGAAAGCGCTGACGTATCAGGTCTGAAGCCGAGTGAAGACAGTGTTCAGATCGACGCTTCCGATAAGGCCTGGATGGCGAAACAGGTCGTCGTGACCGCAGGTGCCTGGTCGCACCGCCTTGCAAAGACGATCGGCGACCGCATCCCTCTTGAGACCGAACGCGGCTACAACACGACGCTGCCGGAAGGCTCCTTTGACCTGAAAACCCACCTGACCTTTTCCGGTCATGGCTTCGTCGTTACCAAGATCAATGGCGGCGTCCGTGTCGGTGGGGCCGTCGAACTGGGTGGGCTGACGCTTGCGCCGAATTTCAAGCGCGCCGACATCCTGCTGGACAAGGCCCGGCGGTTCCTGCCTGCCCTGAAAACGGACGGCGGCAAGAAATGGATGGGCTTTCGGCCCTCCATGCCCGACAGCCTGCCCGTCATCGACCGCTCACCCGGTGACCGCCGGGTCGTCTATGCCTTCGGGCATGGTCACCTCGGCCTGACGCAGTCCGCGGGGACGGCGGAACTGGTCGCCAATCTCGTAGCCGACACACAAAACCCCGTCGATATGGCCGCCTTTTCCGCGCGGCGCTTCTAAACTCTTTTGGAGGAGGAACTTCATGAAAATTACGGCCATCAACGTCTTTCAGGTCGACCTTCCCCTGAAAGAAGGGCGTTACAGCTGGTCCAACGGCAATTTCGTGGAAGTCTTCGACAGCACCGTTGTCGAGATCGAGACTGATGAAGGCCTCAAGGGCTATGCCGAATGCTGCCCGCTCGGGTCTGCCTACCTGCCGAGTTATGCCCTTGGGGTGCGGTCAGGGCTTCAGGAACTGGCGCCCCACCTGATCGGAAAGGATCCGCTCAATATCGGTGAAATCAACCGGGTGATGGATGCTGCGCTGCGCGGTCATCCCTATGCCAAGGCGCCGATCGACATCGCCTGCTGGGACCTGCTGGGCAAGGCGACGGGCCAGCCGCTTTATACGTTGCTTGGCGGTGCAGCCCAGGACGACGTGGTGCTTTACCGGGCGATCAGCCAGGAAGCGCCGGAGATCATGGCAAAGAAGATCGAGGGGTATGCGGCCGAAGGCTATACCAAGTTCCAGCTGAAGGTCGGCGGCGATGCCAATGACGATATCGACCGCATCCACGCCACCCGCGAAGTTTTGAAGAAATCGGATCTGCTGGTGGCCGACGCCAACACCGGCTGGACCCGGCATGAAGCCGCACGCGTCGTCGGGGCAGTGTCCTCGCTTGATGTCTATATCGAGCAGCCCTGCCTCACATATGAGGAAAGCGTCTCCATTCGCCGCCGGACGGCGCTGCCATTCGTTCTGGACGAGGTGATCGACGGGCCGAACACGCTGGTGCGCGGCATTTCCGAAGACGCGATGGATTGCATCAACCTGAAGATATCGAAGGTCGGTGGCCTGACCAAGGCCAAGCTGATGCGTGATCTCTGCGTTGCCCACGGTATTCCGATGACGATCGAAGACACCTGGGGCGGGGACATTGTCACGGCGGCGATCGCCCATCTGGCGCGCTCGACCCCATCGGATTTCACCTTCTCGGCAACGGACTTCAACAGCTACGGCACGGTTGATATCGCGGAAGGCGCACCCAAGCGTGTCAATGGCCGCATGACGGCTTCCGAGCGGCCGGGTCTCGGCATCACGCCGATCTTTGATGCTTTGAGCGAACCAGTCGCTCGCTATTCCTGAACCGGCTGACCTCAAGGGCAGAGACATGCGCAGCAGCAAGACCATCCATGTGATTTCCTGCCACGCGGAAGGCGAGGTCGGCGACGTGATCGTCGGCGGCGTCGCCCCTCCGCCGGGCGAAACGCTCTGGGAACAGAGAAGTTTCATTGCGAAGGACCAGACGCTGCGCAATTTCGTGCTGAACGAACCGCGCGGCGGTGTGTTCCGTCATGTGAACCTGCTTGTTCCGCCGAAACATCCGGAGGCGGATGCCGCCTTCATTATCATGGAGCCGGAAGACACGCCGCCGATGTCAGGATCCAACTCCATCTGTGTCTCCACGGTGCTGCTTGACGGCGGTATTGTTCCGATGGTCGAACCGGTCACGGAGATGGTTCTGGAAGCACCCGGCGGACTGGTGCGGGTGAAGGCCGAATGCCGGAATGGCAAGGCGGAGCGCATCTTCGTCCAGAACGTCACCAGCTTTGCCGACAAACTGTCAGTGCCGCTGGAAGTGGAAGGCATCGGCACGCTGACGGTCGACACCGCCTATGGCGGCGACAGTTTCGTGGTCGTCGACGCTGAGGCGCTCGGGTTCGGGATCGTCGAAGACGAGGCCAAGGACATTGCCCGCCTGGGAGTCCGGATCACCAATGCAGCCAACGAACAGCTCGGCTTTTCTCATCCGGAAAATGCCGACTGGAACCACATCTCCTTCTGCGCCTTCTGCGGCCCGCTGTCGAAGACGCCGACGGGCCTCTCCGGACGGTCCGCTGTTGCCATCCAGCCGGGCAAGGTCGACCGCTCCCCAACGGGTACGGCCGTTTCTGCCCGGATGGCGCTGATGGCGGCGAAGGGGCAAATGAACGTCGGCGACACCTTCGAAGCCGTTTCCATCATCGGGTCCACCTTCACCGGCCGGATCGTTTCACAACAGATGGCGGGCGACCGGGCCGGAATTGTTCCGGAAATTTCCGGGCGTGGCTGGGTCACCGGCATTCACCAACACATGCTCGACCCAAGCGACCCCTGGCCGGGCGGCTACAAGCTCAGCGATACCTGGGGTGCGTGACGGCTGAAGACTGGTGAAGCGTGAGTGCCAATATTGATCGGAGAGTTTGCCGAAAATTCAGTTCGTGGAGGGTGGCCTCAAATTGGCTCGATTGAAGCATTAGCCGTTGGTGTGCCGTCTCCTCCGAGCAAGCAATATGCGACTTTTAAAGAATATTATTTTTGCGGTTTCACTCATTCTGTTTCTGGAACATGCCCAGGCGAAGGACTTTGATCCTCCTTCCGGACACGAAGTAAAAGACGCCGGAGTTCAATGTGAGAAAGCGCTCTCGAAGGACTGTCTGCACACGTTGGCATTGGGCCAAGCTTATGAGGAAGACCGGCGTACCGGTTCGAGCAAACTGTTCAAGTCGTTCCTTTGGCGAATTAATGCAGACGACGAAATTCGCTCTGAGCAACTCAGGGATATGAGCCCGCCAACGGTGGAAACGCTGCTTGATGCCGGACAATGGGCAGAAGCCGAAAAGCTATTTCTTGAATACCATAAAAGTACGATCTTTGAGTTCGGATCGCCGAGGGGAACCTTCATAAAACAAATGATACTCGCTCAACTTGAGCAGGGAGAAATCGAGCTGGCGATACAGGCTGCTGGAAGCCTTGGTGATGTTTGGAATGAGCGGCTGGAAGCTCATCTGATCATAGTGAAGCACCTGCTTAATCGCGGCAATCATGAGCAGGCTCTGAAAATTGCTGACAACCTTACCCGCCATTTTCATAGAGCGGCTGTTCTGAGCGAAATCCTGGTGAGGCTCGTTTTCAGAAAGGAATTTGAGGCGGCACTCAGAGTGGCGCATTCGCTAAAAACCTTGGCGCTGGTTGATCCTCATTTTTTGCCCCGTGCTTATAAGGCTTATCTCGCTATAGCGCGTGGCCAGCTGGAAGCAGGGGAAGTCACCGCCTCAAAACGAACGATGGGATTGATTCCTGACCTCAACGAGGCAACAGACACAGAGTTTGAAGTCTTCGTAGAGGCCGCAGATTTGCTGCTAAAGCTTGGCAACAGGAAATCTGCTCAGCTTATGGCATTAAGAGCTTCTGGGGCAGCAAAGCAGACAACAGGGACGCCCAACGATGACAAAGTTCGGCGTCTGGCCGTTGCGGGGCGCTTTCTCGTTTGGTCTGGCATGGTTGATAAAGGGCGTGCCGCCTTTGAGCAGGCTGAACAACTTCTTTTGGATCGAAGAGCCAAGGGGCTAGAGGCCCGCATGGCATTTCACGTTAACAAGGTTCTGGCCGGATCTCGTGAGGCCACGCAATCCGACCGGGAAGTCATCTACAGGATCCTTCGCACAGAGAAGACTTTTGAGCGATCTCTCTTGTCCGAAGTGAAGCCTTTGCTCGATGCTGGATTCGACGAAGAAATGTATCAGGCGATTATTGCGCTTGATGCAAATGAGCGCCGATACAATGTAACCAATGATCTGATGTTGTCTCTTATCGAAAAAGACATTGAAGCTGGAAAGTTCGAACGCGCTGAACAAGTCGCTGAAAGCGCAAATACCTGGGTTGTCAGGGCAAGAGGTGTCTTTGCCGTTGCCAGCAAAACGTCGACTTCAGAAGCACGCAGGTTGCTAAATGAGCTGCATGAATGGGCCAGAAGCAATCACAGGATCAGAAATTTCGAATGGACAGCAAGCCGAATTGGCTATGATGTTTTCCGCTTATGCGGCATAGGTGCAAAACAGGTTCAGCTAGGCTTTGTGGACGATGCGCATGCCACGTTGAAACAAGCTTACGTTTTGGCAAACAAGATGAGTTTTAAAGCCAAGGCAGCGTCCTTTCTGTCCATCGCCGAAGCATTAGACGGCACTCTGCCTGCCAAATATACTCAATAATCCACTTCAGCAGCTGGTCATCGAAAGTATGCTGGTGTGTCTCGATTAAGATTATTTTTCTTTGCATTCTAAAGACTGTCTCTTCAGTTGCATTCACCAACACATGCTCGACCCAAGCGACCCCTGGCCGGGCGGCTACAAGCTCAGCGACACCTGGGGTGCGTGACTGTCGGCTGAGGTGACGTAGAGAATGACTGGTCTTGTAGGGGTGTTTCCCTAGCGGGACTTGTCATAAATATCGATATGGCTCTACTGGCAAGCTTCCTTACGTCATTCGTCTATAAGGAAAAACGTCAAGTAAACTGAATTCCTCAACTCCATTCCTCTAAAGTGAATTTTGGAGGAAAGGAAAAATTATCAGTATCGGCCGGTTAAGACTTGTGAGTGGTGCAGGAAAGCATTTTAGTAGCGCCAAGACCTGAATATTTGCGAACGCATGATTATGGACAAATTGGCGAAAAGAGGCGTTTGCCTCATTGGTTGCGGTTTCATGGGCAAGGCTCTGGTGGAAGCCTGGCTGGCAAAGGGAATGCCTGCCGGTTCCATCTACGTGCGCGATCCCCGGCCGTCCGGCTGGCTGCAAAGCCAGGCGGGCGTCAACATCAACGAGCCTTTCCCGGCGTCTCCGGCCGCGATTGTCATCGCCACCCGTCCGCAGATCGTGGAGAAGGTTCTGGCACCGCTCGGCTCCTTCGGGGGTGGCGAAACGGTGATCCTGTCGATTGCGGCCAGTAAACCGATTTCGGTGCTGGAAAAGCAATTCCCGGATGGAACGCCAATCATTCGCGCGATGCCCAACCTGCCGGCAACGGTCGGCTCTGCTGTCTCGACCTTTGTTGCCAACGAGGCGCTGACTGCCAGCCAGAAGGTGGAAGTCCTCAAGCTGATTGCCGCCTTCGGCTCGGTTGTCGAATTGCCGGACGAAGGCCTGCTGCCGGTGGTTACTGCCTTGTCCGGTGCGGGGCCTGCCTATGTGTTTGCCATGGCCGAGGCCTTTGCCGCGGCAGGGGCACGCCTTGGTCTGCCGGAGGACCTTGCTCATGAGTTGGCCGTGCGCACAGTGGCCGGCGCCGGGCGCATGCTTGCGCAGCCGGACGCGGATGCGACCGGGTTCCGCGTCGCCGTGACGTCCAAAGGCGGCACGACCGAAGCAGGCATGCTGGAGTTCATGGCTGACGAGAACGGCATTCAGGATCTTGCCCGCCGCACGGTTGAAGCCGCTGCCGAGCGCTGCAAGGAACTGTCCGGACTGAAACCTGCCGAGCAACCCCGGACCCTGCGGCTCGTCAGGGACTAGCGGCGGTTTCCAGCAGAAGTCACCTGGCTCTTCTGTAGGTCTCTAGGCTTTCAGGATTGAGGCTATATCCGAGGTTTGCAGCCGTTGGTAAGCGGATTTGATTGTGCTGCCAAAGGCCGCTGATCCTGGCAGGTCGTCGCCGAAAACCTCCGAGAGCGACAGCATCCTGTCGACATACGCGTTGCCGTCCGTTTCCTGCACAATGGTGCCAATCCTTGCGGACAGGGGGTCGTTCAACGGCAGCGAGGCGCCCGTTCTTGAAACACCGCGGCAATAGAGCATCCATGCGGCAACGGCGAGTGCCGATAGCGGCCAGGGGCTGTTGTCCTTCAGATGTTGCCGGATCGGTGCCAACAGCCGTTGCGGCAGTTTCTGACTGCCGTCAGAAGCGATCTGGGTGGTCTTGTGATGAAGCGCGGTGTTTTCAAACCGGGCAATCAGGGCTTCGGCATAGGCCTTGATATCGACACCGTCCGGCACGGCCAGCGTCGGGGCCTGTTCGTTCAGCATCAGGTTGAGGGCTGCCTGCCGGAAGGCCGGATCGGCCATGCAGTCGGCAATCGTTTTCTTGTCTGCCAGCGCCCCAAGATAGGCGAGAAACGAATGGCTGCCGTTCAGCATCCGAAGTTTCATGTTTTCAAACGGCGCCACATCTTCAACGAATTCAGCACCTGCCAGATGCCAGTCCGGACGTGGGCCGGCAAACCGGTCTTCAATTACCCACTGGCGGAAGGTCTCGCACAGGATACCGTTCCGGTCGGCGTGACCTAGTGCGTCCTCAAGCGTTGCGAACGAACTGTCGGTCATTGCCGGTGTGATGCGATCGACCATGGAGCAGGGGAAAGTGCAATTGCCTTCGATCCATTCTGCCAAATCCGGGTTGAGCCGCGCGGCGAAATCCAGAACCGCACGGCGGCACAGCTCGCCGTTGGCGGGAAGATTGTCGCACGACAGGATCGTCAAACCGGCGAGACCTGCTGCCTGTCGCCGCCGCAGACCTTCCACCAGCACGCCGATGGCCGTGGAAGGGGCATCTGGCGTTGCAAGGTCCTGCCGGATGCCGGCGTTGTCTTCATCCAGCCTGCCGTCCTTCAGGCAATACCCTTTCTCGGTGATTGTCAGTGTGATCACGGCGAGATCCGGATCGGCGATCCGGTTCGGCAAGGCATCGACGCCATCACGCTTGGGGTGGACCGTCGCACAGATAGCGCCGACCTGGCGCAATGAGAGGTCGTCACCGGACATCTCGCCGACAGTGAAAAGTCCGTCCGCCTCGTCAAGACCGGTGAGTTCGTCCGCACCGGAGTTGAGCCGGGCAACCGCGACACCCCAGTCGCTTTTTATTCCGCGCAGCATCTCGTCGTGAAACACCAGAACATGTGCCTTGGCAAAGGCGCCAAAGCCGATGTGCAGCAGTCGGATGCGCAGCTTTGTCCGGTCGTAGTCGACCGTTTCAACCAAGTGACCGACGCTGCTCATGACTGGCTCACCGTGAAGTCGATTGTATCGCCCGTTTTTCGCTCGGTTCCGTTGGCGGTCAACGTGCCGGCACCGGCCAGCCAAAGGGTGACCTTGTCGAAGGCGGGTTGCCAGTTGCCGGATATTTGCCAATCCAGATGGACTGAGACCCCTGTTCGGGAGAGGCAAAGCCGGGTCAAACAGCTCTCGCCAGCCAGTGCGTCCACCGTGTCACCGTCATCGTCATAAAACTGCGAGTGCCTGTCCGATGTTTCTTCCGGCTGTGGGTAGATACGCCACGTGCGCAAGGTGTCGGAAGACGGTGTCGACCTCAGGTTTTCGGCTGCCATCGGCAGCACTGTACCGCCTCGAACGAACAGCGGAATGGTATCGAGAGCCACCGGAACGTCGATCATCTGGCCGCCTTCATACCAGTTGCTGCCGTCAAAGGCCCACCAGCCTTCTTCGTTGGCAGGCAGCGTGACGCGCCGCGACGTTGCGCCTTCCTCGACCACTGTCGCGACCAGAAGATCCCTGCCCAGCAGGAAGTCGAATTCAGCCTCCCGGCAGGCAGGGTCGTTCGGATAATCCAGGAACAGAGGCCGCAGCATCGGCTCGCCTTCGGTCACGGCACGGTGCAGTAGGCCGTAAAGATAAGGGATCAGCTGCGCCCGAAACTTCAGCGCGTTGCGTACGAGCGGCGTTATTTCCGGATACATCCAGGCTTCGTTGGCGGTGCCGTCGTCGTTCCAGGAATGGATCGTGAAACGCGGATGGAAAATGCCGTTCTGTACCCAGCGCAGGAACAGCTCCGGCTCCGGCCGCGGGCCGGCAAAGCCGCCGACATCGTGGCCGATGTTGTAGAAGCCGGAGAGGCTGAGGCCGAGGCCCATCGGAATGTTCCAGCGCAGCGTGTCCCAGCTGGTGAAATTGTCGCCCGTCCAGGTCTGGGCATAGCGTTGCGTGCCGGGGCAGGCGCAGCGGGAAATCAGATAGGGCCGCTTTTTCGGCTGGTGGGCAACCTGGGCCTCAAACGAGGCCCGTGTCATCAGCTGGCTGTGCAGCGGACGGATCAGATTGACCGGGATCGGTTTTCCGAAACCGGCGCAGACGGCCTCGTCGTCCCACACCTCATATTCGTTGTTGTCATTCCAGGTGCAGGGTATGCCTCTGGAAAAGAGCTTGTCCTTCAGGTTTTGTTGCCACCAGCGGACGGTGTCCTCGTTGGTGAAATCTAGGTGTGAACCATAGCCGTCCCAGAAAGGTGACTGCTCGGGCTCCCCGGTTTCACTGTCGCGAATGAAGAGCCCGGCCTCGGCTGCTTCCTTGAACAGCGGGTGGTCGTCCAGAAGCACCGGCTTGATATTGGCGATGAGGTTGATGCCGGCGTCGGCATAGGCCCGGGTCATGGTCTCGACATCAGGGAAGCGGTCGGTGTTCCAATGGAACACGTAGCGCTTGCCCTTGATGGCTGTATAGCCCGACGACATCTGGAAACTGTCGCAGGGCATGTCTTCTTCCGACAGCTTGCCAAGGAACTCCATCAGCCGTTCCTGTGCATTTTCGGAATCGGTATAGGCCATGGTCGAGCCGGAGTACCCAAGCCCCCACCGCGGCATGAAGGCGGTGCCGCCCGTCAGCCGGTGATGCTGCTTGACGATATCCAGAACGCTCGGTGCCCAGCTGAAGTAATAGTCAAGGTCACCATCGGCGGCGCGGAAGGCGCGGAAAGGCAGGTGGTAGTTGTCTTTCTCGTTGCCGAGGTCGAACCAGCAGGGAGCCAGCGTGTCGTAGTAAAGCCCGACTGCGCCGAGCCGGCCCTTGTCGGTGATAGTGAAGGGAATGTGCTTGTAGAGCGGGTCGGTGGTTTGCGCGTCGTAGCCCATGGCATCGAGATTGCGCATCTCGAAGCGCCTGCCGGTGCGCTCCAGACCACCGGCCTTTTCACCGAGACCGTAGTAACGCTCATCCGGGTTTCGCCGCATGAAATGATGATTGCGATGGTCGCGGCGCCCGATCATGTAGGCGTCCTGGGGCCGGTCGCGGGCGATCTCCTGCCAGGGTTCGCCGGCAGCGGGCCGGCTTTCCCAGACGAAGGCAAGCGGGGTATTGATGGTCAGGCGCAGGTTTTCCGTTTCCAGGACAAGCCTGCCGCCCTGCTCTTCCAGCATGAAGTCGGGGCAGGAAAAACCTGCGAGGTCGTCGCGCGCGCGGCCGTCGAACGGCACGTCGCCTTCCGGTGCGATGGCCCAGGTCCGGTCCAGACGATAGGTCCCGTCCTTCAGAAGAACAACGCGGATGAGCGCATTTTCGAGAACCTTGACCACCAGGCGGTGCCGGTTCTCGACTTCAAGTGCGATCCCGGCGCTGGAGCGGCCCAGGTAACGCCAGTTTTTGAGGGCTTTCATGACAGATCCTAGTAGCCGAGGAGAACGCGCGGCAGGAACAGGCTGAGGGCAGGCACGTAAGTGACCAGCAGCAGGAGAGCGACCAGCACCGCGTAGAAGCCGAGCATGGGTCTGAGTACCTGGCCGATCTTCACCCCGCCGACCGAGCAGCCGACAAAGAGTGCCGACCCCACCGGCGGTGTACAGATGCCGATACACAGGTTGAAGGTCATGACGACGCCGAAATGCACCGGGTCCATGCCGAGATCTTCCACCACCGGCAGGAAGATGGGGGTGAAGATCAGCAATGCGGGCGTCATGTCCATGAAGGTGCCAACCACAAGCAGCGCCAGGTTGATGATCAGCAGCAGGACGAGCGGATTTTCAGAAAGGCTCAGCAGCGTATCGGAGATCGAATAGGGGATATCCGCAAAGGCCATCGCTTTCGACATGGCGATGGAACAGCCGATCATCAGCAGCACGATGGACGTTGTCACCGCGCTTTCCAGGATGATGCCCGGAAGTTCGCGCGGCGAGATTTCCCTGTACCAGATCACGCCCAGGAAGAGCGTGTAGACAACAGCAACGGCTGAAGCTTCGGTTGCCGTGAAGATGCCGCCGATGATGCCGCCCATGACGATCACGATCAGACCAAGCGGCAGCATGGCGTCCAGCGTCTTGGCGATAACTTCCTGGCCACTGGGCCGTTCGGCAACCGGATATCCCCTGCGCTTGGCAATGATGCCGGCGACGACCATCAAGCTGAGCCCCATCAGGATGCCCGGAATGTATCCGGCAACGAACAGGGCCGCGATGGAGGTGCCGTTGGTAATCAGCGAATAGACGATGAAGGTTGCGCTCGGTGGGATCAAAAGGCCTGTCGGGCAGGAGGCGATGTTCACCGCCGCGCTGAACGCCGGATCGTAGCCTTCCTTCTTCTGAAGCGGAGACATGACGCCGCCGACAGCGGCGGCCGAGGCAACGGCGGAGCCCGAGATGGAGCCGAACATCATGTTGGCGATGACGTTGCAGTGGGCAAGCGCGCCGGGCAGGCGGCCGGCCAGAACCTTGGCGAACTCGATCAGGCGCATGGCGATGCCGCCCCGGTTCATGATGTTGCCCGCCAGAATGAAGAACGGAATGGCCAGCAGGGTGAAGCTGTCGAGACCGGAGGCGACCTGCTGAGCGACGATATAGACCGACTGGTCGAACGACATGAACAGCAGGAAGGTGGCGAAAGCTGCAAGACCGATGGCGAAGGCGATCGGTACGCCCAGGATCATCAGAAAGGCGAATGTCCCGAACAGGACGAGGACAGATTGGATATCCATGAAGTTACTCGTTCCCGGTCAGGTTTCAGTCCAGAGGGCCGCCGACGCTGGCGGTGCCTTCCTGCTCGTTCGGGCCGCGGCCAGTGCGAAAGAGGTCGGCCAGAAATGTCAGGCAGTAGTAGAGAATGCAGAGCCCGGAGAACGGGATCGCGATATAGACGAGGCCCATGGGGAGGCGCAGCGCCGGGGATACCTGCTGGGTTTCCAGCGTCCGGCTGACCAGGTCGAGCCCGCCGTAGACCATCACGACCCCTGCAAAGAGTGCGATGGCGGCAATGATGCCGACATTGACCAGAAGGCGCAGGATGCCGGTCGTGATGACGGGCAGCAGGTCGATGGCAAGGTGTCGTCGCTGGCCGAAGGTGTAAGCCCCGCCCAGCAGAGCAACCCAGATGAACAGGAAACGGGCCATTTCATCTGTCACCGTGCTCGGGCTTTGCAGCACGTAGCGCGAGACGACCTGCCAGACGACACAGGCAACCAGGACGGCGAAGGCGATGGTGATGACGAGACGCAGGACCATGTCCACGCCTCTGGTGATGACTGTCACGATATTCCTCCCGCGCAGGCCTCGTTCTTGCCGCGGCAACAGGCGCGGCGTGGGCTCCGACACTTTAAGACATGCGTCAGGAAATTAAATTGGTCAACCAATTTTCCAAAAAAGGTTGACTGATTTTGAAAATTGGACGAACAATTCCTCATCCGCGGCGGTCTGGCCTTGCAAGTCCCGCGGCCAACCGATCCGTTCCGGCACGGAACGCAAGTCCTGCGGCCAAGGCTGCAATTGGGAGGAAATCATGTCGAAATTCGTTAAGCTGGCGGCTGTTCTTGCCGCGGGCGTCGTCGCTCTGGGTTCTGCCGCCAGCGCCAAGACGCTGCGCCTCAACCACAACAATCCGGAAGACCATCCGCTGCATAAGTCGATGCAGTTCATGGCCGAGCGCGTTGAAGAGCTGACAGACGGCGATCTGAAAATCCGCATCTATGCCAACGCCCAGCTTGGTACCCAGCGTGAATCCATGGAGCTGATGCAGAACGGTTCCCTGGACATGGCCCGTTCCAACGCATCCGAGCTGGAGGCCTTCGAGGAATCCTACGGTGCGCTCAACCTGCCCTACATCTTCGTCAGTGCCGACCACTACTACGACGTTCTGACCAATGACATCGGCGCGGACATTCTTGCCTCGTCCGAGGACAAGGGCTTCATCGGCCTTGCCTATTACATCGAGGGCGCACGTTCCTTCTACGCCAACAAGGCGATCCATTCCCCGGCCGACCTGAAAGGCATGAAGATCCGCGTTCAGCCGAGCCCGTCCGCCATTCGCATGGTTGAGCTGCTCGGTGCCAACCCGACCCCGATTGCCTGGGGCGAGCTTTACAGCGCTTTGCAGCAGGGTGTTGTCGATGGCGCTGAAAACAACCCGATCGCGCTTACGTCCGCCCGTCACGGCGAGGTTTCCAAGTTCTATTCCGACGACGGCCACACCATGATCCCGTCCGTCGTGATGATTTCCACCAGCTCCTGGAACGATCTGACCGACGAGCAGAAGGAAGCCATGCGCACGGCCGCACGTGAATCCATGGATTTCCACCGCGAGCAGTGGGATGCCATGAGTGCGGAAGCGGTCGAGACCGCGAAGAGCGAACTCGGCGTGGAATTCGTCGAAGTGGAAAAGGGCCCGTTCATCGAAGCGGTCCTGCCGATGCATGAGGAAGCGGCGGCCAAGTCTCCGGTCGTTGCCGACCTGATCAAGCGCATCAAGGCAGCTGCGCAATAACATCTGAAAACACCTGAAAGTCCCGCCGGAGACCTGACCGATGCTCGAACGCTCCCATCTCGCCGACAACGCCTTGCAGGCGCTGCATGACGAAGACTATGACGTGCCCTTCAACACGCAGTCCTTGTGTCATGACGGCCTGATCTTCATGGGTGGGCGGGCATCGGAAAGCCTTGATGGCGACTGGACTTTCTGTGTCGATCTGCTCGACACCGGCCTCCGGCAGAAATGGTTCGCCATGCTGCCGGAGGCGCCGGAAAACCGCACTGAACCCTGGGACTATGATCCCTACATGGGGGAAACGGTGCCGGTTCCGTCCAACTGGGCGACGATTAAGGAGAAGTGGTACTTCTTCGAAGGCAGCGCCTGGTACACGCGGGCTCTCGACATGGAGACGGTGGACAGTTCCAAGCGCCAGTTTCTGAGGTTCGGTGCCGCGAGCTATGACTGCAAGATCTTCCTGAACGGCGAATTCCTTGGCAACCACTACGGTGCGTCGACACCTTTCTGCGTCGAGCTGACGGGCAAACTGAAGACCGGCCGCAACTGGATCATGGCCTGCGTCAACAACACCCGGACACGCGACCGGGTGCCGATGCGCAATACCGACTGGTTCAACTACGGTGGTCTCTATCGGGAAGTCTCATTCTTCGAAACACCGAAGACCCTTATCAAGGACTTCTTTCTTTATCTTGTGCCGGACGGCACATATTCCACGCTGCGGGCCGAAGTCACCGTCGACGGTGTGCCGGCTGGTGCTGTGACGCTTTCCATTCCCGGGCTTGGCATCGAAAAAGATATTGTGCTGGATGCGGAGGGCAAGGGAGCGCTCGACATTTCAGGCCGGCCGCAATTGTGGAGCCCGGAAACGCCCGTCCTTTATGATGTCAGCGTTTCGTGCGGCGAAGACCGTGTGTGCGACCGGATCGGTTTTCGCCAGATCGAGCGCCGCGGCACGGATATTCTGCTGAACGGGGCGCCTCTGTTCCTTCGCGGGATTTCCGTCCACGAGGACGATGCAATCCTCGGCAAGGTGACAAATGAGGATGATTTGCGCCGCCGCTTTGCCCATGCGCGCGAACTGGGCTGCAACTATCTGCGACTTGCACATTATCCGCATCACGAACGGGCGGCTCAGATTGCTGATGAACTCGGCTTTTTGCTGTGGGAGGAAATCCCGGTCTACTGGGCCATCGATTTCGCCAATCCGGCGACCTATCGCGATGCTGAAAACCAGTTGTCGGAACTGATCAAGCGGGATCGCAACCGGGCAAGTGTCGTCATCTGGTCCGTCGGAAACGAGAATCCTGACACGGATGCCCGGCTTACCTTCATGAAAGGCCTTGCCGAAACCTGCAAACGTCTCGACCCGACCCGCCTGACTTCCGCAGCCTGTCTGGTGAACCACGCCCGGAACCGGATCGAGGACAGGCTCGCGGCGCATATCGATATCATCGGCCTCAACGAATATTACGGCTGGTATGAAGAGAATTTCGATGACCTTGCCGCGATCGGGGAGAACTCGGACCCGGACCGTCCGGTGGTGATTTCGGAAACGGGTGCTGACGGCGTTATCGGTGAGAAAGGTCCTAAGTCTGGCCTCTTCAGCGAAGATTACATGGCCGAAGTCTACATCAGGCAGATCGCAACTCTGCGCGAACTTGGATATATCAAAGGCATGTCGCCGTGGATACTTTACGATTTTCGTGTCGAACGGCGCCAAAATATTTTCCAGAACGGCTATAACCACAAGGGGCTGATTGCCGCCGACAAGAAAACCAAGAAAAAAGCATTCCATATCCTGGCCGACTATTATCGCGAGATTGCAGCTGCCGGGGAGGGTGCAAGGAAGGCCTCATGACCAGCGATCCTGCAAAGCGCCGGTACCAGGAAATTGCCGAACTTCTCGCAAGGCGTATCGAGGAGGAGGGCTACAGGCCCGGCGACAAGTTTCCGACCGAGCGACAGATTTCGGTCGAACTCGGTATCAGCCGCTCCCTGGTGCGCGAAGCTTTCATCGTTCTTGAAATCGAAGGCTATCTGGACGTGCGCAAGGGCTCCGGCAGCTATGTGGCGGCCGGCGAAAAGATTTCGCTTCATATTCCGAAAGCAGACTACGGCCCCTTCGAATTGCTGCAGGCCCGCCAACTCCTTGAAAGCAGCATTGCCGGCTTTGCCGCCAACACGATCACCAAAAGCGACATCATTCATCTGCGGGAGACGCTTGATCTGGAGCGCAGGGCGATCGAACACGGTGAGGAAGATTACACCGCCGACCGGCAGTTCCACCGGCAGATCGCCGAAGCAACCCAGAACAGTGTTCTGGTGGACCAGGTGGAAGACCTCTGGAACAAGCGTGAAAACAGTTCCATGTGGGCGCGGCTGCATGACCGCATCTTCGATCTCAGCTACCGGGCCAAATGGCTGGATGATCACGCCGAAATTCTGGAGGCATTGCGCCACCGTAACTCCGAGAAGGCGCGCCTTGCCATGTGGCAGCACCTGGAAAACGTTCGCCTGACCCTGCTTGAGCTTTCCGACGTCGGCGATCCTGATTTCGACGGTTACCTTTATACCCCGGCACAGGCCGCGCCCTGAGCGCCGGGCATCATGTGGCCAGACGCAAGACCCCAAACACAAAACGCTGCAGCGATAACAACAAGAAAGACTTCAGGCGATGATCGAAAGCTGGCGCTGGTTCGGACCGCAGGACCCCATCTCCCTGAGGGATATCCGCCAGACAGGTGCACGCGGCATCGTCACCGCCCTGCATGACATTCCCAACGGCACCTTCTGGCCGGAAGAGGAAATCGCGTCCCGCCGCCGCATGATCGAGACAGCCGGCCTAGAATGGGTCGTCACCGAGAGCATTCCGGTGCATGAGGACATCAAGACCGGGGCGCCCGGATGGGAAAAGTGGGCGGTAAACTGGGCGGAGACGGTTCGCGCCCTGGCGCGCCAGGGCATCAGGACGATCTGCTACAATTTCATGCCCGTGCTGGACTGGACCCGGACGGATCTCGACTACGAACTGGAAGACGGTGCAACCGCCCTGCGGTTCGAGTTCGCGGCCTATGCCGCGTTCGATCTGTTCATCCTGCAGCGGGAGGGCGCTGAGGCGGACTATGATGCTGCCGATATTGCGCTTGCCGAGGAACGCTTTGCCCGGATGTCCATCGAGGAGCGGGACAGGCTGACCGCCAATATCATTGCAGGACTGCCCGGTTCGGAAGAAAGCTACACGCTGGAGACATTCCGGGACCGCCTCGCGTCTTATTGTGGTATCGGCCGGGAAGAGCTTTTCCGGAACCTTCAGAACTTCCTTGAAATCGTCGTGCCGGCCGCCGAGGAGGAGGGTGCCGTACTGGCCATCCACCCGGATGACCCACCGAGGTCTCTCTTCGGTTTGCCGCGAATTGTCGGGTCGCTCGGTGATCTGCAGCGAATTGCCGGCATGAACCCGTCAATGGCAAACGGCTTTACCGTCTGCTCCGGGTCGCTTGGTGTCAGCGCCGGCAACAATATTCCCGAAATCATCGATGCATTGGGTGAGCGGATCCATTTCGCCCATCTGAGGGCAACCAGGCGCGAGCAGGATCCCCGCAGTTTCCGCGAAGATGCGCATCTTGAGGGGGACGTCGATATGGTCGCCATCATTCGTGCACTGCGGCGCATGGAACGACAAACGGGTAAGTGGATCCCGATGCGACCGGATCATGGGCATCGCATATTGAACGATCTCAGCGGAACATCGACGCCCGGGTATCCGGCGATCGGCCGGTTGCGGGGACTGGCGGAGCTGCGCGGTGTGACCCGGGCGGTTGATATTCTGGACACAGTCGAAGCGGCGGCTGAATAGGTCATTCGGGCAAGGCAACAACCTTGACCGGGCGCGGTATCCGATTACATCCATCTGCTGAGAAACTTCACGGCAATGGCGATGGCACCGGTCATGCCCGAGATCCCGGAGACCTGAATGGAAAAGAATGTCGATACCCTTGTAGAGGACGGGCACGATGTCATCCTCATCGAAGGACTGAAAGTCGCGACGCAGATCGGCATTCTGGACAGCGAGAAAAACCGGACACAAACCGTCTGCTTCGATATCGAAATGCAGACCGTTACCGGCTATCGCCGTATCGTGCGCGAAACGGGTGCGTTTGTTTCCTATGCCGACGCGGTCGAATTCATTCTGCAGAAGGCAGCCTCCGGCGGTCATATCGACCTGGTCGAGGATTGGGCTGAAGCTGTTGCGGATTTCGTTTTGACGAATGAGCTGGTTGAAGGCGTCAGCGTGAAGGTCACCAAGCCGGACATCTTTGAGGAAGCCGCGGGCGTCGGCATTCGCATTAAGCGCCGCCGGCCGTCCCGTTGACCTTGCCCTCTCACCGCATTTTCCTATCTGCCCTGAAACCTGCCTGATCCCGCCCGGCTTTTCCGGGCAAGAGGTTCGACACCGGGAGCCCCGCCTCACATGATTTCCGCCGACCGCCTGCTGCCTCTCTGGCTCAAATATCGCGATGCTCTCGAAGCACCGATCCGAACCTTCGAATTTGAAAAGTTTGGCCGGCGGTTCGAGGACCGCACCTATCAGATGGGCGTCCTGAACCTGTCACCGGACAGCACCTATCGCGAAACGGTCTGCCATACCTTCGAAGCGGCGCTTTATCGTGGCCGGCGCATGACGCTGGAGGGGGCGGCGATGGTCGACATCGGCGCGGAGTCGACCGGCGAGACTGCGGACATCGTCGCGGCCGAGCGGCAGATCGACCGCATGCGTCCGGTCGTAAAGGCTCTTGCCGACGAAGGCATTCTTGTTTCCGTTGAAACCTATCATCCGGAAGTGGGCGTCGCCCTGCTGGAAGCCGGAGCAGGAGTGGTCAATCTGACGGGACGCGTTGACGACCCGGCCTTCTACGAGGCGATTGCGAAGCATCAGGCGGGTATCGTCCTGTGTTACACGCCGGGCAAGAATGCCCGTTCCGATGATTACCTGCCGCCGGCTGAAGATATCTTCGATCACCAGCTCACATTCTTCCGCGAGAGGGTCCATCTGGCCACGGAAGCCGGGATCGAGCGGCTGTGGGTTGACCCCGGCTTCGGCTTTGCGCTGCACTTGCCGGACGGGCCGGACCGGATCCGGTATCAGACCGACAGTATTCTCCAGTCGTTCCGCCTGCGGGAACTCGGTTGGCCGGTGACCGTGCAGTTGACCGGGGCAGTGTATCTGTTCCGTGATGAAGTTCGGGTGGCACAGACCAGCGCGGCAACTCTGGCTGTCATGTCGAGAGCAAACCTGGTGCGCAGCCATGAAGTGCCACGCGTGCAGCCGGTCCTGAACCTGCAGGATTTCGCCTGAAGAGTTGGCCGCTTCCTAGAGTCTGTTTCTTGAGGGGCAAGCCGAGACAAACCCGAGCCAACCGGAGGAGTGCATATGGCAACCGACAGGATCGCACTGGTGACAGGGGCCGGCAAACGGCTCGGCAAGGCCATCGCCAGGGGGCTGGCGAATGAAGGTTATGCCATGGGCCTCCATTACAACTCTTCTGCCGAGGGGGCGCAGGAGCTTCACGACGAGATTGTCGCCGAGGGCGGCAAGGCCGCACTCTTGCAGAAAGACCTGAGCCGGCCGGAGACGGCCGGTGGCCTGATTGAGGACACTGCCGCTGCACTGGGTGGACCGGTCGAGGTGCTGGTGAATTCCGCATCCGCATTCAACACAGACAGCTTGTGTGACCTGACGATCGATACCTGGCAGTTCCTGATGAACGTCAATGCGGCCGCGCCGGTATTCCTGATGCAGGCATTCGCCAACCAGGATCCCTTGCCGGAAGGCGGGGCGATCGTGAACATGCTCGACACCCAGATGCTGTCGGCGTCCCCGGAACGGTTCAGCTATTTTTGCGGAAAGTTCGCGCTCGACGGGGCAACCCGTCTGGCGGCCTACGATCTGGGACCCAGGGGCATCCGCGTCAATGCGGTTGCTCCGGGCCTGATCCTGCCGAGCGACCAGACCCAGGAAAACTTTGACGCTAGGCAGAAGTTGACGCCAATGGGGCCGGGCCTCGGGCCTGATGATGTGGTCGATGCGGTGATCTATCTGGTTGGGGCCAAACAGGTGACCGGACATACGCTGGTGGTGGATGCCGGGCAGCGGCTGATGGGCTTCGGAAACGCGCCGATCGGATGAAATTGAGGAAATCCTTGGGATTTCATGGTTAGCGAATGGTTAATATCCACTGCCTCGAAAGAGGGGCGAATTTTCTTTCAAAAAAAATCAAAACCGGTGTTGACGGGTTG
>NZ_AXCE01000057.1:0-916 GCF_000475395.1 Labrenzia sp. C1B70
CGTGTAGTCGATCGTCAGAACGTCGCCTTCGGCAAGGAAGTCGATAGCCTTGTCCTGGACCTTGTAGGAATAGTTTACCCGGCCCTGGTCGTCGAACAGGTCGAATGTCCAGAAGAGGAAATTCGTATCCTTGGCTGTCAGTGCGGCGTAGATATCGCCCGGCATTTCCAGGATTTCACCGGCACCGGAGGCCAGGGACAGGTTCGGTTCGCTGATCTGGACTTCAAAATTGTCCGGATTGACGACCGTATCGGGATCGTTGATCTCGAACACACCGCCGCGGGTATGGACGTAACCTTCGTCTTCCGCACCCGGCCATTCAACGATGGGCAGGAAGTTCAGCGAGAGATCGCCGCCGATCGTCGGAGCATCGTTGGTGCCCGTGATCGTGATGGTGACATCCTGATCCACGACACCGCCGTTGCCGTCATCGACCGTCACGGTGTAGACGACTTCGACCTGCTCACCTGCAGCGAGGAAGTCAAGATGCTCTTCCGCGACGCTGTAGGACCAGTTGATCGTACCGTCGTTCGTGTTGCCCGGATCAGCGGACAGCCCGAAACCGGCCTGGATATTCGCGATCTGGCCTGCAGTGAGGCCGACACCATCAAGACCTTCAACGCTCTTGACTGCGAAGGTCGCCGTCGGCGTATCGGAGAGATCCAGATCGGAGAAGTCAATCGAGCCGCTGTCGGACAGGGTTGACGGATCGCCTTCAACGATGGATCCGCTCACGTCGACCGCAGTCAGCGTCGGAACGTCGTTCGTGCCGGTGATCGTGATGGTGATCTGGGTGGTGTCGGTGCCTTCCGGGAACCAGTTCCGGTCGCTGACTTTGACGTCGAACGTCAGGGTCAGCGTTTCGCCGTCCGCCAGCCAGTCGAGTGGAGCCGAGCCGTTGTAGGCATAGGTGAAT
>NZ_AXCE01000058.1:0-217 GCF_000475395.1 Labrenzia sp. C1B70
GGGCAGCAGATCGCTCTCCGGATCACTCGGGTCCAAAGGCAAAAAGCCCTCCCAGGTGATCTGACCAAACCGCATTCCGGATAACTCGGAGCGCCGGCGGCCACCGGAGGCAAAACCAACCAGCAGCAAGGCCCTGTCTCGAATGTCCATCAGGCTTGGCGCAGCGTAATCCGTGCCGTTACAAGTCGCGAGCAGTAGCTCCAGACAATCGGCCGTG
>NZ_AXCE01000059.1:0-477 GCF_000475395.1 Labrenzia sp. C1B70
AGTTTCATATCTGACCTCCAATCAGTCATTTCAATTGGCACCAAAGAAAAGCGCCATTGTCCCCGCGAATTGTTTCTGAGTTTGCCACCGACCGGAGGTTGGACGTCCGAGGCAGACAAATCAGTGCGGCTCGAAGCCGCTCGCAAGGATGACCATACGCATCCAATTTCCCGGTTCAATACAGAATACGGTTTGCGCCTACCGCAGCGGCTGTTTTCAAAAACCGGTGTTGCGCGAATGTCACAAAATCAGATCGGAAATTTAGAAACTGTTAGGAAACTCGGCAAAATCGCCGGTTTGACTGGCACTTGACCGGGAGGCTAGAGGCCTCGCCCCATGCGGATTCTCGGGGAATCAAAATGGGGACGGCCCGGCAGATTGAAGCCTGCCGGGCCGCGTGACTGACTGGAGTTCAGAGGATCACAGCCAGAAATCTAATCAGATGATTAGAAAGTGCGCTGCATACGAACACCGAAG
>NZ_AXCE01000060.1:0-850 GCF_000475395.1 Labrenzia sp. C1B70
CTTCGCTGCGCTTCGTCCGGGATGACGATGGAGAGGGTGAGTGAGTTGAGGAAGCCGGCGTCTGCCGGCACCCCCTTTTTGATCGCAGCGCATGACCACTTTGTCATTTCAGCCCCATTCAAGCCAATGACCGGGCCTCTTGTTCTTCACCCCGCGCTGCGCCTGCCCTTGCGCCCGTGATCACCTGCAGCATCGGGGCAAGTTCCGGGTGACGAAACCTGAAACCTGCGGCGACCAGTTTTGCCGGCACCACACGCTGGCCAGCCAGCATCGTCTCCCGGCCCATGTCGCCGAGCGCCGTCGACAATAACCAGGCAGGCAGGCGCAAGAATGCGGGGCGGTGAAGCGCTTTAGCCAGAGCCCTCGTGAATTCCGCATTTCGAACCGGCACGGGTGCCGTGGCGTTGACGGGGCCGGACAGGGTTTCATCTGCCACCGCGCGGGCAATGATACGGACCAAGTCGTCCCGTTCGATCCAGGACATCCACTGGCGGCCAGAGCCCATTGCCCCGCCACCACCGAATTCAAACGGCGTCAGCAGCTTTGCCAGAATGCCGCCCTCAACACCGAGAACGAGACCGATCCGCAAGAGCACGACACGTACTCCGTCCCGCTCCAGCTTTTGGGCCGCCTGTTCCCAGCGCTCGCAGACTTCGTGGACGAAAGCAGGTTCGAAGTTTGCGTCTTCGGTCAGCGTTTCATCACCGCGCAGACCGTACCAGCCGATGGCGGAGCCGTTGATCAGGCAAGCCGGTTTGTTGTCAAGACGACCGACCAGTGCCTGCAATGCTTCGGTCATCTGAACACGGGAGCCGATGATCCGGGCGCGTTTGCGGCTCGTCCACAAGCC
>NZ_AXCE01000061.1:0-282041 GCF_000475395.1 Labrenzia sp. C1B70
TGGGGGACAGCCGCCGCTTACGCTCAGAGAGCGGCTGAGCGAGAACATCGAGCAGATGCACCAGTATCAAAACGCCTCGCTGCTCGAAGCCTTTCAGACCTCCGAGACGAATATCGAGCGCATGTTGAAAAGCGCAGGCTCTACAGTCAGCAAAGATATCCACTCATCCCTGGAGAAACTGAGCGCGACCTTAGAAAGGCACTTGAGGTCGAGCGAGGAACAGACCCATCAGCTGAAAATCAGCATGGCAGAAAACGAGAGATTGGCGGCGAAGAACCGCTGGCTGAAACTGTCGGCGGCGGTCCTAATCTCGGCCGTCCTGACCCTCGGTGGGGTCCTGTTCCTGGAGAACCACTTGAGAGGGGCACTCATCACCTCAGCATTCAATCAGGCGACCTATTCGGAATTTCCGGTCCTAATCTTCAACACCAAAACCGGCACCTATCAACGCTGCCAGCGCACACCGGAGCAGTTCGTCTGCCAGGAAACGAAGTAGAGCCCCATGACAGACACCAATCTCCCCTCCCCGAACCAGCCATCCCAACAAACCCTGACACCGCTCGAGCGCGGGTTGCTGAGCTTGGTCGAACGCTTGACCAAAGCCTTCGAACATTCGACCGCTCAGCTGGAGCACTTGGAAAAACGCTCGACCGGCTTGCTGGAAGAGCGACTGACCGAGCTCGAGAAGTTGCTCGACAAGTCCATCAGCTCACAACGGGCTTTCAACGAGGCCTTGCTCGACTTGCTCAGTGCGCCGGTGTCCTCCGGCAAATCGGTGGAAGAGCTATGCGCAGCATTGGGGACACCGAGCAGCGTTTACAACAAAGCGCGTTAAAGAGAAGTCGCCACAACGAAATGAAACGCTAACGTTGCGCAATACTATGCTGTTCCTTGCGATCTGAAGAATTGAAAGGAACGGAGCCGAAAGACGAATGGTAGCTACCGGAGTGTGTCTCCGGAGACGCTACCATTCTACAATTTCAGAACGCGGTACCGATCGCAAGCCGAGGTCGCAAGAGGTCAAGCCTACCAACGACCCTCGCATCGCACGCTCCGATCATGGTCTTCTTCGACCAGATCACGGAATCCCAAACATGTCCTTGCTAACAACCAGAAAGCCAGCGCCGGACACGAGTCCAAAGGCCACCTTTAAGCTCTGGTGCGGCCGAAGGCTGCGCAGGAAGTTCCACTTTCTCCGGTTGTCCATAAAACCGCGCTTTGGCTGCGCGATCACGACGATGCGCAGCCGCGACCTGCTCGTCATTCCAGGGACCAGCTTCAATCACCTGTCCGTTCTTAATCACATAATGGGATTGGCACTTCAGCATCCAATTACCGATCGACGGCTGAAGCGAGACTGTCTCGCCGTCAAACGTCATCTTCCAGTCCGTCGGTGTGAGTGGTGTGACGACCTCCTCGCCACAGCCGCAGCAACAACTATGCGTCGATGTCGCATATTGAAAAGACACATAGAGAACACCTGGCTCAAGGCGCTCAGGGATATGTTCCACGAAACGATGTTCGAGCCGGTTATACCGCATCATTCAAAGTCCCCGTTGATCATAAGGTTACCATCCGTGGTGTAGGTTGAGTGATGCTCACGCTCGAGATCACGATAAAAACCTCGGATCTTCTTCCACTTCACAACGGCAAGCACGGCATTCAAGGCGTTGAGATCTGCGACCTGAATGTTGGATGTGTAGATGTCCTTGGCACCACCGCCGACGAAGGAGATGCGTTGCCGGGCGTGATCCCGCTTCTCCGGCGTGCTAGCAGTCACCCGCAGGATGCCGCCGAGCGATCCGTCGTCGAGTTCGAGACCCATCCCGACATCGACAAACGCGGCACCGATCGCCTCGAGCTTCTCCACGATCAGCCGCTTCGCATCACCGGCATCGAGCGACAGGAACGCGAAGGTGACGCCGTCGAGAAGGTGGAGGTTGTTGGCGCTTAGCTCTACATCGTGAGCCAAGATGTTCCGGTGCATCCGGCCGTAGATCCGCTTCAGGTATTCGACTTTCTTGGGCGCTTCCCTCAGCACCTCCAGGGTCGGCGCGCCAGGCGCCCGAAACGCGTTGTGGGTTAGGAACTCGTCGCTGTCGAATAGGCGGATTTCGCGGACTGGCGTCTTGGCGACGAAATCCAGAATGTAGCCGCCGGTGCCACCACCGCCGATGATTGCGACCCGCTCGTTGACGAGCCGCTCGGTCAGGACGCCGATACCGACACGGTCGGAGGCGGTCTCGACATAGTTGAAGACGCTGTCCTCCTCCTCTTCCGGCTCGCGGAAGGTGCGAGGGGTCATCCCGGGCTTCAGCACTGCGGCCGGGCCCGCGATGATATTGGCGTAGCTCGTCATCTTATGGTGGTAGTCCGTATAACCGCCATCAGGCTTGCTTGAGAAGCTGTGCGTCGCCTTCAGACAGTGACCGAGGTGGAATGCCCCGGTTTGATGCGAGATTCCTTGAATAGGCGTCCCATCAGCACGGCACGGAAAGTCGCCGTCCCAGTGGACGACATGGGTGTCGGGCGTGCGCGTCTGGTCGCCGGCCAGCGTGAGGTTGGAGATGAGGGTACCGATGCGCACCTCGCGGTACGCATCGACATAGGGCACCTCGCGTATGACGAGGTACCCACCCTGCCGCTGGACGAAGTAACCTTCGTCCCGCAGCCGCTTGAGGTCTGGATTACGACTGAACAGTGCGCGTGACATTGAACACCGTGCCCTTCTTCTTGACGTCGACGGAGCCGCCAGCCCCGAGCTCACCCGCGTGCGGCGTCGATGCCGCGTGTCGATAAGTCATCGAGAAGACAACGTTGGGCTCATGCTGACCTGGGAAAGCGAACTGGACGATCTGCTCGAACGTGACCGTGCGGTTGTTCACCGTACGCGGCCGCGAATTGACGATGATCTCGAACGTCAGCCGGGCGACGATGAACCGCTCGATGCCGGGCTGCGTCAGATCAATCAGTTCGCCATGCTCGATCAGGCGATCTTCACCGCCGGGAACCTCGAGGAAGACGGCTTCCCGCTTGCCGGGGTTGGCGAGTCCGTAAAGCACCCTGCCGCTGATGACCGGCTTGCCCCACCGCAGTTCGTCGTCCTTGAGAGTCAACTTGAAGTCGCGGTCCGTAAGGAACGCGACGAACTGCTCAGCACCCCGCTCGCTCAAATCGAAGGGCTCGTTCATCCGGACGTCCTCGAGGTCTCCCGAAGGCAGGATCGCGAACAGGCTGTAACCGTCCCGCGGTTCGAGTGCAGCGGCCTCCAGCAGCTGTCGGCCGAGCGGCACAGGATCGCTCACCACGTGGGGCTGGAAGTTAAGATCGCCCTGCGCGAGGAGAAAGCGATATCCCCGCGCCGGACGCAATGCCCGGCCTTCGCGCAGGGCGTCGCCGAGGTCGTCGTATTCAAGAAGTTCTTCAGTGTTCATAAGATTGGATCCTTAGGTTTGACCGAGGCGGTGCCGCGGCTCTAAAGGTCCAATCGGAACGAGATTCGCCGACCGGTAAGGTTAGGCGAACTTTTTTTTCAAGGGGCCGCCGGGGACCGGCCCACAGATGAAAAAGGCAGGACAATTCGGGCAGGTACGCGACGAAACCTTGGCCGGAAACCGTCCTCTACGGATATCGCCCAGAAATTTGGCCAACTTCTCTTTGCGCCCCGTCAACTCGCGCTCTGACAACGAAAGGTCATAGGTTTCGCCATCAGAAAGATGGACGAGCTGCGCAACAGCACCAGGACAGGCCTGCCGAACCGCCAGAATCAATGCCGCCGCACCGACATCCTTGCTCTCTGCAGAACGCATATGGCCAGTGCGAATGCGGCGTACGGAGCGAACTCCATCTGACCGCACCAAAATCTCATCGGGGCGAACAATGATTTCCTCCCCGCTGAAATCGATACTTAATGCCTCCGGCGCCTCACCCGCTGCACCGGCCCGGTTACTAAGCAGAAAACGCAGCATTCCCAACGCCAGATCGCGGAATTCCGCGCGATAGCCATGCTCTGCAAGTCCGTTGGCAGCGAGCGCCGCGGTGGTGTGATCCTGCAATACTCTCTCCGAAAGGGGGACGTCCAACGCAATAATAACCTCGACTACCGCGCGAACCGCCTCATGCAAACGCATGAAAGGCGTTGCTGTCCTTCGGCCACCGACCTGCAGGACGTGCGTGTAAAAGAACCGGCGGGGACAGGTTTCATACAGAGCAATCTGAGGAGCGCCGAAGCTAAGTCGTCCGTCGACCACGAGATTGATGTCCTGCGCATCCGCCGCTGTGGGAAGGATGCGCTGGGGCGTGACCATCCTCCGAGTCAGCGTGACACCAAGACGATCCAGGAACGGAGAAATCGGTCTGTTGTGACCGTTGCTCTTTTCCGTTGGCGCATAGAAGATCAAGCGGTCCCGAGCGCGTGACTGGGCGACATAAAAGAGGCACTCCTGCTCCTCGACCTGACCAGAATAGAACGCTTCGATAGCGCTGCCTTCGGCACCCGCGATCATGCCATCGGGCGCTGGACAGGGCGGTGAGGGTGGGGTGCGCGGAATAGTGTCACTGTTAAGACCGGGAATATGAACACCGCTGAATTCCAGCCCCTTGGCGCCATGAATGGTCATCAAACGCACCGCGTCCAGATGTTGAGCCGCCGCTGGCAACTGACGCAGATCGCGGTCGTCGCCTAGACGAACAAGCCTGCGTACGCGATCGAGCAGGCGACTGATGGCCAAGCCTTGCCCCGCCGGCTGCGCTCGAACGAAATTCAAAAACTGCCAGATCGCGATGCTACGCGTTCGATCGGCAAGTTTCTCCGACGTTCCAAGACGCGCGGCAATGCGCGTGCGATCGAGCAATAGTGTTGCGAGCACGTGCCAAGGCGATACAGTCTGATCAAATCCTTCCAGCACTGCCGAAAGCTGGCTGAACACTTTGCGCCCCGGGTCGCTCACACCGGGGATTGATTCGATTTTCTGGAACCAGCCTGCCGGTGTGAGATCGTTTGTCCGCAGATACTCGAAAACCGCCGCCACATCACTGAAAGACAAGGCAAACTCTCGCCAGCAGGCAATACGTACTAAACCCATGGCACGCCGATCGACAAGGATCGACAGAATCGCCAGTAGATCCTTGACCTCATCGCGCTCGAATAGGCTTCCCAGGAAGAGTACCGGCACTCCGAGGCGTTCGAGGTCCTGCCCAATCCTCGACAGCTTCTCGTTGCCAGTACAAAGTACCGCCTGTTCACGATACGCATGGCCCTCGCTGCGGAGTTCCTCAATTGCGTCAGCCAAAGCAACCTGCTGCTGTTCGGCGCGCTTCACTTTTCGCAACTCGGGCATGTGCCCATTTACGGCCCGCTCCGCTTCCAGGTCACTATCTGCGTCACCGGCACGCATTGTGATCGCGAAGCTCGAAAAGCCAGCGACGATTTCTGGCACGGAACGATAGTTAAGCTTCAATCGCCCGCGTTTGCCGCCGGGAAAATCCTCCACACCAAAGCGCATCATGTTGAAGGAAGAAGCGCCGCGAAAGCGATAGATCGACTGCTTGGCATCGCCGACCACCCAGAGATTGCGTCCGTCTGGCCGTAGAGCGCTCAACAACCGCACACTGCTTCGGTTCACGTCCTGATATTCGTCCACCAAGACATGGTCGTATTGCGCATTTAGTGTAGCGCATATAGTGGCATCCCTTTCGAGCAACTGAACCGGCATCGACACAAGATCGCCGAAGTCTACGCAATGCGCATCTCGCTTAAGCTGCTCATACGCAGCATAGACACGAGCAACTTCGCCCGCTCGCTCGGCTGCTTCGCGTTTCTCAGCTTTCGCAAGCATGTTGTTTGCTAATTCAGCATAGGTCCCAGCATCAACAACTTCGTCTTTCGCACGAGAGATTGCAGCCAGAATATCGGCGATGACCTGGGTCGGATCATAGAGGTTTCGATAATGCTCGAGTCGAAGACGCGGAAATTCCTCCTCCAAGAGCTCCACCGCCTCCGTCCGGTCCATCATCCGAGGATCTTTCGGCAGGCCGAGTTCTTCATGGAACCGGCGAATAATATCGAGACCAAACGCATGGAACGTGCCTATCCACATCGCGGCGGCCGCCTCTGGGCGCCGTAGCGAAATACGTTCGGACATTTCCCCCGCCGCCTTGTTCGAAAAGGTCAGAAGGAGGATGCGTCGCGGATCAACGCCTTCTTCTAATAGGCCTTCGACGCGCGCTATCAGCGTCTGAGTCTTCCCTGTGCCCGGACCCGCCTCCAGTAGATAGGCCTCCCCCCGATGCATTGCTGCCGCTGCTTGCAGCGGGTTGAGTGGACGTTCCAATGGCGATGTCGCTATTGCAGGAGGTATCGAAGGCAGCAGTAAGGCGTCGAGCAACTGTTGCGCGACCACCTCAAACGGCGCGCCGAGCTTGGTGGCGACATCGGACGCGGAGAGCTTTTCGTCAACGTGGAGCGTCCGCACCACGATGCGGGGCAGCAGGAATTCGCGCGCAAAGAGGTCCATCTGGACCTCACGTCGTTGCCGACGGCCGTAATCAACAACCCGGTCCATTCCGACCGGCGAAGCATCAGCTGCCCGAGCCGGATCAATTGTTATCGCCGGCTCATCATCCGGGTCGTCGCCAAGCTCGACGTGCCCGATCTCATGCGCAACCAGAAATGCCTGTTCGAATGGAGAGCCAACATTCTCGTGAAGAATCAATTCGTCCTCTGCGACGAACGTCGCACGGCCACCGTTGAGGACTGCCGCTCCCGCCGCCGTTGGTTCGACGTCAATCCCCCGTCGCCTTGCTTCTGCAACAGCAAAATCGTAGGGCGACCAGGGATCGGCGCCAGATGAGACAAGACGGACATGAAGCTCGGCGGCAATTTGCCTTGCGAGCTCAACCGCGTCCATATCAGTCAGTCTCACCCAGCAACCAGGCGCGTTTCTCTGCCGAAACACCTGCGTCGATCAGCACCTGCTCGAAGGTCACTTGCTCGCCTACCATTGGCTTGCCATCCGCCTTATAGCTGCGCGCACCTGCTGGCTGCGCCAAATCCCACACCGATTCCAACTGCGCACTGGAACTGCGCACAGCCTCGGCAAAGCTCTGCAGAAACCGACGCGGAATACTTGAGAAGATCACTCGCCGCTCGCGCAGAGCGGTTACCACTTGCCGAGGCACATCAAGGCGTTGGGCTACCGCCCGCCATTCGTTAACGGTAAGCGCTACAAATGGATCTGAGAACTCGGGTGGCAAAGCGGCCGCATGTTGCGCCCAGGCAGCATCGACAAGTGCCTGATCATCATCGGAAAGTGACGATTCGTCATCAAGGACTTCACGACTTAATTCGCGCGCGAGATCGACTAGTTCCTCGCCATATTCCGGATAAAGCCGCAGATAGCGGTCCAAGGTCGACCGGTTTGGTTCGCTTTCGACCGAAAAGTCATCGAGCACGGTCTCCCGAGACGGTCGTTCGCCCGCGGGGCTCACCGGTCGTCTCCATCAGCCATAGTCACCCGAAGGGCGGCAAATGCCTTGTCGCGATATGTTCGGATGGTTTTTTCGGAGCGACCTAGCGCCTTGGAAATGGTCATCACATCCGGCACCTTCGAGTCGATGGGGAAGCCCTGTCTCAACATATGAATGATCCTACTTTGTTCTGGGGGTAGAGCTTCAATCGCTGCTTCGAACCGTACCCGGTAAGCTTCATCATCAAAATCAGAACTCTCTAATGGATCGTCGCTCCCCGTTGCCGCCTCTACCTCGGAGGACGGTTCGCCGCTCTCCCGGTCGTATTCGAGTGGCCGGGAACGGTTCTCATCACGCCACGCTTGTTCTTGCGCATCGCGTCGCAGGCTGGCGAGTGCGCCGTCGAAACGCACTTCAAAGTAGTCAAGTTTTTCAATATAAGTACCACGATCCATCGAAAGCAGCTCTACAAACCGACTGAAGACCTTGTCACGCACAATTCCGCGCGTCAGGGACTCTGTCTTTCCGTCTGGATTTTCCGATTTTGGCAAGCTACGCAGCACGCGCCCAATCAGAATACGATAGATCCGCTCAAACCATGCCTCATTATTGTCGCGTCGGCTTGCGCGAATGAAATAGATTAGACATTCGCTGGGAACATACCCGGGATCGGAGCGTTTCGAGATTGCAGCCCTGGCGATCAGATCTTCTCGTGGAAGGGTCGCCAGTTCGGCGATCAGCACCGCGATCTTTGCGTCGCGCTCGTATAGCTCACCACTGAGTCGTCGTTTGCGTAGAGGTTCTATCGCGACGGTAGATGCGTTAACCGTTCCTTCAGCGCGATTGGTACCAGGAATTTCCACCTGCTATAACCCTACACTCAATTGAATAAAGCTCATTTAGCTATAATTTCGAGCCCGCACCCCTGAACGCTTGGCGATGATTACCCGAACATTCAGAATGCAACTTTGTCGCTCCCGAGTCGATGGCAAACTAGCGTAAAGGTTGCTAGATTGGATAAAAAAACAATGAGACTTATTGGGGGAAACTTGAGTACTGACGACGTCATTGACGCACTAAAGGTTGCTGTCGACAATCATACCCTTACGCAGGATATCCTTCACCTGCTATTGCCCGCTGGCCGTCCGTTCGACTGCGAAGGCCAACTTTGGGACTATAAAGCTCAAGTGCCAAGTCTGCCGGAAAATTTTAGCGACGCAGACAAGGTTGCGCACCGTATCGCAATAGCCGAAATTGTGAAGGATGCCGTCGCCTTCCACAATGCCTATGGTGGCTATATCCTCTTCGGTGTCACAGATAAGGGTCGTAGTCGTATCAAGGGGATTACAAACGAATTCAATTGTGCCGATCTAAACAAGACACTCCAGAGCTACGCCGGCACCAGCATCGAGTGCCTGTATCATACGCTTGAGTTTTCCTGCACGGACGGCGCGGTAGTATTGCTTGGTCTACTTCTCATTCCCCGCCGGTCTGCAGGCGCGCCACCCGTTAAACTAGTCCGTAAGGGGCCGGAAAAGTCGAACAGCAAACGAACATTCAACGATGAAGTCTACGTTAGAATACGGGATGAGTGCCGGCCCGCGACGAACACGCACGAGGACTGGCTGTTCCTGCATTCGGAACGTCTTCCCCCAGAGCAAGTAACAAGTCTAGCGAAGGTTGCCGTCCAGGGGCATCTCCCGGCCCGCGATAGCGACTTGCTAGAGTTCGTAGGTCGCGAAGAACAACTAGCGCAACTGCGTAGATGGGTTGGGGACATCCGCAGTCCCGTCCGATTGATCACTGGCATCGGCGGGCTCGGAAAAACGACTTTGGCCTATCGGTTCGCTGAAGAAGTGATAGAGACGGGCGCGGGCGGAGTCGAGATGGTCATCTGGTTGACGGCTAAGCAACAGACCTTTTCTGCACTGCGCGGCCGGATGGTTCCCACATCTCGAGTAGATTTCAACGATCTCGATTCTTTGTTCAACGAGGTGCTAAAGGCACTCAGCCATGAAATGCCCGTCGCAGAGGAGGAACCGAGCTTCGCCGAAGTGGGCGACCGACTAGTTGAAGCACTCTCTACAATCCCGACTTTGGTCATCGTAGATGACCTCGACACCCTCTCTCCCGACGAGCAGAAGGAAACCGTTGCAGCTCTCAACGGCGTCGCACTTAGAACCGTCGGTCACGAATTACCTCCGTCCAGAATACTCATGACGTCGCGAATAGATCAAGGACTGCCGCCAACAGCGATCGTTAAAATCAGAGGACTGGAGCGGCCCGACTTCGAAGCGCATTTAGCTAATTTGTGTACCGCATTTGGCGTTCAGCCCTATCGAGGTGCTGAACTAGATGAGATCCATGATGCTTCGTCCGGATCACCGCTATTCGCGGCATCAATTGTAAGGCTTGTAAAACTTGGCGAGAACAGGCGTGAGGTGGTGGAGAAGTGGAAAGGGCGCGACGGCGACGAAATCCGGCGTTTCGCTTTTGAGCGAGAGCTAGCTAGGCTGAGCGGCATGGAGGCTCGCGTACTCTACGCCGTCCTGTTGCTTGGCGAAACAACTCTAGGCGACATCGCAGAGGTAATTGAAATGCAGCCAAGGGCGGTTCGAGAGTACATCGCTAGTCTACAAGCTTATCACTTGATGTCGACGATTTCAAAAGGTCACGGGGACACCGCCATCAGCGTTCCGGACGAGCTACAGGCCGTTGTCGAATTGGTCAGAGGGCAACTCGGTGACACCGCGCGTTTGGTAGAAGTGGCTGTGGGCCGTGCGCACGAACGTAGTGGAAGCCAGGAGCGTCAGGTCGGAGCAGGCATACGGTCGATCGTCCGACTGTGGAACGACGAACGCTTTGACGAGGCACTTATCGTCGGGAAAGAACTTCGGAAAAAGTTTCCGACTAACGGCGACGCCGCGAGTATTCTCGGTGCAGCGCTTCTCCGCACGCGACCACCAAAGTTCCGCGAGGCCGACCGGGAGTTAGACGCAGCAGCAAAGCTTGGCTGCACCAAGTCGGAATTACTGCCAAACATGATTCGGGCGAAGACCCAGATTGAAGACTGGAGTGGGTTACGGGAACTTACCAGAACGCGCATCTCCAATGAGCCCGACCGCGACATTTCGCTTGCCGCGCATCTGAGAGCCAATAGCGAAATGATTAGCACCGCTCGGATTAGGGGGGATCGCGATCGAATCGCAGAACTCGCTATTGAAGCAGTGGAGCGCATCACGGCTAAGATCCGTCGGACACGACTTGAGCAGCACTACTTCAACACTTTGATAGGACAGCGCTTCGACTTTGCTCGTGCGTATTTCGAAGCGATCGATCACATGAACGCGCGTGCGGGCGACCGCCTTCGTGTCTTTGAGGGGGTCGCCAGGCTGGCGACAGCAGACGTTGTCCTAATTAATCTCCTTGAGAAAGGTGTCACCGCCTTGGAAGAGTGGTGGGGTGACGTCGAGCGCCGTCCCGTCGCGGACTTTTCCGCTTGTAAGCTGCTTAGTCGAATGCTGGGCAAGCTTGAGAAGATCGAGCAGCAACTCGCTGGATACAAGCGCGACACGGAAGTAGCGAGCGACTTCGAAAGCCGACGTCGTGAGCTCGAATATCGAGGCGCTGCGCTTCAATCCTCGATTGGATAGGGAGACTGGCCGAGAACAACTGCTTTGCAGATCTAGCCGAGAACCGGCAAATGACCGACCTGGGGGCGCTTGCTGCCTGGGGCGGCTTAGAGGCCGCAAGGGGCGATCCAAAGACGGGAGGCACATCAACCTTATTAAAGCAAATGCCGTTTTTGCTTATTAACGACAGCCACTAATCAATTTCTGTAAATAGTGCCTAATCGACATGGCGTTGCTCCGGGCAGAGACCTCATTTAGTCAACAAAACCCGCGCATCCTGAATGGGAAGAAATAGGCGAAGCGGGTCATTTTCCAGCCGTGTAAAACCATAGCCGGTATATAAGACGAGACGCCGGTTGGTTGCCTCCTCGTTTCCGCAATTCAAGACATCCATGAGCACCACAGCAATGCCGAGTGTCTCGGAAGCACGGGCGAGGTTTTTCAAAGCCTCAACGAGCAAGATGCCACCGAGTCCCTTGCCTTGAAATCTCTGGTCAACACCAATCATTGAAATATAGGCAGCCGGGATCGAACCGTGGCTCGGCCGCGTTCGAACATACTTTTTTGGCAACTCGGCATAATCGACTGAATGCGCGTTGACAGCGTAGAAGCCTAGCAATTGCTCATCCGCATCGAGCAGCACAGACACCCGAACATTTCCGGCTTTCTGGAGCTTGTTTGCTGTTTTCCTGAAATAATTGTCAACCTGGTCGACACCACATGAAAAAGCCGCTCGATCGTGTTTGTCTGGATCGAACGGCTCGAATTTGAGAGGCCGAGATATGTCACTCACTGTCGGCAACCATCTCCTTGTGCAGCTTCGCCGCGGCCAACAGCTTCTCTGTCGGAGCGGCCGGATGCTCAAGAGCATCAAAGAATGCGGCATGATCGACCGGCGCCAGCACCGTCCGTTCATGGGCTGCAATAACATCCTGTGCACGCAGCAATGCCGCGTTTGTCGTAAATGTACTGAGATCCATGCCGGAAAGCTCAGCGGCCTTTTCAATAGCCGCCTTTATCGAGGCTTTGGTGCGGATATTCAGCCTGGCATCGCTCTTCTCTGTCAGAGAAGAAGCCAGCTCCGTTGCTCCCAACATATTCGCCTCCTTTGCTCGCGTGGTTCGAAGGGCAACCCCACGGCGGAATGTACGTCTACTAGACGCACAATTCAAGTTTAAGAGTGAGGCGAACAGCAAGCGCCCGCGCAATGGAAGCGTTAGTTCGAAGCCCCCTCGGCCTTATCGACGCGTGAAGTGGTTGGGAAACTCAGCTCAGACGCGTCAACAAACTTCCACGCCTTTTCGCCATTCTTCCGGGTTTCTTTGAACGAAGCGGCTCTCCAAGTTCCCAGGAGCCTTTCGAGTCCCTCAATCAGCAAGAGCTGACAAAACGCGTAAATAACCAGACCACCAAGCCCGACCCAGCAGATGGTGGTTGCCTCCAACACCCCCTGAAACAGCAGAAATGCCGCAAAAAATGGTATGATCAACGCACACAAAGAAACGACTTTGCTGCGCATCACATTTCGCTTCCAGAACTGGAGAATTTCTTCTTCACTCAGAATTCGACGTTTTTTTCGATAGAAGCAGAGTCCACTAAACAAACTATCGTCGGCTTCTCTTTTAGATGTTTCCGAAAATTTCTTGTTCAACATCGAAAGAAGTGCTTCAGAAATAACTTCCGCTTTTTCGCTCTTCATGCAGCTCTCACATGACTGTATTAAATATTCGCTTGAGCTCTTTATCTCCGAAATCTCTTCCAGAAATTACCTCTTCATATACAAATCGAATTAATTTCGCTTTTCTCTCAACGGGTGGTTCCAAATCATTCATTTTCGCAAATTTTTCCACAGCAAGAACAGCGGCTTCAACTAGCTCACCATTCATGTCGCTATTAATCTGCCCTTCTCCTAGCAGAAGCCAAGCAGGCGATACGCCATAATCCTCACAAATCCTGGCGATCAAGCTGACTGGTACAGGTCTGGCACCACGCTCATAATTTTTATAAGCGCTCTGAGAAACACCCAATTCCTGGGCGAATGGGATTTGCAAAAATCCTTCACGTTCCCGCACGATAGCCAAACGCTTGCCGATATCAGACATAACAGACTTGATCCGAGTACCCATTTGTGTACATTGAATTCATTCGGATATAAATTCGCATCACTCGGTACAACAAATACTATCGGAGAGATTTGGGCACAATGACCGTAGAGCTTGAAACGGTGAATGAGCTATCCAGCCGCACCGGTTGGCCTAAAAGCCGGATACGCAAATTGATTGAAAATCGGGAGCTCAGATACGTCAAAATTGGCGGGGGTATTTTCATTCCCACAGGGGCGATCGAAGAGTTCATCAAAAACAATACCATCGAGCCGATTGTCGAAACGAACGCCCTTTCTCCTTCAAAAGCTTGACCGTCTCCATGCCTGCAATGCTCCACTCCCAGAAACACACTCGGTCGGCAAAACTGGCGGTTAGTCGTTCAACCGCCGCCGACATGTTGGACATTTCCCCGACAACTTTCGACACGTGGGTCGGTCGCGGCTGGATGCCCAAAGGTTATAAGATTGGTGGGCTAAGGCGGTGGTTCGTTGATGACCTCCGGTCGAGCCTTCACGATCTTACAGAAGCGAACTCAACTGTTGAAGATGAAGACGCCGAAAATCCGTTCGACTATGCGGTCGGCTAACCGGAAAAAAATCCCGTTCAAATACTGTTCGGCAGATGTGGACCGGCACGGCAACGTCCGGTTTTATCTGCGTCGACCTGGCATGCCCAAATACCGGATGCAGTCTGCTTATCTGGATGAGAATGGCAGCGTCACCGAGGCGTTCAACGCAGAATACCATCGTGTGATGGCAGGAGACGTTGAGCGTTCAACTGAGAAGCGCTCTGACGAATGGAAGCCAGGCTCAATTGGCTGGCTGTTTTTCCAGTACCAGCGATCCAAGACATTTCAGGAGCAGGATAAAGCGACACAACGGGATAAACACAGCGTATTAGGTCGCTACTGCGAGGCAGTTGGCCATCTGCCGTTTCAGAAACTCAGAAAGTCTGATGTCGAAGCCAGCCAGATGAAGCGCCGGGAAACTCCGGCAGCTGCGGACAAGCTCGTGAAGTATCTAAGAGCCCTATTCAACTGGGCCCTGGCGAATGACGATATAGTTCGCAGTTTCCCGTTGACGGGCAACCCAACAACCGGCGTTACGAAAATCAATCACTCGGATGGTTTTCACACGTGGACGCGGGCTGAAATAGACACTTATAGGTCAGTACACCCAGTCGGAACTCAGGCACGCCTCGCCCTTGAACTGATGCTGAACCTCGGAGCCCGTCGCTCCGATGTTGTCAAACTTGGGCCGAAGAACCTTGTGAAGGGGAGCATTTTGTTCACTCCCCAAAAAGGCTCCGGAAAAAACCCTAATGCTGAAATTGACCTGCCTATAACTCACCAGCTTCAGCAGACTCTCTTGAGCACCCCTCACGGAAAAGAGACCTTTCTAACAACCGAGTACGGTAAACCGTTCAGCTCGAACGGCTTTGGCAACAAAATGCGGGACTGGTGCGATGCGGCTGGCCTGAAACAGTGCTCCTCACATGGCCTCAGAAAATCCGCAGCAACGGTGCTGGCGGAAGCAGGTGCCAGCGAATACCAGCTCATGGCCGTCTTCGGATGGAGCGATTCCAAGACTGCCCGGATCTATACGAAAAAGGTGGAACAGAAACGGCTGGCGAAGTCCGCTTTTGATCGTCTGGAAATATCAACGGAACGCAAAAATGTCCCACTTTCTCCCCACCGCAATTCGAGTGGGTCAAAAAGAGGAAAAAATGCAGGAAAATCAATACCCAAAAAGTGGAGTGGTGGGCCCGGAGGGAGCGCCCACCAGTACCCTAACGCCTTGAGATCGTTGGTCTGCAGCAGTGAGAGGTGGAACACGATGTCCCACCGTCGTGTTCCCCTTCTAAGCCATCATCAAGGTCTAGTCAGCTACAATCTTCTTCCGATGCCGTTCCAAGCACGATACCGGGTACGCCAGTCCGCCTGCCTGCTCCGACCTTGCGGTGAAGGTGGCGAGGTCAACTTTGCACGTGGCCTTGGCGCAGCCGGTATAGCCAACAACTTCAAACTCTCTTCTGCATCGCGGTAGTGGCCAATCAGGCTACTGACACGCACAGGCACCAAACGCGCGTGAGAGTGGCTTCTTTCGCCACGGAACCACCACACAATCGGCTCCCGAGCCCTCTTTGACAGGTTCCCCCAGTCGTGGTCACCAAAGTCGAAAAAAACAGACACGTGACTATCAAGCCAACGAGCCAGCAGATGATTGCCCACTATGGGTACGTCGTAAAGGATCGGTCTTGAGGACGCGGCGTGACGGGACTGTAGCGCCTCTTCGAATGCCGGTAGGTCACGTTTTAGCCTGAGACCATCCACCACCCATACCATGCGTCCATAGAACCACTCTCGGGAGCGCCGTTCATCCAGGCTTATGTGGGAGTGTTGAAATTCAAGAACGCCTCTGTGGGGGCTCTTGACGTCTGCTATGTGCCATTCTCCGTTAGTGGCTTGCTGACGGACCTCCTGCCAGTCCGCAGGGAATGCGTCTTTCCACGCGCGGTGCCAGGGCGTCTCAGGTTCCCACCAGTGGTCACAGTGCCGCGTGCCACGGTGCGCCCAATGGTGAACACGAACTTCTCCGCAGCGGGGCTGTAGCGGGTCACCACAGCCCGGGCACGTTCCTTCAAGGCCACGAGCCGCTTCTCGGCGCTGACCATCAACAATCGCGTATCGCATTGTAATTCTCCGTTCATGGTTATTCGCCGACGCGTCATGCGACGACGTTCAACCCGACGGACGGCTTGTCACCGTTTTGGGCTTCTTGTTCAGGGCAGTTCTGTGCTTCTTCTTCGTTCCAGTCGGTAGCGTCATTGAAACACACACGCAGCGAGCCGTGCAACTACCCCTTTCATGTCTCCTGGCGGGGTTGTACTGAGAACGACAAACGCTCGAGGGGAGATCCAACACATGGCAGACCAGCATGCTTCGAACGGTGGCATTGTTGCAGCAGGCAGCCAGAAGGGCTGGACTGAGCAAGAGTTGCGAGCATGCGTGGTGGCGTACCACTCGATATTAACTGCAGAGTTGACCGGTACACCTGTGAACAAGTCCGAAGTTAGAAGAGCGGTACTAGCTTCAGAGCTGACAGGCAGAACCGAGAGTGCCTACGAGCGCAGAATGCATAACATCTCGTACCTGATGAAGGCGCTCGGCATGGATGTAATCGACGGTTACAAGCCGCTAGGCCACATCGGCAGACCTGCGACGGTACTTATTCGCATAATCAACGAAGTGTTTGGCCGACAGGACATTCACGAAGCACCTGTAGCAGACCCTGAGGACTTCGAGGTCCGACTGCAGTCAGAACGAGTGAAACTGAAACGAGGCGGTGGTGCAGACGCTGGACCTCCACCAGGACATCAAACGGTAGATAAAGCGCCGAGGACGGCGAGTACCTACAAAAGAGATCCTGTCGTTCAGGCGTGGGTGGAAGCACAAGCCCAGGGTATCTGCGAGCTTTGTCGAAAACCGGCACCGTTCAAACGGGACGACGGCAGCCCATTCCTGGAGGTACATCACGTCAGACCACTGGCAGAGGGCGGACCTGACACAGTATGTAACGCGGTCGCTGTCTGCCCGAACTGCCATCGAGAACTTCACAGTGGCGCAAATAGAAACAAGTTAAGACTGGCGATAATTAAAGCAGTTGATCGTGTACTTAATCACAAAAAGAGAGCAGATCTATAAGTAAGCTGAATAATATACCTGATGATTGCTTGATAATTACACAAATAAATACTTGATTTATCCATGGATGGGCTGAATGCTTCGAGCCAAGAAGCTCGGAGAACATCATGTCGTTAAAGCTCATCAAAAGGAACAAACGTCCGTACTGGTACATCAGAGGTACGGTACGCGGACAGCAGGTCTATGAAAGCACCCGCGTTACCTCGAAGGCCACCGCTCAGGAGATCATGGCTGTCCGTGAAGCGGAATTACTGAAAGCTTCGATCTACGGCCCCGCCTCGGTGAAGACCTTCCGGGACGCTGCAGAGGACTACATCGCGAGAGGTGGAGAAGCGCGGTTCCTGCATCGGATCATCTGTGCCCTCGGTGACAACAAGCTCTCGACGCTCTCGCAAGACGCAATCGATATGTCCGCGATGAAACTGTACCGGCATTGTGCACCTTCGACACAGAACCGGCAGTTCTATTCTCCGGTCTCCGCTGTGTTGAACCACGCCGCTGGCAAAGGATGGTGCAGCAAACGTACTGTGATGCGTCCCAGGCAGCCGCCAGCCTCGTCGCCACGCTGGTTGACCAAGAACGAAGCCGAACGCCTCCTAGCGGCCTGTAATCCGTCACTACGACCTCTGGTGCTGTTCATGCTGTACACCGGGGCCAGGACCGGGGAGGCTTTGTACCTCGATTGGAAGCAGGTGGACCTTGAGCGGCGACACGTCTCGTTCATTCGGACAAAGAACGGAGAGGCTCGCGGGGTACCACTACACGTGCGTGTGGTGGAGGCTTTGTCAGACCTACCACACAGATCTGGCGCGGTATTCCGGAAACAAAACCAGCAACCGTACACAAAGCCGAAGAAGGACGTAGAGCTGGACACGTCCGCTGGCACACGGATCAAATCAGCGTTCCAGACTGCAGTACGTCACGCTGGACTTGAGCATTTCACTCCGCACGGTTGTCGGCACACATGGGCAACTTGGCACTACATGGCAAACAAGGACTTGCGGGTGTTGCAGCAGCTGGGAGGCTGGAGGAGCATTGCGATGGTGCAGCGGTACGCACATGTGGACCGATCTGAGCACAAGAGCTCGATAGACAAACTTTAGTCATCACCTTCAGCAGGCACCGTTTTTGGGCGATGTACTTGAACTCTGTCGCTGTTGCAGTAGCAATGGTGTCAGCTCAAGCTTTCACATCGCAGTGACCCCACTGTAGCTGAAAACAGGCAATGATCACAAGGAACTGACTGATGCAACAACCAATGCAAGCTGGTTGCAATTTGGCATACCTGTTAGCGGTTGCCTGCGTCTACACTCTAGGTGTCACGACGGCGCTCGCAGAGAGCAATCGCGGCACGTCAAACAGGTCTGAGAAAGAGTACCAGATAGTGTTGTGCAACGAGTTCAACACGAGCGTGCAACTACCAACTCGGACAGAGGTAGACTGCGTGTCTGAAGACTTGGCTATCGAGGTGGACTTCAGCGAGAAGTGGGCTGAGGCTGTTGGTCAAAGCTTGTACTATGCCAGTGAGCTAAACCTGCGACCTGGCATCATACTAATCTGCAAAGAAGCGAAGACCTCTAGCCCCTGTTTACGGCACCGGTATCTCGCGGAGCAGACGTTGGCGCACTGGCAAATACCAGCAACGATTTGGTTCTGCGGACGCGACAGCAGGGAACTGCAAGACTGCGCCTGGCAAGAGGTTGAGAGCGCCCGCACCCGCTGAGTGGCAGAACAAAACAGCGACCACAGGACGAGCTCCAAAGGCTCTGGGGTGCTCCATAGCGGCCACACCGTAGATCGCAGCCAGTGACGCTCCCAGAGGCTCACAGGGGCCTTGCGAACCGTGTCGGAACGGTTACGATCCATAGGTCGATCCGGTTTTTACGACGAGATTTTTCGCGGGGGTATCTAAACCCACGTCAGTCATGACGCCCCCCATACCCCTCTCATATCAGCGCGAACCAAAGCGCCGCCGAGCGCCATTCCGCAGCAAGCAATTGAGTGACCTTGAATAGGCATCCCCTCCACCGGCACTTATACAGTTTCTGATTGCATCCTAGCTATATGGGTTGCAAGATGTTGTCTCTCTTTGCGAGGCAATTGATAAATGGCAAAAATAAAAGACCCAATACTTTTCTCCGAGCACTTCAATATTGATGAAGCCGAACTCAAAAAAAGAGGAATAGTCGACCCATTCCTGAACGTTGACACACAGTTGTTTGTCGACCCCATCTTGCTGGACAAGTCGAGTTTCGAAGTCATTCGAACAGACGCCTACAACGCCTTCCGAGATCATTTCACGAAAGTTATTCGACTACTCATCATCAGCCAAGGGGAAGGTGACGCCGCATGGAAGGGCGCTCAGAAACTTCTGAGCCTTGAAGAGCCGCCCGCCAATGGACTTGGGTACGGCGGGAGTGACAGAGCAGGCACATCCAGACCCGAAGAGCTGCGAGACACAATCCTTCGAACGACGAAGGACATAATCGAGCTCGGGGCAAGAGACCCCGAAATGATCTCACTGATGGGTTTCTTTGAGGAGCAAGTTGGACCTGACACAATAAGCGACCTGACTTCGCGAGTTATCGAGCCTCAACTCTCCACGTTGACCAACGAAGTGTGCGGAGAATTAGGCATCCCCACCAAACTATCCACGGGCGCAAAGACCATAGCCTTGCCACACTACACTTCGGCAGCTGGTAAAGAGCGAGCCCTCGTACTGGTACCTGAAGACATTGTTCGAGCACTGCCCGACGCCAAAGACTGGTCTGAAATAGACGAAGCCGCAGCCGCCAATCGCGATATCAGGGATCGGGTAAACGCGTTGCTTGCCGGTATAGCAACGCCGACTGTGGCCGAGCGCAAAGAGGCACTCAAGAGGGCGGCACTGCAGTCGCCAGATGCGTTGAACGCGCTCCTTGCAGCCTTAAAGGGAATAACTAGCAACTACGACCCCAACGATGACGCACTCGGCTACTACAAGCTAAAAGAAATCTTGAGCTCTGATCTCAAGGCATTCGAGAGCACGAAGAAGTACGATCTTGCCGGAGGGGTCACGGTGATCGAGGAGGTTGTTAGAGACACACTGAACATGTTCAAGCAACATGTCGAGCACGGCAACCTCTGGGAGGAGCTTTGGATTGGCGACAAACCCAAAAAAGAACGCGCAGCTCAACTAATATACTATGCAATCGCCGACAGCTACTGCGAAGCCAACAACATCGACATTAGCCCCGAAGCAAACATGGGGGGCGGCCCTATGGACTTCAAATACTCACAAGGATACAACGCAAGAGTTGTTGTTGAGATGAAAAGATCATCCGGAACAGTAGTTCACGGATACGAAAAACAACTAGAGATATACAAAGAGGCAGCACGAACGAATAGAGGCGTATTCGTCATCATGGACTATGGCGATATGGGTGACAAACTGAATACCATTCAAAAAATTCGAGCCGACCGCCTGGCTGCCGGTGAACAAGCCTCCGAGATTGTTGTTATAGACGCAACCCCGAAAGCTTCAGCGAGCAAGCGCAAATAATCATTGCGTTGTTTCAATCGAGTACACTCCAGAGAGACAGTCTGACGAGACAGAACAACCGTCCCAATAAGATCATATTGACAATTCTGAGACACTTGCTGTAAAGGGTCTAGACCCTACTGAGACAGAGGCTGTCATGACCCAATACGGATACGCTCGGGTGAGCACAATCGAGCAGGACCCTTCCATCCAGGTAGAAGCCCTCAAGAAGGCCGGGTGCGAGATCGTACGGGAGGAGAAGGTCAGCGGGAGCTCTCGAGTTGGCCGGACAGAGCTGAACGCACTGCTGGAGTTCCTGCGCGAAGGTGACACACTTATGGTCACTCGTATTGATCGCCTCGCCCGTTCCATCGGAGACCTTCAGGACATCGTCAGGGAGCTTCAGGAGCGCGGCGTTGACCTTCAGGCTACGGAGCAGCCTATCGACACCAAATCGGCTGCTGGCAGGGCGTTTCTAGGCATGCTGGGCGTGTTCGCGGAGTTCGAAACCAACATCCGCCGGGAGCGTCAGATGGAAGGCATCGCCAAGGCCAAGGCCAAAGGCGTTTACAGGGGGCGAAAGCCGAGCGTGGACGTCGAACAGGTAAAAAAACTGAAGGTCGAGGGACTGGGAGCCTCCGAGATCGCGAAGCGGCTCAAGATCGGTAGGGCGTCTGTGTACCGCGCGCTGGCAACGTGATCGTGCGTCAGCCCTTTATGGAGCTGTCACCCTTCGCCACTCACTCAGAACCCAACACGTAGTCGCTCTTTCGCCTGTGCGTTTGGTGTTCGTGAAACTGCCGATAGTCCAAAAGTCGTTCCTTCACCTCGTCGTCGATTAGGTCGTTCTCTTGGAGGAACTCTTCGAGTTCGTTGGGGCTAGGCTCGAAGCCAATGCCCTTCCTGATGTCACTAGAGAAAAACGCGTTGAACTTTTCTTGTTGTGCGGGGGAGAGACCCAATCCTGAAGCTCCCTTCAAGTTCTTGGTTACGGCACTACAGTAGTCGAAGTGCTGGTAGGGATACTCAACGGATTTCACCTCTTCGATTGCGTCCCTATCGACTTCAAGCTTCACAAGAATGGACAGGATTTCGGATCGAATTCGGTCTTTCTCTGCGCGTGAAGCTCCCCCCCAACGTCCCTCCGCTTGGTTCATCTGAAGCATGAATTTCGACTGGCTGATCGCGAGAGAATGAAGCTGATCAATAGTAGCCTTCGCCTCTTTTACTACCGATTGCATTTCTGCATGAACACTACCCGGTGTAACTTTAAGCGTTTTCAGGTCGCCGAAGCGGGATGCCACCAAGCATAATGCCACTGCGATCAATGAGGTCATCTGCCCATTGCCATCTGCCCAGAGGAAGTACCCGAAGGCCCCAAGGAAAAGCACGGACAGTGCGAGGAACACATTCGCCCAGGTCTTGTTGAACATTACACGCCTCAGTTTTTCGGTTGGGCACCCTAGAACAGGCGCATAAGGTTGCAATATGAGGATCCTGCACTTTCGCCACAAATGATCCATTACGCAAGAAGCCTACCTTCGTGCACAATAACTGCCCTTTGATGCGACTAGGCCAGTCGCAAAGTCCCGCCTGCGACCGCTGCAAGGGATCAGCTCAATTGGAAGGTCACGCCTCGCTGTCTCGTATTAGATAGAAAACTATCGACGGGCTCTACAAGATCACGCTCAAGGCAACTCAGGTCAGGAAACCAGACAGGTTCCCTAGATTGTCGCTGATGCGTTCCCGTCCCACTGGCTGCCGCGACACCGCAGGGCCAGAGCCGACCGATACTGGGATTACACCCCTTGTATCGGTCGCGCCGAGGTCACGCAGGCTCGGCTTGGGACGGGATACAGATACAACTCAGACAATCTAGGTCAGGTTATAGATACTAGATACGATCTGATGATATCTATTAAGACAACTATAATAATAGATACATTATTAGCTACCATAAAATATAGCAATACTACAACAATTCCGGACACTCAATCAAATGACTGCATTACAACAATCAGATCAGGCAACAGATACACTGTTTGTATCTATCCTTTTTGATCAACTACATCTCGACGACAGCATCACGTCTGACTTGTATCTGAACTACATTGTCGGTGTGCCAGCCATAGGGCAGCTTATGGATAGCATCGTGCAACTGCTCCATTGTGTAACCACCATGGTAATGTTGGTCTGTCACGCTACCTGCTTCATGTCCGACTAACGCCTGGACAATCGACATCGGAACGTTCTGCTGCAGCATGTTCGTAATTACAGTGTGCCGTAGGCTATGGAACACCAACTCCTCTGACTTTAGCGACAGCGCAGGCAAGAACTTCTCGTTGAACCAGCGACCAAGGTTGCGGCCGTAACCATTGTTCTTGGTGTAGGTGAACTCCGGGAACAACCTTGTAGCTCCTCTGGTCTTGAGCTCCTCGACATACGACAACAGCCCCAGGTCCATCAGCCGCACATGCACTGGTACCGTGCGAATGCCAGCAGCGGACTTCACGTTCTTGTCGCCCTCGTCGTTCACATCGAAGTACCAGATACTGCCCTCCTGTTTGAGGTCTGAGAGGTTGAGCTGAGACACTTCACCGAGCCGCATTCCCGTGAACAAAGCGATGAGCGGCCCCCATTTTTGATAGGGCTTCCGCACCAGCGGCGTATCCGGTCCGACAAGTGCTTCCATGATGGTTGCCACCTGTTTTTGATCGAAGTGTTTTCGGTCTGTCTTGTTCTTGGAACTCTGCCTGATCGTCAGCCCTTGAAAGTGGTTCTTCTCCAAATACCCGTTGCGAAGCGCCCACTCGAACATCGTGCCGTAGGTCTGAAGGTACTTGTTGATGGTCTGCACATTCAGAGTTGCGACATCCCTCAACTCCAGAACCTCCGACAGGGGCCTACCGCGTGTCTTCGGGTTCTTGTGTCGGTTCGTCGGGTACTTCAGCAGTACCTTCTTCACCGCCTGCGCGTCGTTTCGCGTTATCGCTGAAAGATCTTTGCTACTGCCAAGCACCTCGCAGATCAGGTCGAAGTGCCCTCGCTTTTCCAACTCGGTCTTGGGTGCCCACTGCGCACCTACACCGGCCTCTTCCGAGTAGGTCTTGATCACATCTGCCAGAGTTACCGTGGAAGCACACAATGGTGCTGGTCGCGACAGCCTCGGATCTGACAAGGAAGTCTGCGGGGTATCTGTCGTCCGCAGATCAATCGTTTCGTAGGTCTGATCATGCGCCAGGACTTCGTTGCAGTACTCCCGGTATCCGCGAACGTACTCCGTGCGAACCGTTTCGAAGTCGGCCCCGTCAACAGCGACTTGTCCCTGTTCTTTAGCGAGCAGGTCCCTCACCGCTTCGGCAGAACCGATCAGGTCATCATCCGATCCATCCAAAATCTGCTGGGCGAATGTCGCACCATTCTGCAACGCCAGGACCACGTCTGACGGCAGCCGGCCATGTACCGCGATGCTCTTGAATTTGCTATCGAGAAGTCGCGTGAAGTGCTGCTTTATCAGCCTGCGGATCTCTTCGTATGTCATCCTGTGACGAAGTCCGAACAGAAGTACCTTCTTTGCTTCGTATCTCAGGTCCATGCTTAGCGACAGAGCAATTTGCAGATCTCTCGTGTTCAGCGACACCTTGATTGTTGATGACTGTGTCTGAGGATGAAGGTCCTTCGGATAGGGCCAGCGGAAGTAGAAAACGCCGTGCCTAGAGCGGCTTAGGTAGCCTGGAATAATCATCGCGATGTTCCACCATGATGTCCCACCACGGCAAAACAGCGACTAAGGCATTGATTTTAAAGGAAATGGTGGGCCTGGAGGGACTCGAACCCCCAACCAATCCGTTATGAGCGGACGGCTCTAACCAATTGAGCTACAGGCCCACGGCAGGGCGAAGCCTTTGCAAGGCCCTGCGTCTGGTTCCCTATACCATGGCCAATCTCCGGGGCAAGTGCTTTGCAACGGCAGGGTGAAAAAGGTTGGGAAACTGGCGCGGTGGAAGCGTTTCTCAAAAGGTCTGGATCGCCTTGATGGAAAAAGCGGTTCCGTTCGCCTGCGCCATCGGGTCTAAATGAGGCAGCCGGGCCTTTGACGAGTCGCCCGGGGAACAGACCTGCCAAACTCGCCCGCCGGAGCCACCATGCGATCACCGCTTCTCACCGCCACGCTGAGTGTCCTGCTTGTGTGCATGATCGGTTGGCTGCTGGTGGTCGGGCGGTCCCTCATCCTGCCGTTCGTGATCGCGCTGATCGTCTGGTACATGATCAACTCGCTGGCACATGTCTTTGCGCATATTCCGCTTGGCCGCTGGCGCCTGCCCCGTTTGGTGTCGTTTTCACTGGCGCTGCTGACGATCTTCTTTGCCAGCACCGTGGTGCTCGACATCGTGACCGTCAATCTCACCCAGCTTGCACTGGACGCACCAACCTATCAGCGGCGGCTGGAAGAACTCTTCACCCAGGCATCCACCCAACTGCACCTTAATGATCCGATCGAGTTGAAGGACCTTCTGCCCGATTCCATCGTGCCGCGCATGGTGACCGCGGGGGCGAGCCTGGTGACGACGCTGGCCGGGTCGGCCAGTCTTGTGTTCATCTACGTCCTGTTCCTGGTGCTCGAGCAGTCGACATTCGACCGCAAGTTCGAACGCCTGTTTCCTTCGCCCGAGCGGGCTGAAGCCGCGTTTGCCATGCGGGCCGAGATCAACCGCTCGATCATGCATTATTTCTCGATCAAGACCGCCGTCTCCGTTGCCACGGGCGTTTTGACCAGCCTTGTTCTGATCGCCATCGGCCTGCCTTACGCGGCCTTGTTCGGCTTCATCGCCTTTCTGCTCAACTACATTCCAACCATCGGTTCGCTGATCGGCGTGATCTTTCCGAGCCTCCTGGCGGTGGTCTATTACGACACGCTGGGTCCCTTCATCGCGATTGCGACGGGCCTCGGCCTCATCCAGTTCACCATCGGCAATCTGGTCGAACCGCGCCTGATGGGATCCAACCTCAATCTGTCAGGCCTCGTCATCATGTTGTCGCTGGCCTTCTGGGGGGCGATCTGGGGTGTTGTCGGCATGGTTCTGTGCGTCCCGCTGACGGTGATGATCGTGATCGTCTGCGCCCGTTTCGAAGGTTCCAGGCCGATTGCGATTCTGTTGTCGCAGACCGGCGAGGTCGGCGGCCTGTCGGGCAAGACCGGCACCACGGGTTAGGCCTCCGGGGAAGATTTTCAAACGACCTTCGAGGACATCTGCCGGGTTTTACCGATGAACGGCAGATGAACACAACCGTCATTACGCCGCCGCAATCACAAGCGAGTGTCCGGCCATCGAACAAACTGTTTCCATCAAGGATAAGTTCATATGAATGCCCCTCTTTTCCCCTCCGTCTCCCTGCTGCGCAAGGCTGTTCTGGCCGCTGGCCTCAGTGCCGCGCTCGTGAGTGCCGCGCCGGCTGTCGCGCAGGATTCCCCGGCGCCGGCCGGCACGATCACCATGCAGGGCCGCGGTGCAGTTTCCGTTGCCCCCGACATGGCCGTCATTTCCGCAAGCGTCGTCACCACCGGCAAATCCACTGCCGATGTTCTGGCTGAAAACAGCGCCGCAATCGCCAAGGTCATTGAAGCGGTGAAAGCAAACGGCATCGAAGCCAAGGACATCCAGACCAAGGGGTTCGGCATCTACCCGCGCTACGATCACTCCAAGAACTCCAGCAGCCAGCCGGATATTGCCGGTTATGAGGTTCGCAACGGCGTTGAGGTCAAGATCCGCGATCTGGCCAAGCTTGGCGGGCTGTTGACGCTTGTCGTCGAAAGCGGTGCAAACTCGGTCGATTCCATCCGCTTTGAAGTCAGCAATGCCGACGAGATACTGGATGAAGCCCGCAAGAAGGCCGTCGAGGACGCTCGGCACAAGGCAGGCATCTTTGCTGCCGCTGCCGGTGTCGATCTCGGCGCCATTGCCGACATCACGGAAACCGGTACAGAAATGCCGCGCCCGTACATGATGCGGGCCGAGGGCATGATGATGGCCAAATCCGCCGATGTGCCGATCGAGGCGGGCGAGGAAACCATCAGCGCGAATGTCACCATCCGCTGGACGCTGCAGTAACCACGCGCCGGAAACAAAAAAACCGGGACCTGGTTTCCAGGCCCCGGTTTTCTTTTGTCCAAAACTTCGTTCACCGGTCAGCGGGTCGCCGGGTTCCCTCAAAGGTTCCGGTGCCAAACCTGCATCGGCTTGTCGGTTTCTTCGTTCTCGCCGACATCGCGCCAGGGAAACGTCACGACGACACCCTCCAGCTTTTCGTAACCGCGCTTGCGCCAGAACGGATCGAGCGGGGCGTAGTCCGCCGGCTTCAGCGGGTGCGTGTCCGGGCGGATCACCGCACAGAAGGCTGCTTCACCGAAACCGAGCCGCCTGGCGTGCGCTTCGCGCTCGTCAAAAAAGCGATGGCCGATGCCCTGGCCACGGTAGGCAGGATCCAGAACGGATTCGGCCATGTAGAAGACGTTCTCCGGATCCAGTCCCTGCTTGAGGAAAGGGGTTTTGAAAGCCTCCAGTTCGGCTCCGAGCGGCTCACCTGTCGCCGCGCCAACCAGCCGGCTGCCGTCATATGCACCGACAATCACCGCGCCCTCCGTCCGGGCATAGCGTTGCAGGTATCCGGCTTCGTACTCCAGAGACCCCTCATAGAGATATGGCCAGCTGCGGAAGACGGATATCCTCAGGCGCGCAAGATCGTTCAGCGCAGCTGTCAATTCCTCGCCCGTCAGCGTTCTGATCTCAGCTGGCATGATGCCTCCCGTCCTTCAAAAACCGCCTGACCGCTGGGCACAGGTCCGTTTGTTTCAATTGTCGCAAAACCGCCTGGACCTGTTACCAAATAGTACAAATCCCCGATACCTCTGCCTGCCCTGGCGTGGCACTAATATTTGGCATTTCTTTTCTTTGCGAGGAGCCAAAGCGCGCCATGTCCACGACACAGCCAGCGTCCTACAGTCCGATCCATATCATTCTGCACTGGGTGATCGCCGCCCTGATCCTATTTCAGCTGATCTTCGGCGAAAGCATGGGCGATCTCAAACATGTGCTGCGCGACGGCGGCGTGCCGGATGCGGCAACCGCCTTTCTGGCCAACGCCCACATCTGGGTTGGCATTGCCGTTCTGGCCTTGACTGTCATTCGTCTTCTGGTGCGGGCAAAATTCGGCGTCCCTGCCCCGCTCCCCACTTCAAGAGCCCAGGAACTGGCCGCCAGGGGTGTCCACGGCCTGCTCTATCTGCTCATGTTGCTGGCACCGATCACCGGACTTCTTGCCTGGTACGGCGGCATCCACACTGCGGAAGAAATCCACGAATTGAGCAAGCCGTTCTTCATCGTGCTGATCGCACTGCATGTGCTGGGAGCGCTCTACCATCATATTGCCCTGAAGGATGGCATCATGATGCGGATGGTATCTTCCCGGCACTAGCCGAAACAGAAAAGGCTCCGGCAATCTCGCAAGCCGGAGCCTTCTTTTTTACGCCAGATGACTTAATCGCGTGCTTCCAGCCACACGCGCGCAGCGTCCATGTCGTTGCCGGTAAAGCCTTCCGCCAGTTTCTGCCCCACGACGGCACCAAACTTGTAGCCATGTCCGGAACAGGCCGAGACGACAGTGGTCTTGCCTTCGCTCATTGCGAAGAAATGCTCGTCTGAGGTGAAGGTGTAGGCACAGGTGACGACGTCATCGACGCGGTATTCCTTGATCCGGCCGAACGGCGGAGAGAAATAGTCGCGCAGGGTCTCGCCTTCGCCTGCAACCGGTATCCGATCCTGGTTCGGCGGAGCCTTGTACTTGTGAATACCCGCCCCGAACTTGAGGCCGGTTCCGGCGACCGGAGGCAGGATGTAACCGTCGATCGGCCCGCCCGGATCGAGAATCGCCGGCGATCGTTCCCAGGCCTCGCGCAGATCTTCAGGCGGCGTCAGATAGACAACCGCGGTCCGGTAAGTCGTCAGGCTGATGTCCAGCTTCGGGAAGAGCCCCAGCGTCCAGGCGCCGGCCGTCACGATCACATGCTCTCCGGAGACCGTGCTGCCATCGGCAAGGGTCACCGTGCCCGCGGATGTGTCGACGGCAGTCACCTGTGCGTTTTCGCGCACATCAGCTCCTTTGGCGATCAGCCAGTCGCGCACTCCGGCAGCAATTTTCTGGCACAGCAGAACGCCGCCCTCGTCGCTGACAGCGCCATAACGGATCGTCGCCGGATCAACGAAGGGAAACCGTTTCGCCGTTTCTTCCGGTGTCAGGTCCTCGAACGGATAGCCGCCCTCGACCAGACCGTCCCGATAGACCTCGCCGCCATCGCCCGGTTCCTGCGACAACAGCATGAATCCCGTTTCGGCGAGGTGCTTCTCACCCAGGTCGTTCCACATCTCGTCCCATGCCGCGTAGGCATCGCCGATGCGGCGCTGATAGCCGCCCTGGCCGCCATAGGCCCGGCGGATGATACGGTGCTGGTCACCGGATGCCGAAAGCGGGTTGGGGATTGGCCCCTGTTCCAGAAGCGTGACGGGCACGCCTCGTTTTGTCAGGGCCCAAGCGGTGGAAAGTCCGGAAATACCGGCTCCAACAATCACAACTGTCATGAATTCTGTCCTGCGGAATGGAGGGCCAGATTATCTGCCTGTCCGGCGAGCGCAAGAGACGTTCTGACGCAAACCGCGCATGACGGTTATGTATTTTCGGTTGCCGTAAAGAGAGAAGCCGCTACGCTCCGTTCCGATAGGCTCAGGCCGATCGTGATCAGGGTGCGGGAGGACAAGCCGTGCTGGAAAATAACATGTCGGAAGAACAGCCTCTGGCCAGCCGCCGCCTCGCCGAGTTCCCGGATTGGGGCTATCTTTTGCGGGAATTCTACGAGGCCTACCGGTTCCTCTCGTCCGGTGGCAGCGACAAGATTCGGGCTCATCAGCGCGCGGTGCGCGAGGCAATTGGACGGGTGCTGAAATCCGATCCGGAAATGCGCTTCGATGCCCCGGCCCACAAACCCGTGACGGCACATCTCCGGCGTGCCCTTGACGAGGGCAAGCAGGAGCGAACCGCTCCGCTGGTGCGCGCCATCGAAAGTGTCCGGGACCATCTCATCTGGCAGTATGGCTACGAGAAAGTGCCGCGCGGCCTCGACAAGACGTATGCCTACGCGGAAATCTGCGGACCGAACGGACCGGTTCTGACGACGGACGTCATTCTGGGCCTGGTCCTGTTCGCACCGGGCTGTACATATCCGGCCCACGCTCACAGCGGCATATCGGAAAGCTATATCTGCGTTTCAGGAGCGGTTTCGGAAAATCACCAGGGGGTCTATGCCCCCGGTTCGATGATCTTCAACCCGCCGGAGCATATGCACCGGATCACCGTGTCCAAGCTGGAGCCGGCACTTCTGGCCTGGGCCTGGATCGGCCCGCCGGAACGCCTCGCCAACCAGAAGATGGTCTTCAGCCGCAAGAAGGGGTGAGAGACCTCCTCCCCTGTCGACGTCAGACGATATCCCGTCGGATCGTGATCTCCGCCTTTTCCAGCCCGTCCGGCGAAAGCCAGACGGGCTCTGCAATCAGTTTTTCGCAGAAGATCCCCAGTTCGGGAAATGTCAGCCCCATCGAATGGGCCAGCGCAACCCGGTCACCCGGCTTCGGGTTGAGCCCGCAGCAGATCTCCCGTGTGCCCATCTTCAGGTGATGGGCAATGTCCCACTCCAGCACCACGCCCTGATGCCGTGTCACCACCCAGCAGTGCATGTCGTCGCAGCTGCCGTTCTTTTCTTGCGGGAAAAAGTATCCGGTCACGTAACCGGCTTCGAAGCCGGCGGCACGCAGGCTGGCGATCAGGTAGGTGTTGATGTCGACGCAGGACCCTTCGGTCAGCCCGCACGACAGATAGGGCACTTCTTCGCACCCCTCGTTGAAACGAACCTGAGGATGGGCATAGCGGAACTTTTCGGCCGCCGCGTTGACGAGCGCCTGAATGGCAGCGTGACCGTCGGGCTGACTGTCGGCAATGTTGATCGCATCATAGACGAGATCTTGAGCTGCCCGGGTAAAACGGTTGCGCAGTGGCGCAAACACTGCTTCAGGATAGCCCGGCCCTTCGTCGCGGTATTCGTAATTCACCACAACGTCTGCCCCGGGTTCCACCGTCACCACGGCCACCATCTGGCCGGTAGTGATTTCTCCGGCCAGGCCCAGCTTTCCGCCCTTGATCTCGAAACCGACAGGCATCTGGTGTGGCGTCGGCAAGCCGACCGGCACCAGCAGCTTGTGGCGAGCCTCATCGGCTCTGACCGTGACAGAAACGTTCGTACGCATTGTCACTCCCTCAAAAGATCAGCTGGAAAACAAGACCTGACAGCACCGCACCCGCAAATCCCAGACCGATGTAAGCGGCAAAGACCTGCGGCCTGACCAGTGACCAGACGGCAGCCATTGCCGGGATCGAGCTGACAGCGCCTGCAATCATGAACGCCATCGCGGCACCGGCGCTCATACCCTGGTCCATCAGACCAGCCAGAAGTGGCGGTGCCACGTAGCTGTTGAGATAGGCAGGCATGCCGATCAATGCGGACAGAAGAATTGCCCCCAGCCCGTCGCCGCCAACAGCCTGCGCAATCAGGTCTGCGGGGACATAGGTGACGAGAGCTGCTTCCAGCACATACGCCAATGCCAGCCACTTGATCAGAAACAGTGCATTGGCTTTCAGTTCGATCCGGAACTTGTCGGTGCGCTCGGTCTCTTTCCAGATTTGCCAGACCGGCCGCCCTGTCTTCGCAGAAGCGCCACAGCCGCAGCCACCGGTCGCCGCCCCGATTTTCACCGGATTGGCCAGAAAGCCGCTACGCAGCGCAAGTGCAACGGAAAAACCGCCGAAAAGACCCAGCGCCACCGCAAAGACCGCCTTGCCGACGGCAAAGGGCCATCCCAGTGCACCGGCAGTGATCAGCAATGTCGGCGGGTCAATCAAGGGAGAGGACAGCCAGAACGCCATGATGGCTGACAACGGCGCACCAACCGCCAGAAGACCGGCAATAAACGGGATGACCTCGCAGGAACAGAACGGTGCAAGACCACCAAACAGGGCTGCGAGAAAGATTGCCTGTGTCTCGCGTCCCTCGAACGCACGTCCGACAAACGCCTCTGCGCCGGCCGCCTTGAGCCAGGCGATCAAAGCAACGGCAAAAGCAATATACGGCAATGTTCCCGCGAAGGCGGAGAGCGCGAAGGTTACGAAAGCGACGAAGTGCGGCTGGTCCAGCAACAGCACCAGCAACGGACCGCCGACGACAATCGTCCAGGTCGACAGAAGGTATTTCGAAACGGCGAGAGACTTCAGGGACCATTTCGAAGCCGGCGTGTTGCAGCAGGCGGTCTTCGGAGCGCAACAACTTGCGCCGCCGCCACTCGGCCGAAGGTTGTTCATCGTATCAGACATCGGCGGGCTCCTTTTGCGGGGATGGGCACTCACAACCCTTTTCGTCCACGCAGCACTCTTTCAGGATGTAACCGGCAAGGTTTTCCAGATGGCCATAGGCTGCCCGGTTGATGACTGAGCGGCCGTCCTTTTCCTGGGACACCAGGCCTGCCGAGGCGAGAAACTTCAGATGATGCGCAAGCGTTGACGCAGGCATGCCCGTGCGGGTCTGAATATCGCCGACCGTCAAACCACCCTGCCCGGCTTTCACCAGGGTCAACACCACCTGCAACCGGGCTTCCGAGCCCAGTGCCGCAAACCCTTGCGCTGCAATTTCCAGATCCATCTGCGCCTCATTTAATATAACTATATTTCTAGTTATATAGTTTCTTTAGCGCTGTCAATTGCCGCCACAGGCTGAGCAGCCTCCGGATCGGGGGAGGAAACTAGAAGGTGGGTACAGAAGAAGAGCCTTGCTGGCGCTCGAACATCAGGCAGCGACGAAACGCATTACCGTTTCGCAGACATCGCCCTTGAGGGAAACCTGACCGGATGCCGACTGCAATTCCGGACCGAACAGCATGGAGAAGGTCGTCGCATTGGAGACGTTGAAAAAGCTCATGGCCGAGATCAGCCAATGGATCCTCAAAGGCGTCAGGCCATCGCGGAAGACGCCTTCGGCCACCCCTTTTGCATAAATGCCGGCAATTTGGGAAATCGCCGCTTCGTTCAGGCTTTTGATCTCGTCCGACTGCTCGAGATAGCGGCCATGATGAATGTTTTCGATCATGACCAGACGGATGAACGCAGGGCTTTCGCGATGATGATCGAAAGTGAAGGCCACAAGCCTCGACAGTGCATCCCTTGGCGGCAAATGGTTCAGCTCCAGCTGTTCTTCGCCTTTGCGCACCTTCTTGTAGGCCGCTTCCAGAGCCTTGAGGTAGAGGCTCTCCTTGTCGCCGAAATAATAATAGATCATGCGCTTGGATGAGCGCGTCTTGGCCGCGATTTCATCCATGCGGGCACCGGAAAGACCGTTCGCGGAGAATTCCTCCAGGGCGACGGCCAGGATATTCGCACGCACTCCCTCCGGGTCCTGCTTCCAGCGACCCCGTGAAGAATTTTTTTCCGGCAGCTCAGACTCATTGATCGACATGCCTTTTTCTAAACCAGCCCGGACCGGGTTACCAGCCCAAATTAACCGGACAGTACATTTCCCTTGACTGAATTAACTGGTTAGTACATTTTGAAAATCAGGAGATGCGATCTCCAGCCATACAGACCCCGAAAACGGGGCTGCCAAATGAGGTTTCTGGGAGGAACCTGGGTGGAAGCAGCAAGCAACATCGTACTGGCCGGCCTGATCGGAAGGGGTATTGCCCGTTCCAGGACGCCGGAAATGCACATGGCCGAAGCAGCAGCACAGAGTCTGCGCGGCGTCTATCGCATTATCGATGTCGATACGCTTCCCGAGAACGAACAGAACCTGAAAGCTATTGTGCACGCGGCCGAAGTGACTGGTTTCAACGGTCTCAACGTGACCTACCCGTTCAAGATGGAAGTGATCCCGCTGCTGGACCAGCTATCGCCCAACGCGGCGGCTGTCGGCTCGGTCAACACCATCGTGTTCCGGGATGGAAAGCGCATTGGCCACAACACCGACCTGTGGGGATTTGCCGAGAGTTTTCGCCAGAACATGATCGGCGTGTCCCTGAAGACGGTGCTTCTCATCGGCGCTGGTGGAGCCGGCGTTGCAGTTGCCCACGCGCTGGCGGATTGCGGTGTCCAGCACCTGAAGATCTTCGACGTCGACACCGTGCGCGTGGAGCAACTTGCCCGGCAGGTCCGCTCAAATCGTCAGGGACTGACCGTGGAACCGGTCACGACCGTTGATGCTGCAAGCTGCGCCAACCTGTCCGGCATCGTCAACGCAAGCCCGGTCGGCATGGCCAAGACACCAGGAACACCGTTCCCGCTCGCGCTGCTCAAGCCCGACATGTGGGTTGCGGACATCGTCTATTTCCCGCTCGAAACGGAACTCCTGGCTGGCGCGAGAAGGCTCGGCTGCCGGGTGCTCCCCGGGTCAGGCATGGCGGTGTTCCAGGCTGTACGGGCCTTTGAACTCTTTACCGGTCGGCGTGCCGATCCGGTCCGAATGAAGGCGACGTTCGACGCCTTCGACGAAATGCCGCGGGAGACCGCGGACGCTTAACCCCTTCCGGTTTCGCATCATCACGAAAGCGGAAATGGTCATTTTGAAAATGTTACGCAAACGGGAGGAAGTCATGCGTTTCAAATTCTCATCCCTGGCAGCTACTGCCCTTCTCACAGTCGGCCTCGCCGCCGCGGCCCAGGCTCAGACTATCCGTCTGGCCCATGTCGACCCGGACGAATGGACCGCCTCCAAGAAAGGTGCTGCCGCTCATATCTTCAAGAACATCGTTGAAGGCGAAACCGATCTGACGGTGGAACTGTTTCCGGCCGGTGCGCTGGGCAACGAAGACGAGCTGGTCGCCCAGGCCCAGGACAACCTGACCCAGGTCGTGTTGGTGTCCGGCGCCATGTCCAAGGCTTGCCCGGCCGCGTCCGTTCTGGACATTCCCTACACCTTCTCTTCGGCAACCATTGCCTGGGACGTGCTGGATGGTGACTTCGGTGATGCACTTGCCGAACACTGCCTTGCACAGACCGGCCTGCGCACGCTGGCTTATGGCGAAACCGGCTTCCGGAACTTCACCAACGGCACTCGCGAAATCCGGACGCCTGCGGACATGGAAGGCCTGAAGTTCCGTGTGCAGCCGATCCCGCTTTACGTGGAAATGGTGAAAGGCCTCGGCGGCGAGCCGACCCCGATCGCCTGGACCGAACTGCCAAACGCGCTTTCCACCGGTGTCGTTGACGGCCAGGAAAACCCGGTCGGCGTGATCTACAACAACGGCCTGCACAAGCTGCAGAAATACATGACCCTCGACGGCCACGTCTACGCCGCCGACTTCATCCTGATCTCCGACGAGTTCTACCAGTCGCTCACTCCGGCCCAGCAGGCCGTGGTTGCCCGTGCGGCGCGCATTGCCGGCAACATGGGCCGTTCCATCCAGCAGTGGAGCACGGCTGAAGGCGTCAACAAGGTTCAGGCAGAAGGCATGCAGGTCTATTCTCCGACCGCTGACGAAATCGCAGCCTTTGCCGAAAAGGCACAGCCGGCGGTTGTTGAATATCTGCGCGGCGAACTCGGTGAAGATGCGGTCTGGATCGACCGCCTGCAGGAATCCGTTGCTGCTGCGAGCCAGTAATCCGGTCAAGGCCCCGGGCGGTTTGCCGCCCGGGGTTCTGGAATGTTGGAAAAGATCAGCTTTTGGCTGTTCAATCAAAGTCAGTTGAATAGCCAAAAGCTGAACAAGCAGGACCTGGAACATGAAAACGGTCAATGAATTTGCCCGGCGCCTCTTTGCGCTTGGAGCCGGCCTGTCGATGGCCCTCGTCTTCGCCATCATCTTCGTCAATTCGCTCCGCCGCTACACGGTCGGTCAGTCGGTATCCTGGGGCGAGGAACTGCCTATCTATCTGACCATCTACGGTGTCATGTTCGGTCTCGCGCTTGCCTATCTGCAGGACAGGCATATCCGCTTCACGGTGCTGACCGATTTTCTCTCTGTCTCCGTTCGTGAAAAACTCTTCGCGGCCGTCGACCTGGTCAGTTTCGCAACCGGTGTTGCCCTCGCCTTCTCCGGGCATGCCTTCGCCGTTCGCCGAGGCAACCTTGACGCTTCGGGCCTGAAATCAGCCGGCAACTGGCTTGCGGAAACCACAGGCATCGACTCGCTGGTCTGGGTCGCCAAGGTCGGCACCTGGCAGTATGCGATCGCCATCGGCGGCGCATTGCTGGCCGTGGCGGCCGCTCTCAAGTTCTTTGAACGCATCTCGGCCATCAAGGCGGTGCAGGCATGATCTACGCAATCCTTCTCATCGGGCTCGCCACTGGTGTTCCAATTGCTCTTGCCATCATTGCAGCCTTGCTGGTGTTCATGGGCTATGGCGAAGCGCCCTATTCCCTGCGCGTGGTCGCAACGGAAATGTTCAAAGGCATGAACTCCTTCCCCCTGCTTGCCATTCCGCTGTTCGTGCTGGCAGGCGAAGTCATGAACGAAAGCGGCATCACCGGCCGCATCATTGCCTTTGCCAATGTTCTGGTCGGCCGGCTGCGCGCCGGTCTGACGCTCGTCAACATCTGGGCATCGGTGATCTTTGCCGGTCTTTCCGGGTCCGCGGTTGCCGACACATCCGCCATCGGCCGGGTCTTCATTCCCGAGATGGAAAAACACGGCTATTCCCGCCCCTTCGCGGCAGCATTGACGGCGGCCTCATCCGTGATCGGGCCCATCATCCCGCCATCCATCCCGGTGATCATCTACGCGCTGATCGTCTCCGGCGTTTCGGTGCCGGCTCTGTTCCTTGCCGGCATCATTCCCGGCATTCTGCTGGCGATTTTCCTCTCCGTCTTCGTAATGCTGACCGTGAAGGTCGATCACGGCGATCAGGCAATAGGGCTGACCGCGGAACCGGCCAGCAAGGCCATTCTCGGCGGGATACTGCCATTGCTGATGCCGGTGTTCGTGGTCGGCTCCATCCTGCTCGGCGTCGTCACACCGACAGAGGCGGCAAGTTTCGCTGTCGCCTATGCGCTTTTCCTCGGCATCTTCGTCTATCGAAACATCAAGCTGTCTTCCCTGCCACGACTTTTCTCCGAAGCCATGCGCGACAGCGCGGTCATCCTGATCATCATTGCTGCGGTCTCTGCCGCCAACTGGCTGCTGACCTACAACCGCGTTCCGAACATGCTGACCGACTGGGTGCTGTTGAATGTGGACAGCAAGACCACGTTCCTGATTGCCACCATTCTCCTGTTCCTGTTCGTCGGACTGTTTCTGGAAGGCATCGCCGCCATGCTGGTGCTGGTGCCCATCTTGCATCCGATTGCGGTCGGCATGGGCGTGGACCCGGTCCACTTCGGCATCCTTGTCATCTTCAATCTGATGATCGGCCTGATCACCCCGCCACTCGGCCTTTGTCTGTTCGTCGCCGAAGGCATCGCCCAGGTCGGCATGGCCCGGCTGACCATGGCCATACTGCCATTCTTCTTCGTTGAAGTGCTGGTGCTGCTGCTCCTCACATTTGTACCGGAAACGGTCATCTGGCTGCCCCGCATAATGGGCTACTGAACCCACGGAAGGTCCCCATGAAAACCGCCATCGCCACAGTCTCCATCGCAGGCGACCTAGCCGAAAAGCTCAGCGCAATTGCGGCTGCAGGCTTCGATGGCGTCGAGATCTTCGAAAACGACTTCCTGGCGTTTGACCGCAGTCCGAAGGACGTCGGCCAGATGGTCCGCGACCATGGCCTGGAGATCTCGCTGTTTCAGCCTTTCCGCGACTTTGAAGGCATGCCCGAGCCACAGCGCAGCCGAACCTTCGCCCGCGCCGAACGCAAGTTCGACCTCATGCAGGAAATGGGCGCGGATCTTGTGCTGATCTGCTCCAACGTATCTCCCATCGCGCTTGGTGGCATCGATCGTGCCGCCGATGATCTTGCAGAGCTGGGTGACCTTGCCGCCAGGAGCGGTATCCGCATCGGCTATGAGGCCCTCGCCTGGGGCCGTTTCGTCAACGATCACCGCGATGCCTGGGAAATCGTGCGCAGAGCCGACCACCCCAACGTGGGCCTGATCCTGGATTCCTTCCACACCCTGTCGCGCAAGATAGACCCAGATTCGATCCGGGCCATTCCCGGCGACAAGATCTTCTTCGTCCAGCTGGCCGACGCGCCGAACTTCAACATGGACCTGCTCTACTGGAGCCGCCATTTCCGCAACATGCCAGGCGAAGGTGATCTGGACGTGACCGGTTTCATGCGGGCCGTTGCGGCAACAGGTTATGACAGCGTGCTTTCGCTGGAGATCTTCAACGACCAGTTCCGTGGCGGTTCGCCGAAATCCATTGCGGTCGACGGCTACCGCTCCCTGCTCTACCTGATGGACCAGGTCCGGCGAACCGAACCCGGCATCCGGATCCCCGTTCCCGAAATGCCCGACAGGGTACCGGTTGCTGGTATCGAGTTCGTTGAATTTGCCGCCGACCGCAAGGAAGCAAACGACCTGTCGGCCATGCTGACGACGCTCGGCTTCCACAAGGCCGGCAAGCACGTCTCCAAGGAGGTCGAACTCTGGCGGCAAGGCGGCATCAACATCGTCATCAACACCGACCCGCGCGGCTTCGCCCATGCGTCCTACATCTCGCATGGCACCAATGTCTGTGACATCGGCCTTAAGGTTGCAGACGCTTCGGCAACTGTTGCCCGTGCCGAGACCCTGGGGGCCAAAACCTTCGAACAGCCAGTCGGGCCGGGCGAATTGAAGATCCCTGCGATCCGCGCTCTTGGCGGCAGCGTCATTCATTTCGTCGACGACAGCAAGGATCTGTCACGGGTGTGGGAAATCGAGTTCGAACCGGTTGATCAGGACGGGGCGACAGGTGATGCCGGCCTGCTCCGCATCGACCACCTCGCCGAGACAATGAACTATGACGAGATGCTCACCTGGCTTCTGTTTTACCGGTCGATCTTCGACACGGAGAAGACTGCCATGGTGGATGTCATCGACCCGGCAGGCCTCGTCCGCAGCCAGGCCATCGAAAATGATGACGGCAGCCTGCGGATCACGCTCAACGGGGCGGAGAACCGAAGGACCCTTGCCGGGCATTTCATCTCGGAAGGTTTCGGATCGGGTGTGCAGCATATTGCCTTCGAAACCGCCGACATCTTCAAGACAGTGAAGGCACTGCAAGCCAACGGTTTCACCCCGCTGGTGATATCGCCGAACTACTACGACGATCTGGATGCCCGTTTCGGGCTGGAAGAAGACTTCCTCAACGACCTGAAAAACTCGGGCATTCTCTATGACCGAGACGAGAACGGCGAATATTTCCAGCTGTACAGCCCGACCTACGGCGAAGGCTTCTTCTTCGAGATTGTCGAACGCCGCGGCGGCTACAAGGGCTATGGCGCCGCCAACGCCCAGTTCCGCATCGCCGCCCAGAAACGCTTTTTCCGCGCGAAAGGCATGCCGGCAAGGTAGGCTTGCCCGCAAAGAACGCGGGGCTGATTGGGGTTATGTTCAATCGGACTCCGCAGCCCCACACACGCAACCTCATCCTGAGGAAGCGCTTCAGCGCTGTCTCGAAGGATGGGCTGCTCGCTCGGAGTGTGCCGCCCATCCTTCGAGACGCCGCATTGCGGCTCCTCAGGATGAGGTTTTGGGTTGGTTAGAGTATACGCCCCCCTACCGCCCGGTTTTCCGCCGCCATGCTTCGTACTTCTGCACGTTCTCTTCCTTCGTTGGCGGATAGAGACCGATGATCGGCGTTCCGGCTTTCACTTCTTCCAGCACGAAATCCTCAAAGCTCTCCATGCCGGTGCATTCGTCCGCAAGCTCGTCGGCCAGATGTGCAGGGATCACCATGACGCCATCCTTGTCGCCGACCAGAACGTCCCCGGGAAAGACCGGAGCATCGCCGCAGGATATCGGCACGTTGATGTCCAGCGCCTCATGCAGGGTCAGGTTGGTCGGAGCTGACGGCTTGGCGTAATAGGCAGGCATGTCGAGTGCGCCGATACCTTCCGCGTCCCGGAAACCACCGTCGGAGACAACACCGGCCGCGCCGCGTAGCGCCAGCCGGGTGATCAGGATGGAACCGGCCGTTGCCGCGCGCGCATCCTTGCGCGCATCCATCACCAGAACGTGGCCCGGCGGGCAGGTTTCCATCGCAACCCGCTGCGGATGGTCCGGATTGTGAAAAACCGTGATCGGATTGCGGTCTTCCCGAGCCGGGATGTAGCGCAGCGTGAAAGCCTGACCGACCATGTTTTCGTCTTTCGGAGCTACCGGCACCACACCCTGAATGAACTGGTTGCGCAAGCCGCGCTTGTAGAGCGCCGTCGCGACGGAGGCCGTCGAGACCTTTTTCAGTTTCGCGCGGGTGTCGTCGGAAAGTGTGTAGTCGCTCATGATGTCCTCAGTAGATATCGGGTTCGCCGGCGGTGCGGCCGAAGTCGGATTGCAGGAAGTCGAAGTCGCAGCCCTTGTCGGCCTGGGTGACGTGTCGCTGGAAGAGATAACCGTAGCCGCGCTCAAACCGTGGCACGGGGGCCTGCCAGGCGGCTCTGCGGGCCTCCAGTTCCACCTCCTCCACCAGCATGTCGAGGCGGCGGTTGGCGAGATCCAGCCGGACGATGTCACCGGTCTTCAGCAGCGCCAGCGGTCCGCCGACGTAGCTTTCCGGCGCGACATGCAGCACGCAGGCACCATAGGAGGTGCCGGACATGCGCGCATCGGAGATCCTCAGCATGTCGCGATGGCCCTGCTTGATCAGCGCCTTGGGGATCGGCAGCATGCCCCATTCGGGAAAACCCGGCCCGCCCTGAGGCCCGGCATTGCGGAGCACCAGGACGTGGTCCGGCGTGACCTCCAGGGTCTCGTCATCGATGGCCGCCTTCATTTCAGGGTAGCTGTCGAAGACAAGGGCCGGCCCTTCGTGGAAATGGAACTTCGGATCGCAGGCCGCCGGTTTGATCACGGCCCCGTCAGGGCAGAGGTTCCCGCGCAGAACGGCGAGCGAACCTTCCTCGTACACAGGGTTGGAGAGAGGTCGGATGACATCGTCGTTATAGACGACCGCGCCTTCCAGGTTTTCACCGAGCGTCTTGCCGGTGATGGTGAGCGCGGAAAGATCCAGCCGGTCCTCGATCTGTTTCATCAGCGCGCGCAGACCGCCCGCATAGAAGAAATCCTCCATCAGGTAGTCCCTGCCGGAAGGTCGCACATTGGCGATCAGCGGTGTCACCCGGCCAAGGGCGTCCAGATCGTCGAGCGACAGCTCAACACCTGCCCGGCGCGCCATCGCGATAAGGTGGACGACCGCATTGGTGGAACAGCCGGTGGCCATCGCCACGACAGCGGCGTTCCGGCAGGCGGCATCCGTGATGATCCGGTCCGGTGTCAGGTCTTCCCAGACCATCTCAACGATGCGCCGGCCGCAATCGGCTCCCATGCGTTGATGGCCCGCATCAACCGCCGGAATGGAAGATGCTCCCGGAAGGGTCAGCCCCATTGCGTCGGCAATGGCCGTCATGGTCGAAGCCGTCCCCATTGTCATGCAGGTTCCGGCCGAGCGGGCGATACCACCCTGGATCCCGAGCCATTCATCGTCGGAAATGTTGCCGGCCCGGCGCTCGTCCCAGTATTTCCAGGCATCGGACCCCGACCCCAGGATCTTGCCGGCGTAGTTGCCGCGCAACATCGGGCCTGCTGGCAGATAGACCATCGGAACGCCTGCCGAGATCGCCCCCATGACAAGACCGGGTGTGGTTTTGTCACAGCCTCCCATCAGCACCACGCCGTCCAGCGGGTGAGAACGGATCATCTCCTCCGTCTCCATGGCCAGCATGTTGCGGTAGAGCATCGAGGTTGGCTTGGTGAAGCTTTCGTCGACCGAGAGCGACGGCATCTCGACGGGAAAGCCTCCCGCCTGGAAGACGCCGCGCTTCACGTCCTGCACCCGCTCCTTGAAGTGGGAATGGCAGGTGTTCAACTCCGACCAGGTGTTGAGCACGCCAATGACCGGCTTGTCACGGAAGTCCTCTTCCGAGTAGCCGAGCTGCATCATCCGCGAGCGATGACCGAAGCTGCGCAGATCGTCAGGAGCGAACCAGCGCGCGGATCGTAAGTCTTTTGGGGCTTTGTGCGTCATGATTTTATCCGGTGAAGGCAAAGGTCAGCCAGATGACGATGAGGGTGAAGACGAGGCCGGCAACCTCCGGCCAGTTGCCGAACCGGTCGTCGCGGCGTTCTTCGTCCGCGAATTCTCCCAGTGCGATATCCTCATCCTGGCGGGTGAGATCCTTGTCGGTGATTTTCATCTCAACCTCCTCAATCCAGCAGGTTCGGCAGCCACAGGGCCAGATCGGGGAAGAACAGCACCAGGAACAGGCCGACAGCTTGCAGGGCGATGAACGGCAGCACGGCGGCGAAGATTTCCTGCAGCTGGATATCTTTTGGCGCCACGGATTTCAGGAAGAAACAGGCTGGCCCGAAAGGTGGCGACAGGTAGTAGATCTGGATGTTCATGGCAAAGAGCACCCCGAACCAGACCGGATCAAAGCCGAGATCCACCACCACCGGTGCAAAGATCGGTACGGTGATGAAGATGATCGCGATCCATTCCAGGAACGTGCCGAGCACCATGACGATCAGCATCATGACGACGATGACCAGGATCGGTGCGATATCAAGGGATGTCAGCAGGCCGCGCAGGAATTCGCCGCCGCCGATCCGGTTGTAGATGCCGATCAGCGAGACGGCCCCCAGCACCAGCCAGATGATGGACCCAACCGTCAGCACCGTCTGGCGCATGGCGTCACGTGCCATCTTCCACGAAAGCTCATTGCGGACGGCAGCAACCACGAGAGCACCCACGGCTCCGACAGCTGCGGCCTCCGTGACGGTGGCGATACCGGAATAAATGACGCCGAGCACGGCACCGATCAGAAGCCCTGGCAGAACAACCCCTTTCAGGAACTTGACGCGCTGGAACAGCGGCAAACCGGTTTCGGGAATGTCGTAGATCGGTGCCAGTGCCGGATTGAAGCGCACACGGATCAGAATGTAGATGATGAACAGGCTGGCGAGGATCAGCCCCGGCACGGCGGAGGCGGCGAAGAGCTTGGTGATCGAAACCTGGGCCGCAAGACCGTAGACGATCAGAACGACCGAGGGCGGGATCAGCGTTGCCAAGGCGCCGGCAGCGCAGATGATGCCGATGGACAGCTTGCGGTCATACCCGAGCCGCAGCATCTGCGGCAGCGCGATCAGGCCGAGCATGACGATCTCGCCGCCCATGATGCCGGACATTGCCGCCAGCACCACCGCGACGACACAGGTCTGCACCGCGACCGAACCGCGGAAGCGCCCGCCCAGGATCGCCATGCTGTCGAACAGTGACTGTGCGATCCCCGATCGCTCGAGGACGTTGGCCATGAAGACAAAGAAAGGAACGGCGATCAGCTCGTACTTGTGCAGAACCTCGCCGACATTGGCAGCAACGATGAAGAAACCGGCACGTTCGCCGAAATAGAGGATCGCCGTTGCCAGGGACACGGTCAGTGTGGTGATGCCAAGCGGAACGCCCAGCGCCATCAGCGCCAGCAGCGCGACGACGATCAGAAGGGTAATGAGTTCAATGCCCACCGGCGATCTCCCCTTCGGTGCGCTGGCACCAGCGAATGATGTTGGCGGCAAGCTGGAGGATGTAGAGAACGCAACCAGCGACAAGCAGGATCTTGAGATAGGTCGGCTGGATCGAGTTCAGCGCGGTTCCCGAGTGCTCGGTGCGCTTCAGAACTTTCAGCATCGGATCCCACAGGGCCATGGTCAGGACAATCACCGCGCCAGCCGCGATCACCATCTGCAACAGGCGCATTACGCGCCAGACCCGTGGACTGACCAGCGTTTCGATCATGGTGATGGAAATATGGCGGTGCCGCTGGGTGACATAACCAACGGCAAGCACCCAGGCCGAAGCACAGAGCGTCATGGCAAGTTCCGTCGACCAGACAGTCGGGCTGTCGAACCCGTACCGCATCACCACCTCGAGCGCGGAAACCGCGATACAGGCGAAAAACAGAACGGAACAGCCATGACCGATGAACACACTGACACTGTCCATGACATCGGCATAACGCGCAAATAGGCGTTTCATCATCTCTCCCTGAATGCAGACCTGAAGCGGACAGGTGAATCCGGCCGAGCACAAGGCCAGGTCATCGAGACTGTGCGCGCGCAGGAGCTTTGGCAAGAAAGCTGCGTGCCCTCACCTTGCAAGGTGGAAAGCAAGGGCACGCGTCACTGGCCGGGTGCTAGTTTTTGAAGAGACCGATTTCGGTCATGTAGGAGAGGTTCGCGTCAAGCGCTTCCTTGGCAAGGTCCGACTTCTGGGCGTAGTTCTCCCATTCCTTCCGGGCGATCTCGCGCAGTTGGTCGCGATCTTCCTGGGCCCAGTTGATCACTTCGATCTTCTCGCCAGCCCCATCCCGTGCGGCCAGCTCCTGGTCCTTCTTGTCGACTTCAGCCGCCATTGCGAACATGGCTTCGTACCACCAGTCGCGCAGGGCTTTCTGGTCTTCCGGGCTCAAAGCATCCCACTTCGCCTTGTTGATGGTGAACTGCATCGACGGCATGGAGTGAATGCCGGGATAAAGCGGGTAAGGGGCAACGTCATGCAGACCGGTCGCGTCGTTGTTGACGTAGGCCGAGGCGTCTGCTGCATCGACAATGCCCTTTTCCAGAGCGCCATAGACTTCGGAGAAAGGAATGGATACCGGCGACGCACCGGCAGCCTGGAAGACCGCGGCGGCAAGCCCTTCCGGAGAGCGGATCTTCTTGCCTTCCAGATCTTCGAACGTGCGGATCGGCACGCGGGCCGGCAGTGCTTCGCGAGAATAAGGCCCGCAGGCAACCACCTGCACTTCTCCGCCGGTCACGGCATCGGCTGCCTTCTGCATCACGGCTTCGCCGCCGCCATCTTTGCAGAAACCGATCATCTGCTGCGGCGTGTCGTAACCGGAGATGAGGTCGCCCATGATGGCGTAGGCCGGCTCGCGGCCTGCAAAGTAGTTCACGGAGGTGAAGTCGCCATCCAAAACGCCGGCCGCAACAGCATCAGGCGTTTCTCGTGCCGGCACCACGGATCCGTTCGGCGTCAGCTGGATCTCGACCCGGCCGTCGGTCATTTCCTTGATTTTCGGAAGCCAGGTTTCCGTCAGATACTGGGTCGAAAAGTCCCCTGCATTGAAAGAGGTCTGAATGCTGAAGGTCTCTGCCTGCGCCATTGTTGCGATGACGGAGACCGAAGCTGCCAGGGCAGCGGCGGTGAATTTCATGGTGTCCTCCACTCGATTGCGCGGGGAGCTCCTCCTCCCGCTATCTGATGCATTAATATATTAGTGCATTTCTTGCAAGTCTGTTCTATCTTCTCCCGAGAAGAATCGTGCGTTTGAATGAGAGGATCAGCGATGACGGTTGAACTGGCTCGGTTGCTGGACGACCCGAACAAGGCGGCAGACGCCGGCAGCGGTGAAAGGATCCGGCGGATCTCCGTCAGCCAGCAGATCCAGGAATCGCTGCGCGCGCGGATCATCTCGCTGGACCTCAAGCCCGGGCTCAGCCTGTCGCGGACGGATCTGGCTACCCACTACGGTGTCAGCCAGACCCCTGTGCGCGATGCGATGATGAAGCTGGAAGAAGAAGGGTTGCTGACCATCTACCCGCAATCCAAGACCGAAGTCTCCAAGATCGACGTCGACCATGCCCGCGAAACCCAGTTTCTGCGCCTGTCGCTGGAACTGGAGGTGACACGCACCCTGGCCAGACAGGAAGACAAATCCTCCATCGCCCCTGCCCGTCAGATCCTCAAGCTTCAGGAAACGGCACATGCCGAGGGCGATCTTGGCCTCTTTGCCACCTTCGACAAACGCTTTCACCTGTCGCTGTTCAAGGCGGTCGGACTTGCCAGCCTGTGTCAGCTCGTAGCGTCGCGCTCCGGCCATATCGACCGGTTGCGCAATCTTAACCTACCTGACCCCGGTAAACCCGCCAGCATCCTGCGATATCACGGGCTCATCCTGGCTGGTATCGAGGCAAGTGACGAAACGGCCACGGAAACCGCTGTCCGCGAACATCTGTCAGGCACGTTGCAGCAGGTCGATCAGATCGTCGCCCGCAATCCTGCGTTCTTCTAGGCCGAGGCTCAGTAAGGCAAGAGATCGAGTGAAAGCCCAGTGCCCCAGCAAGACTGGCGGAGCCAGGCTTTCATGGGACGGAACTGATCGTCAGCCTGCCTGATTGAGCACCGCCGATGCTACCAGTGCCCGCGCCGCCTCTCCTGCAGCTTCCGCATAAGCAGGATCGCGGTGAACCAGGATGGTTGAAAACGCGCCATCCAGAAGCAGCACGATATGACGGGCCAGGTGCGACGCTCCGCCGACACCTGCAGCCTCGAATTCTTCCGCCATCCACGCCTCGAATTTCTTCTTGTGACCGGCACCAACCTTCATCGCCGGATGTCCGGGCATATTGGCAAGTTCCGCCGCCGTTCGCAGGAAACCGCAGCCTTTCCATTTCGGGTGCCTTGCAGAAAGCGCTATCTGGCGGAAGATTGCCTCCACCTTGTCCGGCAGATCACCTTCGGCCTCCCTAAACCACTTCCGGAACTGATTGAGGTTGGGCTGATCTCGTGACGCCAGATAAGCTTCGATCAGGTCGTCCTTGCTCTTGAAATGGTAATAAACCGTCTTCTTGGTGATACCGGCCTTCTCCGCGATCGTGTCGAGACTGACGGCACGGATTCCCTCCGCATAGAAGAGCTTGTTGGCAGCGGTCAGGATCCGCTCTCTGGCTGTTTCGGCAGGTTTGATCATCAATCAAGTATACTCACCAGTGAATATACTTCAATGCGCGCCGTCGCTAGCGTCCTTCTATCGACTTTCAACCAAGGACAAAGCCCATGACTGCCCCTGTTCTTCTGGACCGCCACGGCCCCATTGCGCTGCTTACCCTCAACAGGCCCGAGAAGCTGAACGCGCTCAACTACGCTACGAACGACCTCATCCTGGCACATCTGAACGAACTGGAAGCGGACGACGGCATTCGTGCTGTCGTCATCACCGGCGCAGGCAGGAGCGCCTTTTCGGCAGGTGGAGACATTCACGAGTTTTCGCGCACCATCGCGGAGGGCATAGACGTCGCGGTACGCGAATTTTGCCAGCGGGGCCAGCGCATGACTGCGCGCCTGGAAAACTTTCCCAAGCCGGTCATCGCCGCTGTCAATGGTCTGGCCTACGGCGGCGGTTGCGAGATCACCGAAGCGGTTCATCTTGCCGTCGCCTGCGAAAGCGCACTCTTTGCCAAACCGGAGATCAATATCGGCATCCCGCCGACCTTCGGCGGCACGCAGCGTCTGCCGCGCCTTGCAGGCCGCAAACGGGCCCTGGAACTGCTTCTCACCGGTGACAGCTTTTCCGCGCACAGAGCTCATGAGCTCGGACTGGTCAACCAGGTCGTCACCGACGGCAGCGAACTGGAGGCGGCCTTTGCCCTCGCAGAGCGCATCCTTCGTCACTCGCCGCTGGCTGCTTCCAGGATCCTGACTGCCGTCACGCGCGGGCTCAACACGACCATTTCCGAAGGCCTGCGGATCGAACAGGAGCAGTTTGCACGCATGGCAGCCACGCGGGACGTTCACGAGGGCCTCACCGGATGGATCGAGCGGCGCATGCCGGACTATCAGGGCGCATGAAGGCAGCCGAAAAACAGTGGGCAGCACGCCTGGAGTGTGCTGCCCACGAATGTGTCAGAAAAGTTTTACAAAAAAAGATTTATTTGATTACAAAGGCTTAACCAGCACTTTTCGGTTCATTCCCGATTTTTCCGAGACCGGCTGTTGTAATGAAACCGGTGTTTGTTAAGGTCCCGGCACCCAATGAGTGAAAGGCGCACACCGCTTCACTAGCGGATGTACAGGGCTTCCAACAGCCCATCTTCCGCACCTGCAGCACCCATTCGCTGCCTTGTGCGCCTTCCTGAAAAGTCCGGCACTCGACCCTTCGCGCAAAGGGTCGGCTAAATTCCGCCCAGTGCACCTATGCACCTCCCGCCGGGCTTGCAACAGAACCATTCCGACGCTCGCTGCCCGACCTCCGGGCGGTGCATGAGCGCGTGCACGCTGCGGCCTGTTCCGTGCGGCATCGCGCGCCTTAAAAAGGAGACGCTATCCATGCAGGCTCAACAGCTGTCCGCCAATGCCGAATTGCAACTGGACGAGCAGGCTTATGGCCGGGATCCGATCGCAGACCGGGAAACGGATCTCTACCGCGGCGAATACATCATGTCGTTCGTGGAAAAGTGGGACGAGTTGATCGACTGGGACGCGCGCGCCGACAGCGAGGGACAGTTCTTCATGGACGTGCTGCGCGCCCGCGGCAAGGAAACCGTGCTCGATGTCGCAACCGGAACCGGCTTCCACTCCGTGCGGCTGACCCGCGCAGGCTTTAACGTGACTTCGGCCGACGGCTCCGCTGCCATGCTGGCAAAGGCGTTCCAGAACGGACAGAAACGCGGCATGATCCTGAAGACGGTACAGGCTGATTGGCGTTGGCTGAACCGGGACATTCAGGGCAAATACGACGCCATCATCTGCCTCGGCAATTCCTTCACTCACTTGCACGACGAACTGGACCGCCGCCGGGCGCTTGCCGAATTCTATGCCGCGCTCAAACACGACGGCATCCTGATCATCGATCAGCGCAACTACGATGCGATGCTGGATCAGGGCTATTCCAACAAGCACAAATACTATTATGCCGGAAAGAAGGTGAAGGCCGAACCGGTGCATATGGACGAAGGCCTCGCCCGCTTCAAATACAGCTTTCCCGATGGGGCCGAGTACACGCTGAACATGTGCCCCATCCGCAAGAACTACATGCGCCGTCTCCTGTCGGAGGCAGGCTTCGAGCGGGTCCGCACCTATGGTGACTTCCAGGAGACCTTTGCGGAAAACGATCCGGATTTCTTCATTCACATTGCCGAAAAATCCAGCCTGCACCTGGTTCGCTGGGGTGGCGCGCGCCCTGAAGACGGCAAAACGGATATCCGCGAAGTTGCCGAAAGCTACTACGACAGTGACGACGCCGACACGTTCTACAGCCTTGTCTGGGGCGGCCAGGACCTTCACATCGGCCTTTACGACGACACCAGCAACATTCGCGAAGCGTCGGACCTCACCATCGACGAGATGGCCGGCATGCTGCCCAACCTGGGTGCGGATGCCAAGGTTCTCGACATCGGCTCCGGTTATGGCGGCGCGATGCGCAAGCTGGTCAAGGCCAGTGGCTGCAGCGCGGTCTGCCTGAACATTTCCGATGTCCAGAACGACACCAACCGGCACCGCAACATCCAGCAGGGTTTCAAGGACAGGATCCGCGTCGAGCACGGCGTCTTCGAGGATATTCCGGAACAGCCGGAAAGCTTCGACATTGTCTGGAGCCAGGATGCGATCCTGCACTCCGATCAGCGCCACAAGGTGCTGCAGGAAGTCCACCGGGTGCTGAAGCCGGGCGGCTATTTCATCTTCACTGACCCGATGCAGGCCGATGATGCCGACCCGAAAGCTCTCCAGCCGGTTTATGACCGCCTGCAGCTCAACAGCCTCGGGTCGATGCGCTTCTACCGCGAGACGGCAGAAGCACTGGGCTTTGAAACCGTCGAACAGCGGGACATGACGCAGCAGTTGCGCAATCACTATTTCCGGGTACGCGAGGAGCTTCTCGCCAACTACGACAAGCTGCGCAACGAAGGCGCTTCCGCCGACTATCTCGACAAGATGGCGCTTGGGCTCATGAACTGGGTCGATGCCGCGGACGCCGGCCAGCTGGCCTGGGGCATCCAGCTGTTCCGCAAGCCTGTCTGATCCCCTTCCTTCCCGATCTCCCTGCCCGGGCGCCATACACCGCCCCGGGCAGGACTATCCTTTCCAAAACGACAAGGAGCGCGCAATGACGCAAAGATCCTGGCTATTCACCAGTGAATCCGTTTCCGAGGGACACCCGGACAAGGTCTGCGACCGGATATCCGACACCATTCTGGACGCTTTCCTGGAACAGGACCCTGACGCCCGCGTTGCCTGCGAAACGCTGACCACCACCAATCACGTCACCATCGCGGGGGAAGTTCGTGGCCCCGACCAGGTCCTCGATACGGTCGAGAGCCTGGTGCGTGAAGCCGTCTGCGACATCGGCTATGAACAGGAAGGTTTCCACTGGCAGACGCTGGAAGTGGTCAACCGCCTGCACCGTCAGTCGGCCGACATCGCCATGGGTGTCGATGAAGGCGACAAGGGCGAGGAAGGGGCCGGCGACCAGGGCATCATGTTCGGCTATGCCTGCAACGAGACCGAGGAGCTGATGCCTGCGCCGATCCTGTTGTCGCACAAGATCTTGCGCACCATGGCCGAAGCCCGGAAATCCGGGCGCGAACCGCGCCTTGGCCCGGACTCCAAGAGCCAGGTGACGCTTCGCTATGAAAACGGCCGTCCGACCGGCATCGATGCCGTGGTCGTTTCCACTCAGCACGGCGAAAATGTCAGCCAGGAAGAAGTGCGCGAAGCGGTGTTGCCGTTCATCCTGCATGCCTTGCCCGTCGGCTGGACCGTTCCCGACAACCGGATCTATATCAACCCGACTGGCCGCTTCGTGATTGGCGGACCTGATGGCGATGCCGGCCTCACGGGTCGCAAGATCATCGTCGACACCTACGGCGGTGCAGCTCCCCATGGTGGCGGCGCCTTTTCCGGCAAGGACCCGACCAAGGTCGACCGGTCGGCTGCCTATGCCTCGCGCTATCTCGCCAAGAACGTGGTCGCCGCCGGCCTTGCCGACAAATGCCTGATCCAGCTCGCCTATGCCATTGGCATGCCGGAGCCGGTCGCCGTTTATGTCGACACACAGGGAACCGGCAAGGTGGATGAAGTCGCTCTCGGCAAGACCTTGCGCGAAATGGTGCGTCTGACACCGCGGGGGATTCGCGAGCGTCTCGGACTTTCGAAGCCGATCTACGCGCGCACTGCTGCTTACGGCCACTTCGGCCGCGCACCGGAAGAAGACGGCGGTTTCGGCTGGGAGAGAACCGATCTTGCCGACGAACTTGCACGGCACTTCGGCGCTCGTGCGGATGCGGCAGAGTAAGAAAACAGCGAAGCCCCGGCACGGCATCCGCCGCGCCGGGGCTTTCGGTTTACCGGATCAGAATTTCTCGACACTCGGCCGCAGTTCCAACTCGGATGTCCAGGCGCTTTTGTCCTGACGCGAGATCTCCAGATACGTCCGTGCGATTGCATCTGGATGAAGGGTCTTGTTCGGGTCGTCATAAGGCGCGCCACGATCCGGATTGTAGATCACCCCGTCGATGACGAAATGAACCACGTGGATGTTTTGCGGCGACAATTCCCGGGCAAGTGACTGGCACAAGCCACGCAAGGCGAACTTGCCCATGGCAAAGGGCGCTGATTGCGGGAAGCCCTTGATGCCGGCGGAGGCACCGGTGAACAGCATCACGCCCTTCCCCTTTGGCACCATCCGCTTTGCCGCTTCATGTGCGACGGCCAGCGCACCGAAGGCGGTCACATCCAGTGCGGCATGCACATCCTCAAGATTGAGTTCGGCAACCGGTCCGCGGACGCGGCCACTGGCGTTGTAGACGACAAGGTCCGGCGTTGTCCCCGCATCGTCCAGGTCCTGGAACAGACGCGCCACACTGGCCGCGTCGGCAGCATTGCAGGCATGGGCTTTTGCTCCGGTTTCAGCGCAAAGCCCTTCCAGCTTTCCAGGAGATCTGGCAGCCAGTGACACCCTGTAGCCTTCCTTGGCGAACGTCCGTGCCAGAGACGCGCTGAGGCCCGGCCCGGCACCGACGATCAGGGCATTGCCGCTCACGATGCGACTCCCAGATAGACCGGCTTCAATCCGCTCACCAGCTGCGCCTGGATCGGTGCGGTTGCCTCGTTGATGGCGGTGACACCCATATCCTGCCCGACCTGGGTGCGGATCGGCCGCGATCCATCCATTGCGATCAGCTCAAGGATCTTGGTTGCGACGTTACCCGCATCGGTGATGGCTTCACCCTGATCGAACATGCCCTGGAACATGCCAAGCAACCTGTCGCGCCCCTTGGAATAATCGCCATATTGCCCAACCCGCACCGCATCCCCCGGAGCCGGGGCGGAGGTCACCAGGTCAGTGCCATGGCCACTCGGCTCAACCAGCACGGACTCGACCCCGAACGGCTCCAGCTCGTAATGCAGCGACTCGCAGTAAGCTTCCATCGCCCACTTGCTGGCGCAGTAAAGGCCGAAGAATGGCATGCCGAACCGGCCTGCAACCGAACTGAGACTGATCACGAGACCGGACTTCCGCGCCCGCATCGCGGGAAGCACCGCCCGCGTCAGATGCATGACACCATAAACATTGACGTCGAACAGATCCTTTGCCTGCTCCATGGTGAAGCCTTCCGTCAGGCCAACTGGCATGACGCCTGCGTTATTGACCAGAACGTCGATCGGCTGCTCTGCCTCGATCGCCGCGACGGTCCGTTCGACACCTTTCTCGTCAGCAACATCCAGGTCGACCGGAACAAGCTTGCCCGGAAGACCTTCGGCAAAAAGCTTGAGCGCCTTGGCCGCTTCCGCGTTTCTGCCGTCCAGATCCCGCATGCCTGCATAAACGATATGGCCTTCCTGCACGAGTTTCTGGGCGGTCAGAAACCCGATACCCCGGCTTGCACCGGTAATCAGGATTGTCTTTTGGGTGGTCATTTTCATTTCCCTTCTTTCTTGAAGATTGTGCGCATGAACAGCGCCAGGGGTTCGTCGCTGCGGCTTGCCTTCATTCTCGTCAGCGCGCCGCTCCACGAATTCATCAACCAGTCGGCAGCCTGTGCCGGGGAGAGATGAGACAGTCCGATCCGGGAGAGATCCGTCTCCCGCAGGCAGATTTCCAGTTCACCGGTCAGTGCCTGCCAATGACGGTCCAGTTCCGCCTGAAAGACCGGTTTCTGGTCAGCCAGCTCCGTCGACAGGTTGCACATCAGGCATCCCTGGGCGTAGCCACGGTCCTTCATCCCTTCCCGGGCACCGGAGAAAAATGCTTCCAGACGTTCCACCGGCGAGCGTTTGCGGTCCGAAAGGCAGGCCTTTGCAAAAGCGAGCTGATCCCGGTGGTAGTGACGCGCCACTTCGAGACCGAAGTCTTCCTTGGTGTCGAAGTAGTGGTAGAAAGACCCCTTCGGCACACCACTTTCCCGTAACACGTCATTGATCCCGATCCCGTCGAAGCTGTTTTCCCGGATAAGCGTCATACCGACATCCAGAAGACGGGTTTTCGCGCTCTCGTAGGCAGCTTCGTTGCGTATTCTGGCCAAGGGGTTTCCTTTCGACTTCTGACACCGCTAATCCGGCCGATGCAGCGCCTTGTCAGCGGTGTTCGTTGAATTAGAAATAGACCGGTCTAATTATTATCGTCAATAAAACGAACTTCACGGTTGCGTGTGTGCAACAATCAACGAGGGGATCGCCCTTCTCAGAAACAAAAAAGCTCCCCGCGGATGAGCACGGAGAGCTGATTGATCAAATGAATTTTGCCTGTCCGGCTCTACTCGCGCAGAAGCAGGGTTTTGGTTCAGGCCTCTTCCGGCACTTTTTCACCCGCACCTTCCGTCACCTGGTCGATCCAGTCCTGAAGGTTGTAATAGGTGGTGATGCGGGCGATTTGACCATTGCGGATCTCGAAAAAGCTGCCCGCCGGCAGCTTGTAGGTCTGGCCGTTCGCGGGCGGCAATCCGCTGTCGGTGCCGATATAGCTGCCATGGACGATGAACTCGGCAGCAGCCCGTGTCCCGTCTTCACTGACGAACAGCACGATGTCGCTGAGGCGTTCCTTGTAGCAGCGCGTCATGTGAACGTTGAAGGACCAGAACTTGTCCTTGCCAACACGGCGTTCGCCCTGGTTGACGTCATGGATCAGGTCGTCGGCAACCAGGCTTTCCATTTTCTTGGTATCGCCTGCATTGAAGGCGGCAAAATAGGTGTCGATCAGAAACCGGGACTGTTTGTTGGCCATAGGTCCTCGCAGGGGCGGAAACACAATCTGGCCGGGAGTTTGCCTTCGCCGTCTTCCCGGCGCAAGAGGTCGAGGAGATTGCGGTTTACGGTTCTTCACCGAAACCGCTTCAAACCAACCAAAGTCCCCGCCCAGGGCGACAGCCGTCACTCTGGGCAAAAGTGATAAAAATACAACATACTGTATCACATTAGCAACAATCATCGCTTCTCTTGAAATTGCCGGTTGCATTGGCACCCGCTCTCGAAGTATCAACTCGTCACCGGTCATCATACTGGCACAGACATCAACGGTTCGGCCATTTTTCGCCACCCGCATGATCAGGCCCTGCCCACTCATGTACGGATGCTGTTCTGGTGGATCGGACAATCGCGCATGAAGTTTAACGGTTGAACGCCGGGAGTGTACCCCGGAAGCAACAGGTTCGACTCCTGTGATGTGCTCCATGGATAGCTCAGTGGTAGAGCATCGGACGTTTAATCCGACTGTCGCGAGTTCAACTCTCGCTCCAAAAACACGGCCCCCAACGCCGAACTGGCTTGTCACGCCAGCAGCTATGCAAGCTGTTCCATTGGGGACCCGGAGAGGTCTTGCGAACGCGGACTGGCCCTTTTGCCTTCGGGTGAAAGTGCCCTGACCGCCGACGCCAGGTCGCTTCGCCCGGCCTTTGGCAAAGGCTCTGCCGCCGCTTTGCCGGAACCGCCTGTTTTCGAACGGGTGGAACCCGCATTGCCGCTGCTACGCCCTCTGGCCAAGGGCCCGCCGGGAGACCTCGTGCTCTCTTCGGGTCTCATCGTTTCACCCCGGACGTCTCATGACGAGCGACCGGTTTCCTCAACCTCCAACCATCTTCAACACCGGAAAGGACAACCACGTGCCTTAGTGCATTGGAAGGATTATCGAAATGACGACTTTTCTCGACAAGATCCGCGGGCGGACCCGCGTAGTGATTTCTGAAACGGAACGGGCTCTCCACATCTGCAAGGGAGAGCTCAAGGGCATTCTCGGACCCGGTGAACACAGCCTCGAAAATGGCCGTGGCACCCTGGTGATCGAGCGCCAGTCGATGGCAATGCCTCAGTTCCGGTCGGCCTACGAGAAGGCGCTCTTCGATAAGCTTCCGCAAGTTGCCGAAGAGCACTTGACCGTTATCCGGACCGGACCGGGTGAAGTGGCGATTGTGGAACGGGACAACCGTATCCACACCGTGCTTGGCCCGGATGAGCGGCTTGTCCTGTGGACGGATGCCGGCCCGTGGACCTTCGAGGTCATCGACACGGCTGCCGACCCGGCCCTCACGCAGAAGCTCATGCGCCGGCTCGGGGATGCCCGTCAGACGCAGCAATTCGTGATCGTGCCGGTGACCGACGGTAGTGTCGCCCTCCTCTTCATGGATGGCGTGCTCACCAAGGTGCTTGAAGCCGGGGTGCATGCCTTCTGGAAGGCAGGCCGAACCGTGACGCAGAAGGTCATCGACCTCAAGCGTCAGGCTCTCGACGTCACCGGTCAGGAAGTCTTGACCCTCGACCGCGTTACCATCCGGATCAACCTCTCCGCGGATTACCGTGTGGTTGACCCGGTGAAGGCCGCAACCGAGGTGAAGGACTTCACCGACACGCTCTACCGGGCCTTGCAGCTTGTGTTCCGCAAGCAGCTCGGCGCGCTCAAGCTCGACCAGATCCTTGAAAAGAAGGGGGAGGTCAACGCGGAAGCTGCCGGAAAGATCAAGGCCGACATGGCTGAAATCGGTGTCGAGGTCTCCGACATCGTCCTCAAGGACGTGATCCTTCCGGGCGAAATGCGCGAGATCCTCAACAAGGTGGTGGCAGCTGAAAAGGAAGCCGAAGCCAACGTGATCCGGCGCCGTGAAGAAACGAACGCAACCCGTTCGCTTCTCAACACGGCCAAGGTCATGGCTGAAAACCCGGTCATGCTTCGGCTCAAGGAGCTCGAAGCGCTCGAAGCCATTGCCGGCAAGGTCGACCGGCTCACGGTCCACAACGGAACCGGAGGCCTCATGAACGACCTCGTCCGGCTTCGGGACGACAACGCAGCATGAGCCAGAACGGCGCGGGGCAACCTGCGCCGTTTCTGTTTCAGCAAGGCCCTTGCAGGCCCTGGCTGTTCAGGTCCTGTCACCAGGCCACCTCGATTGAGGGTGCGCTCGCCCGCTTTCGCAGGGATCCCAGAAATTGAAAACAATATACTTTTAAAGAAAAAGACAATGAAAACAGACACAAAGATCTCGAAACGCCTGTCTTTCTGGCTAAGACACAAACCGGAAGACGCCGGTTTAATGCTGTCAGACAGCGGTTGGGCTGACGTAGCTGATGTCCTTGGCGCCTTCAGAGCCCTCGGCCTTGATTGCAAAAGGGATCAGCTGGAAAGAATCGTCGCGACCAACGACAAGAAACGCTTCGAGTTCTCCGAAGACGGCAAACACATTCGCGCACGTCAGGGTCATTCGATTGACATTGAACTGGGCCTCACAGCTTTACAGCCTCCGGAGTTCCTGTTCCACGGAACGGCAACACGCTTTCTGCCGCCCATTCTGGCCGAAGGCCTGAAACCTATGGCGCGGCACCATGTGCATCTGTCACCGGATCGCGACACCGCGCACAAGGTCGGAAGTCGTCACGGCAAACCTGCAATTCTTCAGGTCGCGGCCAGCGCAATGCAGGCCGTGGGGCACACGTTTTACAGAACGGAGAACGGCGTTTGGCTGACGGATGCCGTTCCCGCACATTTCCTGGCACTGACAGAAACCCATCCATAATAGGTCTCTTCGCGAATTCGGCATCCCTGGTTACATCGTCCGGGCCGGCATGAACCAAGGGCCTTCGACGGCTAAACCCTGACGCATATCGGCGCTAAAATAAAAAAATAAATTTCTTTCTTTATTTCCGAAGCTCAATATATAAAGAAAATACTTTCTTTATCGAGGTTGTCATGTCCATCAGCTCGCCAGCGCTTCCGCCCGTCAGCCCGTCACTCTTTTCACCGGAACGCGCGGCCGGCACACTGGCGCTGGTGCTGGGGGTCGGATCCCACGCCATAAACGGCTTTGTTACCACCGCAGTCCTGCCGGACATCATCCGAGATCTTGGCGGGCAGGACCGAGCATTCTGGGTATTTTCCTCTTTTGAAATGATGGCAATCCTGGCGGGCTGCCTCACTGGCGCAGCAAAGGTCCGTTTCGGTGCCCGCAGTCCCTTCCTGTTGGCGTCGCTCCTGCTAGCGGGTGGATCGGTGCTCGCGGGTCTCTCGACATCTCTGGAAGGGCTAATTGCCGGACGCGCCCTGCAGGGCTTCGGCGAAGGCATGATCATCGCGCTGTGCTATTCGCTGATCCCGGATCTCTTCCCCAGCAACATTGCCCCGCGTGTCTTTGCCTTGCTGGCAGGCGTCTGGGCCGTTGCAGCCGGTATCGGGCCGGTTTCGGCCGGCTTGCTGTCCGAACTCTGGTCGTGGCGCGCCGCCTTCCTGATCAACATACCCTTCGTGTTGCTGCTGTTCGTCCTGATGAACACGGCCTTGCCTGCGCGCGCAGTGCGTCCGGCCACGGCCAGCGACCCCACGGCCAGAAGATTGCCGGTCCGTTTGCTGGTTCGCCTTGCCCTGCTGGCAGCAAGCATCTTTCTCCTGACCGTGATAGGCGAGCTGCATGCGCCCCTGCCGCTTGCCCTGACGATTGCAGCCGGTCTGGCAACCGCAGCGCTGCTGCTGACCTTTGACGCCGCAAGCCCGCATCGCCTTTTCCCGCGCGATGCCTTCCGGGCGCAGACCCTGATCGGCCTCGGCACCTGGATCGTGTTCCTCATTTCCGCTGCCGCTGCGGTGCGGGCGGTTTTCGTGACGACGGTCGGCCAGGTCTACTGGGGTCTCAGCGTGACGCAGGCAAGTTATGTTGCCGCCGGGCTCGCCTTCTCCTGGTCGATCTTCGCCGTCATCTCTTCCCGTGCACCGTCGCGGCAGCGCGAGCTGACCTATCTGACGACCGGTCCGTTCCTGATCGCCGGCGGCTTGACCCTCACTGCTCTTGCGATCACGACCGCATCGTTGCCTCTGTTTGCGCTCGCTGCCGTGGTTGCCGGTGCCGGCCACGGGCTGTGCAACCAGATCCTGATGCGTTCGCTGATGTACACCGCCGAGGGAGAAGACCAGAACCTGGTCTCCAGCATCCTGCCGACCATTTCCTCTGCCGGTATTGCCATCGGCGGCGGCCTTACCGGACTGATCGCAATTGTCACCGGTCTTGTTGCACCGGGATCGGAAGAACTGCTCACCCGGGAGGCCGTCGCGCGGTCCGGCGCCTCCGTCTTCTACATCAATGCGGGCCTGACATTGGTTCCAGCCCTGGCGATGCTGGTGCTACGTCACAGATTGACTGCGCGGGAAAACGCCATCGCAAACGAATAGCCGCCCTCCTCACCCAAGGCCGGCACCGCGCGTCTCGATCCGGTAGACCCACGTCACCACCGCCCCCAGCAGCGAGGTAACCACGAGGCCAGCCAGCAGCACGTCCGTTCCCAGGTCCTTGAGTAGAATTGGAAACAGGAAGGCAGTCAGAACGGCGCCGATCTTGGCGAAGGACGCCGCAAGGCCCGCCCCCGTGCCGCGATAGGCGACAGGAAACACCTCGCCGGCAATCAGGTAGGTCTGCGCATTCGGACCCATGTTGGTCATGAAGTTGAACAGCATGAAGCCTGCAAAGATCAGAGGGACGTCCCATCCGGGTCCTGCATGGTTGCCTGAAGCCGCAATCGCCAGACCAACGGCGCAGCCAATGAAACCGATCACCTGAAGGCGGACACGGCCGATCCGGTCAGTGAACATCACCGCAAAGACAATGCCGACAATCAGCAGCACGTCGATCAGGGCGGCACCTTTCGCCGCAAGCAGATCATTGTAGACCAGATCAGAGAGCGACTGTGCGTGCTCGCGCTTGCTGCCAATTGAACTGGCCAGGATGACCGGCGTGAAAATGCCGATGCCATATGTCCCGAGATCCTGCAGGAACCAGGGAACCGACGCAAAGATCGTCGCCTTGCACAGTTTCCGGTCTGTCAGGAACCGGCTCCACTTGACCTTGTGCGCATGCGGCGAAGCGGCTGTTTCAGCCTTCAGCGAAATCTCGCTTGGATATCTGGGGCGCCGGTTCAGCAATCTCAGCAGCGCGGTTTCCGCTTCTGCTACCCGTCCCCTCACGATCAGCCAGTTGGAGCTTTCCGGAACAAAGAAGCGGCCGGCCAGGATCAGAAGAGCAGGCGGAACGGCCGTCAGATACATCCAGCGCCAGGCTTCGGGATCCGGAAACCAGGTGAGCGTCAGAAAGGCAAGCCCTGTACCCGACAATGCCCCGACTGCCTGAAAACTGAAGGCTCCCAGAACCATCCGTCCCCGTGCCCGCGCCGGAATGTTCTCCGAGATCACCATATGCGCCGTCGGATAGTCACAGCCGAGCGCCAGGCCGACACCGAAGAGCGCTATCAGGGTAATCGAAAGGTTCGGCGCTATCGAAAGCATCAGCAGAAAGGCGATGAAGAGCGCCATCTCGACAATGAACATCGCCCGTCGTCCGAACCGGTCCGCAAGCCCGCCCAGTGCTGTCGCCCCGATCAGGATGCCGAACAGGATCGCCGAACTGACAAGCCCGTGCTCCACCGCTGTCAATTTGAATTCCCGCCCGATCAGCGGCAGGGCGATGCCGGTCATGAAGACAACCATGCCTTCAAAGAACTTGCCGGCACAGGCCAGCCACCAGATTCGCCACTGCATGCCGGTCAGGATGGAACTGTCGACATCCGTACCATCGCGCCAGATCGGTGTCTCCTCGATGTAGGCCTGCGGACTATCGAGGCTTGCAACTGATGCGGTGGAGAAGGTCTGCCGGACGTCGCTCATATAATCCCTCCGTTTGCCAATCGGGAAAGCAGGAGAAGGATAGACTGACGGTTATGAAATTCTGGTGATTGTCGTAGCGTAAACTTTCATTCGAAGAAAACGGCCGCCTCAACTCGGGTGACCTTTGCCTGTTCTGCAGCAACGAAGGTCTTCTTCATGCACGAGCCGTCTCCTGGTCGCGATAAGCAGTATTGACAGTGTGAAACAACTTTCCGATGATCCGGCAGTTTTATTAAGACCGGTTCATTTATGGGTTTTCCTGCCGCTCGTCTCACCGACCTGCATACCTGTCCCATGTGCATGGGGGTTCCCGCGCCAATCGTATGGAAAGGCGCCTATACCGTGCTTACCGGCAAGCTGCCGCAGGCACGTGTTGGCGACATGTGCGTTTGCGTCGGACCGCCGCCTCCAGCTGGTGGTGACCCCATCATTACGGGTGCGTGGACGGTTCTGGTCGAAGGCAGCCCTGCTGCGCGAATGACAGATCTGACCGCAAAGGCCGGAACAATAATAACCGGCCTGCCAACGGTTCTGATCGGAACGCAAGGCGGTGGTGGCGGAGGCGGAGGAGCAGGCGGCGCAGCGCCTCCGGCAAAAAGTCCGCACAAGTTCTCTGCCGGCGCGGAGACGGGTATCGAGAAGCCCTACAAGGAACGATACAACTCGAAAGGCATCAAGACGCCGGAAACCGAGAAGCGGTCGCTCAAGGACCAGCTGAAGGAGAACGCTGAAGTCAGCGCCGAATACGAGTATGAGCTGTTCAGCAAGGAAAAGACCTTCTGGGAATCGGAAGGCGGTCATTTCAAGACCGAGGCGAGCGCGGAGGCAAAGCTCGGCATATCCGGCGATATCAACGGGGATTTTGCCGCTGGAGCTTATGCAAATGCAAAGGTTGCCGCCATCACCGGAAAGGCCGAAGGCAAGACACTCAACGGGCTTGTCGGTGGCAAGGTGGAAGGCGAAGCCTTGTCCGCTTCAGCCGAAGGCGGTGTCGGCTTCAGAAAATCCGAAGATTTTGCGGGAGTGGAAGGCAAAATCGGAGGTGAACTCGTTCTGGTACAGGCCAGCGCCGAAGGCACCATTAACATCAGTCCCAAAACCCTGTACGACAACACCCTTGGCCCGTTTTTGAGCTGGGTGAGCGGAGATCCGGCGAAACGAACGCTCGACAGTGCCTATGACCACGGCCTTCGAATCGGAGGCCGCGGAGAAGCCGGTGTCGGGGCTGCAGCCGGGGCCAGCGCGCAGGCAGGAAAAATCGGTGGCGCCTATGGCGTGACTGCGGAAGCCAAGGCAGGGGCCGGTCCGATGGCGGGCTTCAAGGTCTTTGTCGGAGTTTATTAGACAGGTGGTTTTGCACTCGAGACCGCCGGCAGGAACACCCAAGGGTAATAATCGGAATGACCACTGAGGACTATGTCGCCGCCGAACTGACCGCAATCAGCCCGGCCCCGTTTGCGTTCCAGCTTCTGCTTCCCGGAAGCTGGGAGGTAAAGCAGGTCAACGAGCAGCCCCTCACGGTGGACAGCCCCACCATCATTGCGGTTTTCGAGCCTCCCCAGGCCACGAATATCTCCGTCCAGGTGATCGGCATTCTCCTCAACAACGAAATCTCGGCCGCACACTGGCTCGAATACTACTGCTCCCTGTCGTCCTGGCATGTCGACACCCTGCAGCCGATCGATGCTCGCCGCGCACGCGCAAGCTGCTTCGTCAGAGCCGAAGGCCACGAACTGCGCGGCCTCGTCACCGTCACGGTGAATGGCAATACGCTGATCCTGATCCAGGCCTTTGTTCCTTCCAGCGAGTTTGCTTCCCTTTCGGACGTCGTCAACATGGCCGTCAGGTCCTTCCGCACCGAGCAGGTCAGGCAGCCGAACGTGATCGAGGACTGGAGCAACTTTTCCCTGTTCCAGGACATCGGCTTCTTCTTCCCGGCGTCCTGGCATGTCAACCAGCCGCAATCCGGTCTAGCCGATCGCATGGCCATCGACTTTGCCCGCACGGGCTCCAACGGCGAGATCCTCGGGTTTGCCAGGCTGAAGGCGATCAGCGCACAGCAGCCGGTAGACCTTGTTCAGGAACTGGGCAAGACCAGACGGGAGTTCGAAGGTTCCGACATCATTTTCGACGCGGGTGCGACGTCGAAAGCAGTGACGCTCGACCCGCCGTTTATCGAAGCCACCGAAGTGACCGTCGGTGCCCGCACGAGTGAAAGCGATGAGCCGCTGGAATTCACCGCGCTGGCGATGAAGACACCGTCGCACGTGATCATCAGTTCCATACTCGGCCCCTCTCGCAAGACCTCGTTCTACAATTGGGCGGTGAACATGCGTGCGCACGAAATCGCCAACGCGTCGCTGCAATTCAAGAGTCAGTCCTGAGGTCAGTCAAACTGGCGGGGTCAGAACCCCGTCAGTCCCCGTTCCAGCCACTGGCTTTGCGGGATCTCCTTGCCGATCTTGAAGGAGAACCGCTCCACACGCGTCACGCCGCTGTCCGTCTCGCAGCGGAAAGCCACGTCGAACCAGCGGCCAAGACTGCGGAAAGCGGCGATACGCGGCTGCAGAACGTTACCGCCCCGAGGCCGGAAAGACGGCAGCAGTTCCGGCGGCAAGGAACTGACGGAAGCAATCTGCTCTCTCAACTCGGTCATGCACAAGAGGTTCAGCCGCTGGCCCTCGGTCATGCCGCGCATGGCCGTGCGTGCCTGCGGATCATCCAGAATATCGCGGGAATAAAGTTCCCGAGCCGCAATCATTCCGGCTGGAGGTCCTTCCGAGCCGCCTGATGCCCTCCCTCCTCCTGCCTGGTCGCGTTGAGGCGAAGCCACCGGTTTCGGTGGTTTGGGAGCGGGCGTCTTGTTCGTTGCGATCGGTCCGACAATTCCGAAGTCTTCGGCGGGCTGCTCTCCGGTTTCAGCCGTGTCCGTTTCCGCGCCGGTTCCAACGGTCTCCTCTGGCAGGGCCTCCGGCTGTTCGGGTGTTTCGGCAACGTCTGAGGCCTCCTCAGGAGCTTCGCTATCATCAGCGACGTCTTCAGCGGCGGTATCCTGTGCTTCTTCCGAAGCATCCTCCTGCGGCGCGTCGGTTTCGGCAGCCTCGGTCTCCTGACCTTCGCCCTCACCCTCCCCTTCGCCGGCGTCCGTTTCGCCCGCCTGGGCCTCATCCGTCTGCGCGTCGGTTTCCGCCGGCTGCTCACTCTCCGAGGATGCGCTTTCCGCGGATGCCGGCGGCGTTTCCTCTTCCCCTTGCAGCCCCGTGTCTTCTTCGCCGAACTCGGTCACTTCCTGCAGAACGGACGGTTCTGGCGGTTGTTCGGGCGTCTCGGCAAGGTCTTCGCGAGCGGACGCTGGCGGTGGTGGAGGTGGCGGCGGGGCTTCCTCGGCCTGCTCCTGTTCCGGCGGCTCGGGCTGTTCGGGTGTTTCCACCTCTTCCTGCTCCGGTTCAGGTTGCTCAAGTTCCACAGGTGGCGTCTCTTCCTCCTGCGGCGGCGGGGGCAGCAGTTCGACTTCAACCACGTCCTGCAAGGGCTGGGTCGTATAGCCGGATACGCCTTCCAGCAGCATCAAAGCCACAAACGCGTGCAGCACGGCGGAGACCACCAGCCCCCCCAGGAAAAGCCGCCGGTCCGCAGGCTCGATCCCGACCATGTTCCGGTCCATGTCGGCGGTGATGGCCAATAGAGCGCCCTTAAAGCAAAGTTGCCGGTTGAATTCAGGTTCGAAGTTTCAAAAAAACCCGGCGTCTCCGCCGGGTTCTTTGATGTTTCAAGCTCTTCCCGGCAGCTTAGCTGTCCAGGAACGAACGCAGCTTGCGAGACCGGCTCGGGTGCTTCAGCTTGCGCAGCGCCTTCGCTTCGATCTGGCGGATACGTTCACGGGTAACCGAGAACTGCTGCCCGACTTCTTCCAGAGTGTGGTCGGTGTTCATGCCGATACCGAAGCGCATGCGCAGCACGCGTTCCTCACGCGGAGTGAGCGAGGCGAGCACGCGGGTGGTCGTTTCGCGCAGGTTCGACTGGATGGCCGCATCGATGGGCAGAACCGCGTTCTTGTCCTCGATGAAGTCGCCCAGATGCGAATCTTCCTCGTCACCAATCGGTGTTTCGAGCGAGATCGGTTCCTTGGCGATCTTCAGAACCTTGCGAACCTTCTCCAGCGGCATCTGCAGCTTTTCTGCCAGCTCTTCCGGGGTCGGCTCGCGTCCGATTTCATGCAGCATCTGGCGCGACGTACGCACGATCTTGTTGATCGTTTCGATCATGTGCACCGGAATACGGATGGTACGGGCCTGGTCGGCGATCGAACGGGTGATCGCCTGCCGGATCCACCATGTCGCATAGGTGGAGAACTTGTAGCCGCGCCGGTATTCGAACTTGTCCACCGCCTTCATCAGGCCGATGTTGCCTTCCTGGATCAGATCCAGGAACTGCAGGCCGCGGTTGGTGTATTTCTTCGCGATGGAGATCACGAGACGCAGGTTCGCCTCGACCATTTCCTTCTTCGCGATACGTGCCTCGCGCTCGCCCTTCTGCACCATTGCAACGATGCGGCGGAATTCGGTGATTTCGAGCCCGGTTTCGGTGGCCAGCGTCTGGATGTCCTGACGCAGCTCGCGAACGGTTTCCTTTTCCTTCGCGATGAAGTTTTTCCAGCCGCGCGTGGAAAGATTGGCAACCTTGCGCAGCCAGTTCGGGTCGAGCTCGGCACCCTGATACTGCTTCAGGAAGTCCGTGCGGTCGACATTGTAGCTGTCGGCCAGACGCAGCAGACGGCCTTCATAGCCCATCAGGCGCTTGTTGATGTCATAGAGCTGGGCAACCAGGGCGTCGATACGGTTCTGGTTGAGCGACAGGCTCTTCACATCAACGATGATGTCTTCTTTCAGCTTCTTGTAGCGGCGCTCCTGGCTTGGCGACAGGGTCTTGTTGGCCAGCTTGTTTTCCACCAGCTGATCCTGCAGGCGGCGAAGCTTCTTGTAGTTGTCGGCGATGTTGTCGAAGGTTTCCAGGACGCCCGGCTTCAGCTCGGCTTCCATCGCGGACAGGGAAACGTTGGATTCGAACTCGTCGTCGTCATCCTCGCCGTCACCGTCTTCGCTTTCGTTTTCGGTGTCTTCAGACGCACCGCCGGAGTTTTCCGAATTGCCTTCGCCCGGCGCCACATCGTCATTGGCAACGGCCGGGCCGGCCTTGGCATCAGGGCCGGCATAGGTTGCTTCCAGATCGATAATGTCGCGCAGAAGAACCTGGGCTTCGTTCAACTCGTCACGCCAGATGATGATGGCCTGGAAAGTCAGCGGGCTTTCACAAAGACCCGCAATCATCGCCTCGCGGCCAGCCTCGATGCGCTTGGCAATCGCGATTTCGCCTTCACGCGACAGCAGCTCGACCGACCCCATCTCGCGCAGATACATGCGCACGGGATCGTCGGTGCGGTCGGCAGGCTCTTTCGTGGTGCTCTTGGCAAGTGCCGTCGTGCTTGCGGCAACCAGATCGCCGCCATCGACTTCTTCCGGGCCTTCTTCGGCTTCGTCGGAATCGATCACGTTGATGCCCATGTCGGAAAGCATGGACATGGTGTCTTCGATCTTTTCCGAAGACACCTGCTCCGAGGGCAGAACCTCGTTCAGTTCATCATAGGTGACATAGCCGCGTTTCTTGGCGGCTTTGATCATCTTTTTGACAGCGGCATCCGACAGGTCCAGCAGAGGGCCGTCAGGGCCGTCCGTGCTCTGCTCCTGTGTGTCGTCTGCTTGTGTCGCTTTGGCTACCATATCGTGCTCCAGTTCGCGGCCGGTCCGGCCACGCCGCGCCCTTTGTTTGGCTTCAACCCAATTCACCCCCAGCGCGCCAGCATGTGGTGCGGCGGCGTCTGAAAGAATCACTGCGGTTAGGTTTGTAAGCCGTGTCCCTTAAGTCCCAATTAACCGTACACTTTTCGACATTGGCATATTTCAGCATCGACGCAGCACACGGCCTTTTCTGTCGGCATCCGGAAACGGATGCGTAAAAGGTGTTCGTTCGGGTTGCAGCTATATTAAGACTTTTGCCGCGAGCAGGCTTGAAAGCTCCGGCGCTTGAGGGCTGCAAAGGTTCTATTTAGCTCGGCTCACGCGATTCGCAAGTGTGATTCGTCACCGGTCAATTGGAAAATGCCATTTTTGTGCTCCTGCGCACACCAAAGAGGGCATTTTCAGGCCCAATGCCGGTTCGTCGCCAGAAAACGGGTCGCTGCTCCAAAAGTTCCCTTTTCCGCAACTGAAGGTCCGCTGCTCTTCGTTTAAGCCACCGGCAAGCCATTCCGTCAATGAGCTGCCACGGCCACAGGAGGTGCCGTACGGATCTTTTTGGCGCGCTCGGCAAGGTCGGCTTCATCGCGCGCACATTCCTCTCGCCTCCGGCTGAGGTCCTGCGTCAGGGCCTGGATGCGCATCCAGGAATGCTCATCGAGTTGCTCGTCCGCGGTAGCAAGCTCGGAGGAGAGTTCGTCTTCCAGCGCATTGAGCTCCAGGACATCGAGAAAGTGCAGATAGGCCGCTTCGATGAAATCCTCCGGCGGGTTGGATTTCAGAAGCGGGAAGCGATGGATCAGCGCGGAAAATTCCGCACCACGTTGCTGCTGCATGCCGATGGTTTCGAGCATCATTTCGCCCATGATGTTCCGAAGCGGTTCCTCGAATGCGCTGGTCAGGTCGGAAATGGGCGTCGCTTCCAGATCGTCGACGATCCGGCACAGAATGTCCCGCAGTTGCCTGTGGAGGTCATTGGCAAAAGGCAACCTGGAAAACCGCTCGAAGTTCCTGTCGAGCAAATGCGGGAAGCGCATGCTCAAACCGAGCACCAGCCGTTCGGTGCCGAAATCGTGGCTGGCAGCAACCCGTTCGCGTGCCGTGCCGAGCGGAGACGCCGCGTCGGCTGAACCACCGCCCTTGCCACCCTTGCCCCCCTGCCGGGACTGGCGTGCCTGCTCGAAGAACAGATTCGACAGCTTGAACTTGAGATCGAGCTGATACCGTCGGCGCACCCGCTCGTCGCGAATGGTGGCAATCAGATCATCGAACCGCTTTTCCAGTGCCGCCTTGCGTTCAGGCGTATCGAGTCGTGAAACGGAAATCTCCCGCTCCCAGACCACATCGAACAGGGACTGTGCCCGCTCGACTTCGTCATGAAAGCCTGCCACCCCGCGCTGCTTGATGAGGTCATCGGGGTCCATGCCGTCAGGCAGGAAGCAGAACTGGAACGAATAGCCGCTCTTGAGCACCGGAAAGATCCGGTCGATGGCGCGATGCGCCGCCGAAACACCTGCCGCATCGCCGTCAAAGCAGATCACCGGTTCGGGGGCGAATTTCCAGAGCCGCACCACCTGATCTTCGGTAAAGGCCGTGCCCAAGGACGCGACCACATGGTGGATGCCCGCCTGCCAGAGGGCGATCGCATCGAGATAGCCCTCCACCACCACTGCCTCGCCGCTTTTGAAGGCGGGTTCGCGTGCGCGATGGGCGTTGAACAGCATGACACCCTTGTGAAACAGGGGTGTTTCCGGCGAGTTCAGATATTTCGGCTGTCCGTCCGGAGACAGGGTTCGCCCGCCAAAGGCGACCACCCGGCCACGATCATCCTGGATCGGGATCATCAAACGTCCGCGGAACCGGTCGTAGGACGGGCGCCCGTCTTCCGGCTTGATGATGAGCCCTGCCTCGATCATTGCAGCTTCCGGAATCTCGCGCGCTGCAAGATATCCCTTCAGCGCATCGCGGCTTTCAGGCGCAAACCCGAACCGGAACTCGCGCAGGGTGTCGGGTGTCAGGCCGCGTTTTTGCGTATAGGCACGGGCGGTGTCGCCACGCGGGCCCGCGAACTCGGCCTGAAAGAACTGCGCCGCCATTTCGCAGATATCGGCAAGCCCGGCCCGCTTCTTCTCGCGCCGCGCCGCTTGGGGATCGGGCGCAGGCAGACCGACGCCGGACTGTTCGGCAAGGCGTTCGACGGCCTCCGGAAAGCTCAGCCCTTCGGTTTCACACAGGAACGTAAAATGATCACCGGACGCACCGCAGCCAAAACACTTGTAGCGGTTACGGCGATCGTCGACGTGAAAACTTGGGCTCTTTTCCTGATGAAACGGGCAGCACGCCCAATAGTCGCCCTTGCCCGGCTGCGTCTTGCGCCTGTCCCAGGTCACACGCCGCCCGACAACATCCGACAAGGTCAGACGGGCACGAATTTCATCGAGTAGGCGCGGTTCGAAACGCATGGAACAGTGTACGGGTCCGGATTACAGAAAACGGCATCCTGCCATCGGCACATTCGGGCGCCGCCGGTCAGTTCACCAAAATAGAATGTCTTGAAGGTCGTTTCCAGTGGTGCCGGGCCTCATGCCCGGCTTCTGGAAGATTTTTGCATCAGCCTCACCGGCTGCAACAGCGGCTCAGTCCTGTTTACCAGTCCCGGTGCTGCCCTGTTCACCACCGTCAGCGCGCAACATGTCCTTCACCAGGCAGGACGCCTGCACGAAGTCCATTTTCCCGGGATAACGGCTCTTCAGTTCGTTCATGCAGCGGCCGATGTCACGCAGACCATGCGCGTCGATATCCTTGACCGTCTCTTCGCAGATCTTCTGCATTTCCTCGTCGCTGAGCTGAACGGGCAGAAATTCACGGATGATTTCCTGCTCTTCGCGCTCCTGCTCGGCCAGGTCGAGCTGTCCGCTGCTTTCGAACTCTTCCGCGGAAGTTTCCCGCTGACGGATCATTTTTTGAAGGATCTCAATCACTTCGGTTTCGTTGACGCCGTCCTTGCCGTTTTCACGGGCAGCAGCCTCACGGTCCTTCACAGCGGTCTGCACCAGACGCAACGTGGCGCACCTGCGCTTGTCGCCTTCGTCCTGTGCCGCTTTCAGGGCAGCGTTGATTCTTTCGCGCATCACATCGCGCATGGTTCACCCCACCCCTGCCGCGCTGAGGCCCGGCGCTCAGGGGCGCCATTCCATTTCCTCAGCCAAGCCATTGAATTTTAAAGATCTTTTTTCAGAGGATCAATATTGACGATCCAAGCCGCTTCCCATAGAGTCCCGCGCTTAATGCAGGCGGCCTTTTGCGGGCTTTCCAGCCCGCCGCAGACGCCCTTCCTGCAGCGCATGATGTCACCAACAAGATCTGGAAACAAGACATGACGACTGCAGACGCATGGTCCGAGACCCCGGCGACCGCCTTGCTTGTGCTCTCCGACGGCAGTGTAATCGAGGGACAGGGCCTCGGCGCAACCGGCCAAGCCGTTGGTGAGATTTGCTTTAATACGGCAATGACCGGTTACCAGGAGATCCTGACTGACCCATCCTATTCCGGTCAGATCATCACCTTCACATTTCCGCATATTGGCAATGTCGGCACCAACGATGAAGACATCGAGACGGTCAACATGGCCGCAGACAGCGGCATCCGCGGCGTTGTGCTGGCAGCCGCCATCACCGATCCGGCCAACTACCGGGCGGCAAAACATCTCGATGCTTGGCTGAAAAGCCGCAACCTGATCGGCATCAGCGGCATCGACACCCGCGCGCTGACCGCGCTGATCCGTGAAAAAGGCGTGCCCAACGGAGTGATCGCGCATTCGCCGGACGGCAAATTCGACGTCGATGCCCTGAAAACGGCCGCCAGAAACTGGCCCGGCCTGGTGGGTATGGACCTTGCCAAGGACGCTTCCACCACCCAGTCGCACCAGTGGCACCAGACAACCTGGAAATGGGACGAGGGCTACGGCGAGGCAAAGGCCGGCAAGTTCAAGGTCGTTGCCATCGACTACGGCATCAAGCGCAACATCCTGCGCCTTCTGGCTGACGCCGGCTGCGAGGTCACGGTTCTCCCTGCGACCGCGACGGCGGATGACGTCCTGGCGCAAGCGCCCGATGGCGTGTTCCTGTCAAACGGCCCCGGTGATCCGGCCGCAACGGGCGACTACGCAGTGCCGATGATCAGAAAGATTGTCGATGCGGGCGTTCCCACGTTCGGGATCTGCCTTGGCCACCAGATGCTCGCTCTGGCGCTTGGCGGCAAGACCCTCAAGATGCACCAGGGGCACCATGGCGCCAATCATCCGGTATTCGACCATACCACCGGCAAGGTTGAAATCACGTCGATGAACCATGGTTTCGCGGTGGATGCGGACAGTCTGCCGGACAACGTTCAGCAGACCCATGTGTCCCTGTTCGACGGATCCAACTGTGGGTTGGCGATGAAGGACAAACCCGTGTTTTCCGTCCAGTATCACCCGGAAGCATCCCCCGGCCCGCGTGATAGCCACTACCTGTTCAAGCGGTTCACCGACCTGATGGAAAGCGCGAAATCGGCAGCCTGACCTACTCGGGCCCCGGGAAATGCAGACAAGCGTTTGGCTGACGAACCAGCCGGCCAACGCCACTCCGCCACCGGAATGCAGCATTGTCTCAAATAAAAAACCCCGGCGTGCAGTGCACACCGGGGTTTTTTGATAACTGATGCCGGAAGCTTTATCCGATCAGTTCGTCAAATGCCGTCAGGATCTGACCGACTTCTGCGATCTGCTCGTCAAGCATCTGCTTCTGCTCCACCAGGATTTCCTGTTGCGCAAGGCAGATTTCCTGAAGTTCCTTGAACTGGTCTTCCCGTTTGCCGTTGCCTTCGACCAGCTTGATCACCCGGCGGATTTCGGCAAGCGTGAGGCCGATCTTCTTGGCCTGCAGGATTACCCGCATCCGCGAAACGTCACGAGGACCGTAGAAACGGCGTGCGCCCTTGCGAACCGGATTGAGAAGACCCTTTTCTTCGTAGAAACGAAGCGTCCTGAGGGTTACGTCGAACCGCTCGGACATTTCAGAGATCGCGAGAGCGCGATCGTCAAGCATCACTTCTTGTCCTGGCCCGGCAATATCCGGCACCACGACCATCTTGGTTGCTACATTGTTCATACTTTTAAGCCCGATCTTGTCTTTTTTGTTCCAAGTCTGGCTGGGTCTTGCTGCGCTCCCGACTCGCCGGTCCCACCTCCGGTTCATCAGGTCCCACTAGCACCGCAATTACAGCCCCCTCAGCTTGAAGCGCAATGCTCTTCGCTTCAGAAGCTCCCAACGCCAAACTCATAGGAGACTAAGCAGTAGTCTAATACACCGGATCGACAGTTAAAATCTACGCCAAATTTAGGAATATTGCCCAGTTTTTACGGAAGTTTCAGTTATGCGAAAACTAAAACTAAAAACCTACGAGAAAGGACACGCAACTACGAATGTTTATTCAGGGGCACTTTAGCCAAAACACGAACAAATATTAATTATCGATAATCTGAATATAAGAACTAGACTTTTCTTGAATATATAAATCCACAATAAATTTTCTTTACCTCACGGCAACGACCAAGGGAAAATTACTTAGTTCGCTTACTCCTAACCCTGAGGATTATTACAATTAGTGAATTTCCCTTAGATATTATGTAGGCAAAAAAGTTCACGAATCGTGATCCGCGAGACGAAAATGAACGCTACATACACAACAATACCCGCTATGCGCGAATATCAATTCAGCCTTACTCCTCATGAAAAGATAAGGAAAAATCTAAGCTTATCACTTATTTGACCAACCGTTACGGCACCGAACAAGTATATCAATTTTTTGTCCACACGGTCAATTTTACCATCAAATTCAACCACCTCCATCGACGCAAAAGAGCACATTGTGCACTTCTCGATTGACAAGCGATGAGCAAGGTTATTTTTGTCAGAAGTACCGGACGAGCGAACCCGCAAGGGGATGCCCGCAACCAAGGTATTCTGGAATAAGACGAAATGGCCGATTCAAAATCCAAAGACACCATGCCCGGCATGACCCCGCAGCAGTTCCGCCATTGGCGGCGAGCACTCGGGCTCAAGCAGAAGGATGCGGCAGACCGTCTGGGCCTGAAGAAGCGCATGATCCAGTATTACGAAAAGGGAAATCGCGACGGGCGACCCGTTGAAATTCCCAAATCCATCCGCCTTGCCTGCTATGCATTGTCGGAAGGGATCGGCGACTTTGACGGCCAGACAACGATCCCGTTACCCGCCGAAATTGCCAAGCCGGAATAAAGTCGTGATTTTAGCTCGCAAAAGGTCGACTTTCACGCCCTGGCGGGGTTCCCTCCTGCGCAGCTTTTCCCTATAAGACGCGCTCAGCCAACATAGTCATACCCTCATGTCCGAGCCAGACCGAATAGCGAGCCCGCTGTCCGGAAAGGCCGCTGCGAGCTGCGAGCCGAGATGCCAAAACGCACAGATATCTCTTCCATCCTGATTATTGGTGCCGGTCCGATTGTCATCGGCCAGGCATGTGAATTCGATTATTCGGGCACCCAGGCCTGCAAGGCGCTGCGCGAGGAAGGGTATCGCATCATCCTGGTCAACTCGAACCCGGCGACGATCATGACCGACCCGGACCTGGCTGACGCGACCTACATCGAGCCGATCACTCCCGAGCTGGTGGCCAAGATCATCGAGAAGGAACGCCCGGATGCGCTTCTGCCGACGATGGGGGGCCAGACCGCGCTGAACTGCGCACTCGATCTGGAACAGATGGGTGTTCTGGAAAAATACGGCGTGGAAATGATCGGCGCCCGCGCCGATGTCATCGAAAAGGCTGAAGACCGCGAAAAGTTCCGGGCTGCGATGGACGTCATCGGCCTGGAAAACCCGCGCGCGGCAATTGCCTCCTCCCCGGCAATTCACGACGAGAACGGCCGGATCGTCGGTTACGACCGCAATGCCGGCTATCTTGAAGCCATGCGCGCCATCGACGAGATCGGCCTGCCGGCGATCATCCGCCCCGCCTTCACCCTGGGTGGCACCGGCGGCGGCGTTGCCTATAACCGGGAAGAATTCGAAACCATCGTCCGCTCCGGCATCGACGCATCTCCGGTCGGTCAGGTCCTGATCGACGAGAGCCTGCTCGGCTGGAAGGAATATGAAATGGAAGTAGTCCGCGACACGGCGGACAACTGCATCATCATCTGCTCCATCGAGAACGTCGATCCGATGGGCGTGCATACCGGTGATTCCATCACTGTCGCGCCGGCCCTGACGCTGACCGACAAGGAATACCAGATCATGCGCGACGCCTCGATTGCGGTGCTGCGCGAGATCGGCGTGGAAACCGGCGGATCGAACGTGCAGTTCGCGGTCAATCCGGACAATGGCCGCCTGGTCGTCATCGAAATGAACCCGCGCGTGTCGCGGTCTTCCGCCCTGGCCTCCAAGGCAACCGGCTTCCCGATTGCCAAGATCGCGGCCAAGCTTGCTGTCGGCTACACGCTGGACGAGCTGGAGAACGACATCACCGGCGGCGCGACCCCGGCATCGTTCGAACCGACCATCGATTACGTGGTCACCAAGATCCCGCGTTTCGCCTTCGAAAAATTTCCGGGCTCCGAAGCAACCCTGACCACTGCCATGAAGTCGGTCGGCGAAGTGATGGCCATTGGCCGGACCTTCAACGAAAGCCTGCAGAAGGCATTGCGTGGTCTGGAAACGGGCCTGAACGGCTTTGATGAAACCGAAATCCCGGGCCTTGATCAGGGCGACGACCGCAACGCCCTGCGCGCTGCCGTCTCGACACCGACACCGACCCGGCTTCTCAACGTCGCCCAGGCCATGCGCCTTGGCATGACGGTCGAGGAAATCTACGAGGCCAGCGGCATCAATCCCTGGTTCCTGGAGCAGATCGAAGCCATCCTGGAAATGGAAGCGAAGGTCCGCAAGCTCGGCCTGCCGAAAGATGCCGCGAACTTGCGCAAACTGAAGGCCATGGGCTTTTCCGACGCGCGCCTGGCAAGCCTTGCCGATCTCGATGCATCGGACGTTGCCAAGCTCCGCAAGCAGCTGGGCGTGCACCCGGTCTACAAGCGCATCGACACCTGCGCTGCCGAGTTCGCCTCCCCGACTGCCTATATGTATTCCACCTACGAGGCTCCCTTCATGGGGCAGCCCGCGTGCGAGGCGAACCCGTCCGACCGGAAGAAGGTGGTCATTCTGGGTGGCGGTCCGAACCGGATCGGCCAGGGTATCGAGTTCGACTATTGCTGCTGTCATGCCGCCTTCGCGCTGGAAGACGCGGGCTACGAGACCATCATGGTCAACTGCAACCCGGAAACCGTCTCCACCGATTACGACACGTCCGACCGCCTCTACTTCGAGCCGCTGACCGCTGAAGACGTGCTGGAGATCATGCGCAAGGAGCAGGAGAACGGCACGCTGCACGGCGTCATCGTCCAGTTCGGTGGCCAGACCCCGCTCAAGTTGGCGCAGGCGCTGGTCAAGGCGGACGTGCCGATCCTCGGCACGTCACCGGACATGATCGATCTTGCCGAAGACCGTGACCGGTTCCAGAAGCTTCTGATCAAGCTCGACATGAAGCAGCCGGAAAACGGCATCGCCTATTCCGTCGAACAGGGTCGCCTCATCGCCGGTCAGCTCGGCCTGCCTCTTGTGGTTCGCCCGTCCTATGTCCTGGGTGGCCGTGCCATGCAGATCATTCGCGACGAAGAAGCCCTCAACTCCTATCTGCTCGGCACCCTGCCGGAGCTGGTCCCTGCGGAAGTGCGGGCAAAGTACCCGAACGACAAGACCGGCCAGATCAACACCGTGCTGGGCACCAACCCGCTTCTGTTCGACCGCTATCTCGACGGCGCGATCGAGGTGGATGTCGATGCCCTTTGCGACGGCAAGGACGTGTTCGTCTGCGGCATCATGGAGCACATCGAGGAAGCCGGCATCCATTCCGGCGACAGCGCCTGCTCCCTGCCGCCGTTCTCGCTCGGCGAAGAGATGCTTGAAGAACTCAAGCGCCAGACCACGGCATTGGCTCTGGCACTGGAAGTCGGCGGCCTGATGAACGTGCAATACGCCATCAAGAACGGCGAGATCTTCGTTCTGGAAGTCAACCCGCGCGCATCGCGCACCGTGCCCTTCGTCGCCAAGACGATCGGTGCGCCGGTCGCCAAGATCGCCAGCCGCATCATGGCAGGAGAAAGCCTGGCTTCCTTCGGTCTCAGCGAGAAGAAACTCGACCATATCGCGGTCAAGGAAGCTGTCTTCCCGTTCGCCCGCTTCCCCGGCGTCGACACGATCCTCGGACCGGAAATGCGCTCTACTGGCGAAGTCATGGGCCTCGACACAGCCTTCGGCAAGGCCTTTGCCAAGTCCCAGATCGGCTGCGGCACAGGGGTTCCGGACAAGGGCACCGTGTTCGTTTCCATGCGCGACGAAGACAAGGCCGGCGTGCTTGACGCCGTCCGCAGCCTGGAAGCAGGCGGCTTCACGATCATCGCCACCGGCGGCACCCAGAAGTTCCTCGAGGACAAGGGGATTGCGGTGAAGAAGATCAACAAGGTTCTTGAAGGCCGCCCTCATATCGTTGATGCTATCAAGAACGGTGAGGTCCAGCTCGTCTTCAATACGACCGAAGGCGCACAGGCCATCTCCGACAGCCGGTCGATGCGCCGGGCGGCTCTTCTGAACAAGGTACCGTATTACACGACCCTTGCAGGATCAGTGGCTGCCGCGAAAGGCATTGCCGCCCATAAAGCTGGGAGCCTTGAAGTAAGACCTTTACAATCCTACTTCGGCTAAGGCTATTATACTCGTGACCGGCCGGGAAAGCGCGCCTTTCCCGGCTTGGTTTGTTTTTGTCAAAGCGCGGTCCTCGAGATTAGGGGGACCCAATAAGCTGAAGGTCTGAGACCAATGGAAAAAGTTCCGATGACCTCCGCCGGGTACAAGATGCTCCAGGACGAGCTGAAGGAACGTACCGCGGTAGAGCGCCCGCGCATCGTCGAGGCGATTGCTGAAGCACGCGCGCATGGCGACCTGTCGGAAAATGCGGAATACCATGCGGCTAAAGAAGCCCAGAGCCTGAACGAAGGCCGTATTTCGGAACTGGAAGACAAGCTGTCCCGCGCTGAAATCATTGATGTGACCAAGCTGTCCGGCGACATCGTCAAATTCGGCGCGACCGTCACCCTCATCGACGAGGACACCGAAGAAGAAAAGAAATACATGATCGTTGGCGACGTCGAATCCGACGTGAAGCAGAACAAGGTCTCTATTTCTTCTCCGATTGCCCGCGCCCTGATTGGCAAGTCCATCGGCGACAGTGTCGAAGTTGCTGCCCCTGGCGGTGCCCGGTCTTACGAGATCGTGGACGTACGCTTCGTCTGATCCCAGCCTTTCAGTGTTGAGCCTTCCCGGTCTGGCCTCTCTTTGCAGGGACCGTCCCCGGTCTTAGCAGGCCTGAAAATTGCCCCTGGCCGTTTCAATGTCCGGGTTCCCTTTGAACCCGGACCTGCCTGGCACCGCTCCCCGGCAACGTACGCGCGTTCTGCGACTGTCCTTAAGTCGCAGCAAAAGCAGAGCTTTCCCTTTGACGTCCACGACACAGCCGTTAAGCTGACAACCGGAAAGTGTCGGAGGATTTGCAATGGTCTTTAACGCGATTGCTGTATGGTTGTTGATCGCGTCGGTGCCGTTATGGATATACCGCTGGTTTCTGTTTTCCAGGCTCACGGCACGCGAACGCCTGATGTTCAAGCGCCTCGTCGCGCAACGCCACGAAAGCTCCTTCGTGTTCGCCGTGCGGATGGCCGGCTACCTGATCGCTCTGGCTGTTGCCGTCTTCTTCGTCGTCTTCGGTCTGCAATATCTGAAGTATGGCAACTTTGGCATAACGACCTACAGCGACACGATACGCAGCAGGTTCTATTCCGGCATTGAACCTGTCGACCAGGCGCTCGACAGCTACCACTATGACCAGATGCTGCCCGTTGCGGCACTGACGACCATCCTGCTGGTGACCGTCGCCTTTACACTGGTCACCGCGGCTCTCAGGGACATCTCCCTGATCCGGCGTCTCCAGAAAAAAGTGAAAAAACTGGCTTCGTGAGTTTGTTGGCGCCCTTGCCTGCCGGATCGGCAGGCAGCGCCTCACGCGTGCTGCAAGATATTGACCAGGCGCCCGAAAGGGTCGCGCACGTAAAAGCGCCTGACGCCCCAGGGCTCATCTGCCGGGCCGTATTCGATGCCGAGGCCTTTTGCCTGCACTTTTTCCAGCACTTCTTCAAGGTTATCGACTTCGACCGAAAAATCGGGCACGGGCGTTCCCGCACCGCCTTCCGCCGCAATGCTGACCTGGGCCATCGCCCCCCGTTCGCCTGCAAAGGTGACGATCCAGCCGTGATCCATCGCCAGGTCCATGCCCAGCACGTCTCCGTAGAAGCTTTGCGCCTTGCCGGTATCCGGCGATGCGATGTTGGCAACGACACGTTTCACAGCCATGGCGTCTTGTTCCTTCTTGCAGCCGGTTCGGACTTCAATCGATTGGAACGACAGGCTCGTCTTTTGTGCGGCGGATTGTCAACGCCGTACGAACGCTGTCGACGTTGGGCGCAGCGGTCAATTCGCGAATGATGAAATTCTGGAAGGTCTGCAGATCCGGCGAAACGCATTTCAGCAGGAAGTCGACCTCACCCGAAAGCATGTAGCTTTCGCGCACCAGCGGCCAGTTCTGAACCGTCTGTTCGAAGGCGATCAGATCCGCCTCGGTCTGGCTGTGCAGCCCGACCATCGCAAACGCAGTCACGTCGTAACCGAGCTGCTTTTCATCAAGCAGGGTCCGGTAGCCCAGAATGAGCCCGGCTTCCTCCAGCGCGCGCACCCGGCGCAGGCAGGGAGGAGCGGATATGCCGACCCGACGGGCCAATTCCACATTGGTCATCCGTCCGTCATCCTGCAATTCCTTCAGGATCTGCCAATCAATGGCATCGAGCCGCGCTTTCAAACCTGTCTCCTTCGCGCTTCGCATGACGCGCCATGCTGTGGGCATTCGGGTCTTTCGCAAGACTGTCGCCTTGCCCGATACCGGAATCCCAAGCTAACCTCTATTTGTGTGCCGAGTTATGATTTTTTGCGCGTTTGTGCAAGACTATAACAAAATTGCGCACGATTTCGAAAGATTACGATAGGGGAACTTCTCCAAAACATGCCTTTTTCGCCGGAGAAAGCCCCTTCTTCCCTCTGGATCCTCACCGATGGAAAGGCGGGCGATGTTGCCCAGTGCCGCGGTGTTGCCGAAGCCCTCGGCGCACCTGTTGAAGAACGCCACATAGCGCCGCGTGCACCCTTTACCTGGTTGATGCCCTTCGGTCCGATCGATCTGCGCGAGCGGGAGACCCGCCCCGGCAGCCCGATTGCCCCGCCCTACCCTGATATCGCCATCGCGTCCGGCCGCCGGGCGGTCCCGTATCTGCGCCGGGTCAAGCGCCTCTCGGGAGGCAAGACCTTTACCGTGTTCCTGAAAGACCCGCGCATAGGACCAGATGCAGCGGATCTCATCTGGGTACCCGAGCATGACAAGCTGCGCGGACGGAACGTCCTTGTAACACCGACGTCCCCACACAAGTTCTCCGCCGCAACACTGGCCGAACTCCGCAGCCGGCAGGTTGCCGAGATAGATGGTCTTCTACGGCCCCGTGTTGCGGTTCTTGTCGGCGGTGACAGCCGGCACCACAGGTTTTCCGAAGACGACCAGAACCGCCTTTTGAGTGGCCTGCGAGAGCTTGCACATTCGGCACATGTGCATTTCATGATCACAGCCTCCCGCCGCACGCCGGCCGGATTGGCCTATGGTCTTGCAGGATTGGCCAAATCGGGAAATCACCTCTACTGGACAGGCGAGGAGCCCAACCCTTACGGCCTCTATCTCGCCAAGGCAGACGCCATCATCGCCACTGCCGATTCCACGAACATGATCGGTGAGGCCACAGCCACTGGCAAGCCGGTCCATGTATTCGAGCCGAGCGGCGGTCACGACAAGATCACCCGGTTTTTGGGGACTTTGCGACGCATGGGTGTCATTCACCCCTTTCCAGGTCCGCTGAAAACCACTACCTACGAGCCGATAGATGCCACGCCGGTGATCGCTCAACGCATCTTGAGCGATTTTTCGGCCGCACGGCAAACCCGGAACAACGCCCCGATGGGCCAACCTGGCAACGCAAACGCCGGGACATGAAAACAGGATAAAGGTGCGCCCATGAGCACGGAACACAGCAAACTTCTGATCATCGGCTCCGGCCCGGCCGGCTACACGGCTGCCATATATGCTGCCCGCGCCATGATCGAGCCGACGCTGGTGGCCGGTATTCAGCCGGGCGGCCAGCTGACCATTACCACCGATGTCGAGAATTACCCCGGCTTCGCGGATCCCATCATGGGGCCGTGGCTGATGGAACAGATGCAGAAGCAGGCCGAAAACGTCGGCACCAAGATCCTTTACGACACCATCGTGAAGGCTGACCTGTCCCAGCGCCCGTTCCGCCTGGAAGCCGACAGTGGCACGGTGTTCACGGCGGACGCCCTGGTGATTGCCACCGGCGCGCAGGCCCGCTGGCTTGGCCTGTCTTCGGAACAGGATTATATGGGCGCCGGCGTTTCCGCCTGTGCGACCTGTGACGGCTTCTTCTACCGCAACAAGGAAGTTGTGGTTGTCGGCGGCGGCAACACCGCCGTGGAAGAAGCGCTGTATCTCGCCAATCTCGCCTCGAAAGTGACGCTGGTTCATCGCCGTGACAGCCTGCGGGCGGAAAAGATCCTGCAGGACCGCTTGTTCCAGCACCCGAAGATCGACGTCATCTGGGACCACCAGGTCGACGAGATCCTCGGCGGCGGCATGCCGAAAGCAGTTACCGGCGTACGGTTGAAAAACACCGCGACCGGAGAATTCCAGGAAATTTCCACGGACGGTGTCTTCATCGCCATCGGCCACGCACCGTCGGTCGAACTCTTCAAGGATCAGCTCACGCTGAAGTCCAACGGCTACCTGGAAACTGCCCCGGATTCGACCAGGACATCCATCCCGGGCGTCTTTGCGGCCGGTGATGTCACCGACGACATTTATCGGCAGGCAGTAACCGCTGCCGGCATGGGCTGCATGGCAGCCCTTGAAGCCGAGAAGTTTCTGGCCGAACATGAAGTGACGTCGACAAAGCAGGCCGCCGAATAGGCTGCCTGACTGTCCTGCGGAGGGGCACGCATGGATTGGGACAAATTGCGCATTTTTCATGCGGCCGCACAGGCTGGCAGTTTCACGCATGCAGGTGACACCCTGCATATGAGCCAGTCGGCTGTCAGCCGGCAGGTCAGTGCGCTAGAGCACGATCTGGGCGTTCCGCTGTTTCACCGGCACGCCCGTGGCCTTTTGCTGACCGAACAGGGCGAATTGCTTTACCGGACTGCCAACGACGTGCTGATGAAGCTGGAAGCGGTTCAGTCGAGCCTGACGGACAGCAAGGAAAAGCCATCCGGAGCCCTACGCGTGACAACCACGGTGGGCCTTGGCTCCACCTGGCTCACCTCACGGATCAGAAGCTTCATCGATCTCTATCCAGATGTCGACCTGCACCTGATCTTCGACGACGACGAACTGGACCTCGGCATGCGCGAAGCGGATGTGGCCATCCGCTTGCGCCAGCCAACCCAGCCGGACCTGATCCAGCGCAAGCTGTTTACAGTGCATTTCCATGTCTATGCGGCACCGGAATACCTCCAACGGTTCGGAACGCCTGTGTCGATCGACGACCTCGACAAGCACCGGCTGATCACCTTTGGCGAACAGGCTCCGGCCTACCTCCGCTCGATGAACTGGCTGGAAACAGCCGGGCGCGTCGCGACAAGCCCACGCAGGTCCGTCCTGAAGGCCAACAACATCGTGGCCATCAAGCGTGCCGTTCAATCCGGCGTGGGCATTGCCATTCTGCCGGACTACATCATCGACAAGTCGTCGAACCTGGCGCCTGTCATGACCGACCAGGACGACAAGGTGCCCTCCTTCGACACCTATTTTGTCTACCCTTCGGAACTGAAGAACACCGCGCGTGTTACCGCGTTCCGCGAGTTCCTGCTCGCAAATGCAGAAGGCTGGGTTTTCTAACCCTGCCCTCCTGTCGTCTATCTGCCCGAATGCGATTGGCTCAACCAGCCCCGGCTTGACCGGGACGCAAGCCTGCTTGCCTGCACGACCGGCCTACAGGGGCTTTTGCAGATACTCTCCCCCTAAAAAGGTCTCGGAACTCGGCCTGCGCCGCGGCAACCGAGCGACCCGATCGTCTCCATTCCGCTGGGAAAGCATGGGACTGGACAGACTCAGGTTTCATTCGCCAAATCAGCTCAACATTTAGGCATCAAAATTACTGCACACGGGGAGAGCATTTGCATTTATTTCGGTGAACCAATCGATTTTTTCACTCGAAATTAAAAATTTTTTTGAAGCTGCCGGCAAAAACCGACTAATTCAATCTGTTGTAATTAAAGGGGTTTTGGTCCGATTTTTGACCATTCAGTCAAGCCCTGCGTAAAATGCATAGCAGATCTGCGCCCCTGCCTCTTGTTTACGCAGCTTGTGCACTGCATATAAGCATCACTGTTGGTCACACGGACATCACGTCCTCCTCCCAGTGATGTTCCGACCAGCTGTTCCCCTCTGGAAGGTGATTCCACTGTTTTCAGTGAATCAAAATAAACTGCCGGGTCTTTTAAGACCCGGCTCTTTTTTTGCCTAGACCATGCTGCGATGCAGCATGACGTAATGTCACTTCACCTCACATGAACAGGCGTTCGTTGCCCAGGTCCTTGTAGAGGCCGGCCACCTGTTCCTCATAGCCGTTGTAGAGAAGCGTGTTGCGGCGCTCGTCCGTTCCAAGCAGTCGCTCGGAAGACTGCGGCCAGCGGCGATGCGGCACGGACGGGTTCACGTTCGCCCAGAAGCCATATTCAGAAGACTGGATCTCCTCCCAGAAGCTGACCGGACGCTCGTCGGTGAAGGAGATCCTCACGATCGACTTGATCGACTTGAAGCCGTACTTCCACGGGACAACCAGCCGGATCGGTGCACCGTATTGCTTGGCAAGCGGCTTGCCGTAAACGCCGGTAGCGATGAAGGCGAGTTCATTGGTCGCTTCTTCCAGCGTCAGGCCCTCGACATAGGGCCAGGGATACCAGCTCTGCTTCTGCCCGCTGGCAACCGACGGATCGAGGAAGGTTTCAAAACGCAGGTATTTTGCGCCGGCCTGCGGCCCGGCCAGCTTCACCAGCTCGGCAAGCGCGAATCCCGACCAGGGCACGGCCATCGACCACGCTTCGACGCATCGATGCCGGTAGAGCCGCTCTTCCAGAGGCATCTTGGCCAGAAGGTCATCGATGCCGATCTCTTGCGGATTGTCGATCATGCCATCCAGCACAACGGTCCAGGGGCGGATCTTGAGTTCCTGTGCCGCCGGCCAGATTTGCTTGTGCGTGCCGAACTCGTAGAAATTGTTGTATTTCGCCGTGAACTCTTCCGGGGTCACGTCCCTGTCGAGCGTAAAAGTCTCATTACGCTTGACCGGATAAAGGCCCGCGCTCGGGTCTTCTTCCGCAAAGGCCGGGCGAATTCCAAGGCCCGTACCCAACAGCGCACCAGCCCCGGCAAGGCCGGCAAGGATCTGCCGGCGGTTCATGAAAACGGCCTCCGGTGTTGCTTCCCGTTCCGGAAGCTCCCAGCTGCGTTTCTTCAGTATATTCATTGTCAGTCTCCCGTTTGTTCCGAAGGAAACCGGAATCGGCTTTCAATGGCAAATAACGCCCTGGTGACTGAGCGCAACAACAAGGTGATCAACAGTACAGCGCTTTAATAAGGCGAACACAACAGAGGGGCCAACCGGCCCCTCTGTCATCGCTTTCAGTGCTCAACCGTTCACGCGGCCTGTCTGCCGGACCTCTGCAGGGCAATATCCGCCGCCTTGCCGGAAAGTTCCGCCATATGGTCGAACTCGGCGGTGTAGCTTGCAACCCCGGCGGTCGCCGAACGCAGTTCGATGATCAGGTCACCGATTTCCGCCTCCGGCATCAACGCCTGCACCTCATCCCAGCCATTCCACTCGGGACGGGCGTCGAAGCCAAGCAATTGTCCGCGTCGTGCCGAGACGATCGCATTCACCCGCGCGGTCGCATCGCTCGGGCAGGCAATCACCACCTTGTGGATCGGCTCCAGCAGCACCGGCTTGCACTCAGGCAGACCTTCCCGGATTGCCAGTATGCCGGCCATCTTGAAGGCCTGGTCGGAACTGTCCACGGAGTGATAGGAGCCGTCCGTCAGACAGACGGACACATCCACCACCGGGAAACCGAGCGGGCCTTGCCCCAGCGCATCCAACACGCCGTCACGCACGGACGGGATATATTGTTTCGGCACGACGCCCCCGGTAATCGTGTCTGAAAACTGGACGCCCTCGCCGCGCGGTAGCGGAGATATCTCGATCACCACATCGCCGAACTGGCCATGCCCGCCAGACTGTTTCTTGTGACGGCCACGAACCTTGGTGCTTGACCGGATCGTCTCGGCATAAGGCACGTGCGGTGTATTGGCGGCGATATCCAGACCGTATTTTCCGGCAAGCCGTTCCTGGGCAACACGCAGATGCATTTCGCCCTGCCCTGCAAGCAACGTTTCGGCCGTTGTCTGGTTTTGCGAGACGATCAGCGAGCGGTCCTCTTCAACCAGTTTCGCCAGTGCCGCGGAAAGACGGACCTCGTCCTTGCGCTGTTTGGCGGAAATCGCCGTCGCCAGAACAGGATTGCGCCGTTCGAGCACCTGAAGGCTTTCGATCTTTCCGTTTTCGAAACTCAGGAGGTCGCCCGTCTGGACATCATCGAGCCTCCCGAGCCCAACCAGATCGCCCTTGCCGGCCGTTGCGATCTTGTTCGCCTGCTGGCCGAAGACAGAAAACAGTCCGGACACCTTGATTTCGGTGTCGCCATTGAGGAACAGGGTATCGCCGTCGGAGACCACGCCTTCCAGAACGCGGGCGATCGACTGCTTTCCGCCGTGCTGGGTGTGCAGCGTCTTGACGACCTGCAGCATCGCGCGCGACGTCGTGCCAAGCACCCGGCGCGACAGCAGGTCGACACCTGGAACCTCGTGGCGCAAGGCCTTGAGCAGCCGGCTGACACCGTTGCCGTGTTCTGCGGAGCCGAAGAAAACCGGACAGATGAGACCGTCCTGCATTTCGTTCACCAGATCGGCGAACACCTGATCGCGATTGGGGGCGATATCCTCAAGCAACGCCTCCATCAGGTCGTCGTCGTGATCGGCCAGGTGTTCCAGCATGGTGAAACGGGCTTCGTGCTCACGCGCGAGATCCGCATCGGACATGTCGATCTGCGTGCTTTCCTCCTTCTCGTGATAGACATGCGCCCGCTCCAGCGCGAGATCGATGAAACCCGTCGCCAGGCCGTCTTCCCAGATCGGGATCTGTCGCAGCACCAGCGGCACCGCAGATGCCGGTTGCAGCACGCTCAGGACATCACGCACCCGCCGCGTGCTCTTGTCGATCTTGTTTAAAAACAAAACCCGCGGAATGGCGCGGGCTTCAAGGGCTTTCAGGATCAGCTGCAGGGCTGGAACCTTGCGCTCGTCGTCCTCCGCCACCACGACGGCCAGATCCACCCCGGAAAGCGCCCCGTCCATTTCGCTCAGGAACTCCACGGATCCAGGGCAGTCGACGAACACGAAGCGATCTCCCAGGAATTCCGCGTCCGCAATGTTCAGTTCCACACTCATGCCGTGGGCACGCGCTTCCGGCGAAGCGTCGCCCACCGTATTTCCGTTCGCGACGGATCCTTGCCGGGCCACCTTGTCCGTTCGCGCCAGCAAGGCTTCCAGAAGACTGGTCTTGCCGCTGCCGAACGGACCCACTAGGGCGATACAGCGCGGAGCGCTGCCCGCAGCAGATCCTTTTCCGTTTGAAGTGATTGCCATGCTGAGCCTCCCGTTAGTTCGAGGATATCTCGTAACAACGCGGCAGGGCCGGCTGGGGGACGCGGCCTGCCGCGTCTCGCCCGGATGGGATCGAAGGCCTTTTGCCCGGTACTCAACAGCACCAAGCCCCAAACTGCGGCCGATCGACCAGGGGCGGTGAACCATCGTCGCGCCGATATCGGCGGCAACGCAAGGGAATCTTACGCGGCAGCGCAGCAATTTGCCCTGGTCTCGGCTCAGTCTCCAGGCCGATGACAGCTCGCCAAAAGTGCACAAAAATCCAAAACACCGCCGATCCCAGAGGCTTATAAAGGCTCTCCCGACCGAGATCTCCAGACCGGCAAGCGGTGGAGAAAATTTGAGCTGAAGACTGAAAAAAGTCCCGCCTTCAGACCTTCCCAACCATGTGCCATTGCCCTGCCGGAATTGGCAGATAGTGAAATTGACGCGCAGTGGCCTATGTAACCAATTGGAACCGGCCTCGGGCAAAAGGAGCACGCGTGACCAAAACCCTGATACTCTGTTCAGCCCTGCTAGCTGCCACGTCGGCAATACCGGCGCATGCGCAATCGACCCAGCTGCGCAGTCCTCCCATGATGACCTCGCCGCGGCTGCCTTCTGCCGGTCAGCAGCTGAACCAGAACCTCAACCGCCAACAGTCCGGTTTCTCCACCCGGCAACAGATTGACGGTGCGGAGCGTCTGAACCGCACCGAGCAGATCAACCGGCAGAACACCCGGCCGGACAAGGAAGAAACTCCCTGTGCCGGCGCGAACGAAAGCTGCCGCGACTAAAGCGGAGAAACAGGACAGTGACAGCCGCTGAGGCTTAGTTGATCAGTTCCAGCGTCATCTTGCTGACACCCAGTGTCAGGTTCGTGCCTGTCTGGCTTTCCAGGCTGAAAGGGTTGAGCGCGATGGAGCGGTCGAAACCACCCAGCAGCGCGTTCGCCTTGATGCCCGCACCAACACTTGCCCCGGCGGTCAGCCCACCGTAGGTGCCTGCCAAAAGGCCCGGCTTCCGGTTTGCGGAAGGTGCCAGCACACCCCAGACCAGCGTGGCCTGTTTGGTCTTGCCGATATCCAGCCCGTAGTCGCGGACGGTCCCCTTGTAGTTTTCCACCGCTCCGCCGTCGACCGGTGAAAAGCTGCATCCGAGCGTTGCTGAAGAGCCAACAATGAAACTGTGCTCGCCTTCCACCAGGCAGCTCAGTTTGCCGATTTCAACCTTTGGGCTGTCTTCGGAGGCAAGGGCCGGCATGGCAATCACAACGGCCATGGCGGCAAGAACCGGTTTCAAAATACGCATGTAGAGAACTCCCGTTCGGCTGTGAATATCCGCTTTTAGCAAAGGCGCGGATCACGCCAGTGATATGACGCGCCAAGACGTCAAAATCGCGGCAATGGCAAAAGGGTCAGGTGTAACCGTCGGTAGTGTCGGCACTGCCTGCCAGAGCAGGGGCAAGCACACCACCGTTCGACGACCTGTCCGACACACGGGCAAGCAGAAACCGGCGACCGGCAATAAGAAGGGTCAAGGTGACGATCACCGGAAGAATGCTGTTTTCCGGCGCCTGGAACGCCCAGACCGTTCCAGCCAGTGATACCGCAAGCATCAGAACCGATAATCGGTACTGCGTCGATCTGGGCAAGTCTGGGACACCGGCAAATCCACCGCGTGAGAACAGGGTCAAGACCGCGCCGGTAAGCGTCACGGTCAACAAAACGGCGCTGTACGAATAGCCTGTCAGGAATGCTGCCAGAGTGCCGTCACCAAACCGATACAGGCCGACCAGAAGCGGTGTCACCAGCAGGATATGCAGATTGATACCGAGCAATACGGGGTGCATGGGCACTTTGACCAGCACAAAGCCGGCAAGAACGAAAACCGCAAGACCGCAACCACTCCAGCCTGCAAGCTCCAGATCACCCGTCTGTCGCCAGAGCACAATGAAGACAATCGACGGCAGGCTTTCAAACAGATCAAGAAGCAGTTGTTTTTGATGTGAATTTGCCATCGCTCGACCTCCACCTGACGGGGAAAGGCTAGAGCGTTCGAACTGTACTGTAAACCGCGCATTCCTCAACCGGAAAATGCAGCCCACAACAGGAAAGGGCGGCCGCCGGCCGCCCTTTCGCAAATCTTTCGATGTCCGATAAGCTTATTTCAGGTTCCCGCAGAAACGCTGGATGCGCGTGCAGGCTTCTTCCAGAGCTTCGGTCGAGGTCGCATAGGAAATGCGGAAGTTCGGACCAAGCCCGAAAGCCGAACCGTGAACGACGGCGACACCTTCAGCTTCCAGAAGCTCGGAGACGAAGTCCTCGTCGCTCTCGATCACCTTGCCGGACGGGGCCGTCTTGCCGATTGTACCGGCGCAGGACGGGAACACGTAGAACGCGCCTTCCGGCACCGGGCACGAAATGCCGTTGGCCTGGTTCAGCATGGAGACAACCAGGTCCCGGCGTCCCTTGAAGACTTCGTTGTTCTTCGGGATGAAGTCCTGGGTGCCGTTCAACGCCTCGACCGCCGCCCACTGGGCGATGGAGCAAGGGTTGGAAGTCGACTGCGACTGAACCTTGGCCATGGCCTTGATCAGGTCAGCCGGACCGCCGGCATAACCGATACGCCAGCCGGTCATTGCATAGGCCTTCGACACGCCGTTGACGGTCAGCGTGCGCTCGTAAAGAGCAGGCTCCACCTGAGCAGGCGTGGTGAACTTGAAGTCGTCATAGACGAGGTGCTCATACATGTCGTCGGTCATGACCCAGACATGGGGGTGCTTCATCAGCACATCGCAAAGCGCCTTCAGTTCAGCTTCCGTGTAGGCCGCACCGGACGGGTTGGACGGAGAGTTGAAGATCAGCCACTTGGTGCGCGATGTAATCGCCGCATCGAGTGCTTCCGGGGTAATCTTGAAGGTCGACTTGTCCGCTTCCACGATTACCGGTTCACCGCCTGCGAGCAGCACCATGTCCGGATAGCTTACCCAGTAAGGGGTCGGAATGATGACTTCATCGCCCGGGTTCAGCGTTGCAATCAGCGCGTTGTAAAGCACCTGCTTGCCGCCGGTTCCCACGGTGATCTGGCTGGTTTCGTAAGTGAGCCCGTTTTCCCGCTTGAACTTTTCGACGATGGCCGCCTTCAGCTCCGGAATACCATCGACAGCGGTGTACTTGGTCTTGCCGTCGGTGATGGCCTTGATGGCGGCTGTCTTGATGTTTTCCGGGGTATCGAAATCCGGCTCGCCAGCTCCGAGACCGATTACATCGCGGCCTGCGGCTTTAAGCTCGCGTGCCTTGTTGGTGACGGCGATGGTCGCAGAAGGTTTAACACGCGCCAATGCGTCAGCAAGAAAGCCCATAATGTCCTCCAGGGGGAAACGGGATTAACAGCGCGCGGACCCTAGATCCGTGCGCTGCGGAAAACAAGACCAAATCCGGAGAAGAACGGGAGTTTTCAGGCCGCTTGCGCCAGTTTGCCGGCGTATCTTTCAATCACCCCGGCATCAAGCGGTCCGCCATGGCCGAGATAGAAGCGTTTTGCCCCCTTGGACAGCAGAAATTTCAGCGAACGGACGACCTGAAGCGGCTCTTCTTCGAAGGGGGGCGGCTTGGGCCGACCCTTCAGCGCGATTCCCCCCAGAAGAATGCCGGACGCCGCCAGATCCCCCGCGAGGACGGCGCCATCGTCAAGCAGTACCGACAGCGATCCGGGCGTGTGGCCTGGCGTCGGCAAGATGACACCTTGAACGCCATAGGCTGTCAGATCCAGTGTCTGGTCCCCTGACAGAAGAATGTCCGGCTCCACCTTCGCAAACGGCCGTTCGATCGCGCCTGAAAGCTTGAACAGCCGACCGAAGAACCCCGAAGGCTTCAGGATGGGAGCCTGGCCCCGGCAATAGGGTAAATCACCTTCATGCAGCACGATTGGCGCGCCCGACAGTTTCTGAAGACGCTTGGCGCTGCCCGCATGGTCGATATGGCCGTGGGTCACCACGATCAGCTTCAGATCGGCAAGGCAAAGCCCGACCTTCGCCAGCCCCTTCTCGATCTTGGTCTCGCTGCCCGGCAGCCCGGTATCCACAAGCACGGCACCACCGGCAAAGGTCAGCAGAAACGCGTTGACCATGCCGAATGGCAGGATCGGGATAGTGTGGATCTGGATCTCGGACATGTTTGCCGCCGTTCTCTTCCTGGTGATAGGTTGGCTCTTCACCTAGGCGGACGCGGAAATACGTTCAATTAGGCACCTTTTGGTAACCCGGACGGGCCATACCCCCGGCGAACCGGTGGAGACGGACATGAGCGAACCGATCGCATCCCTCTGGCGCCTGCCTGGCACGCAGGACTGTCCTGTTGCCGACACGCTGAAAAGCATTGGCGGCAAACACACCCCAAAGGTTCTGCATTGCCTGACCGCTAGGGATCATCATTTTCTGGAACTACAGCGGACACTGAAACCGATCAGCCGCAAGGTGCTGACCCAGGAGCTGCGCCACCTGGAAGAGATTGGACTGGTCGCTCGTACCGAACTGGACGACGCCCACCGCCGCGTCCGCTATGCCCTCACACCGAAAGGCCGGAGCCTGACCGAAATCCTTGGACAGGTCTACCTTTGGGCCGTGGAACACCACGGCAGTGACGCAGCATCAGCGGCATAAAAGTAAAGTACTGTTTCAGTCGCTCTCAGTGGCGGGCGCGATTAGCTTCTCGTTTCAAGGATCAGCTTCGGATCGTCCTTGTCTTCATCGATGATCGTGCACTTGAAGCGCTTTTTCTTGGTCTGGCCATTGAGCACCGTCACCGGCACCGACAGGGGAACTTCCGAGGCGTCTTTGGCAGAGGTCAACAGGGACGCATAATTGCTCGGGTGAAGCAGCATCTCGGTGATCGGACGGCTGTCGAGGACGTCCGATGTCAGATGGTAGGTCTTCATCGCTGCGTTGTTCGCCGCGATGATGATCTTTGACTTGATGTTGACCACCAGGATCGGCGCGCTGCACGCTTCGAAGACCCTGGCAAAGTCGACATCACCACCGGCATGACCGGCCGAAAACAGCACCCCGCCCACCGTGCCGCCGACACGGAAATACATGGCGTCGTATTTCAGTTCGACGCTGTCGTTGGACGCCAGCAGAAACTTGCCACGCCCGGTCGCACTGGCCCGGCGCGTCAATGCCGCAAGCGTCAGGGAGACGATCGTTCGCCCGACCCGGTTCTGGATATGGGCAATGTTGCGCCCCAGGATCAGGCGAGCATCCTCGATCTGGAAGCTCTTGAGAAAACCGTCGCTGGCAAAACGCACGTAGCCGAAATTGTCGACCAGCAGCACAACGCGTGTGGAGGACGCGACGAAATGCTGGAGGATCGGCGCCAGTCCCAGTACGACCCGGCCCGGATTATTGTCATTCTCACCGATGGAGGGGAAGCAGATCGCAAGGATCTTGCCGTCCGGCAACTCGTAACGATAGGCAACGATCGGAATGCCCGGGATACGGTGGTCCGGCCCGCCGCCGACGTCGAACGGCCCGGCCTGGCCTTCCCGGATCGCACCCTGGACCAGCCGGAGAATGGTCTTACGATCCTCTGGCGACAGGTGGCGCAGTGCCTCGTTGGAGGGCGCCTCCTGCAGATCCCGCACTTCGCTATTGAAACTCTGGGAACCGACCTCGTGCCAGAGAATGGTTTTCTTGCTGATATCGGCAATGAAAAACTGGATACCCGCCAGCGACAAGGCCGGCGGCTCCCCGGCCTTCTGGACCGATGGTTCTGTCGACGTTACTGGGTCTGTCGGCTTGCCCACCGTGGCGCTCTGCGCAGCGTTTATCGTCATTCCATGCCTGGTCTGTTTGTATCGGATGTCCCGGCGAGCAAGCATGCTTCCGAAATGCAAACAAACACTAAAATCGCATCGTAAAATATCTGGGTTATGTCAGTTTTTACAGTAATTAAACAATGCAATACGTTTTTATGAGAAGTTATATTGTCAATTTTACGAAAGCTTAATTGGCCGGCTTCAGCCCCCGGAACCACAACCTTCCACCTTCGCACATCAAGACTGCCGGAATGAAAAACAGAACCGTCGCCCCCCTGAATGCAGCGCCATTCGGAGCACGAACACTACCTATTGTGCCGCCTTGCCAAGGCGGCAGCAAATAGATCGAATTTGCCGCAAAATAGTCACGAAAACACACGGCGCATGTCTAAATCGCGTCCGCGTGCCGGCGCAATTTCAAACGAGATTGAACTCATCCCAGCGGATGGAGGAGCCAATGGCCCACGCAACGACCGTACCGGCGACCATCAAGTCGCAGAACGTAAGCTTCCCACCGGTTTTGCTGTTCATAGTGGCAGCAGGCCTGTTGATGTTGATGTCCGCACTGGAGCCGTCACTGGTGCTGCCGATGGTCGCGTTCCTGACCATGGTTGCCGTTACCCGTCTGCTGGCCCGCCGACTGTTTCAGGACCTGACCGGCGTTCAAGCGCAGGCAGACTGACAGAAACCGAAATACAACCGCTCGAACCTGACTGATCTTCACCATGGCACGCGTAGATAACCAGAAAACCAGAAAGTCCGTCCCCTCCAAAAGCGACCTGCATGAAGCCCGGCCGCTGTTGCAGGCAATCTTTCTGGGCATGCTGCTGGCAACCGCTTTGGTCGCAGCAGCGGCGATGGCAAACCCGGCCAACACGAACGGTGTCCCGAAGACCGAGCCCGTCGCGCACTCAGCAACCGGCCAGGCACCGGCTAACGCCGGTCGGCCGGCAAGCGCCATGTTCTGACAGCTTGACATACAACGAGCCGCCGCGGCGGCTCCGTCCGTTTCAGGAAGTCAAGATCAGTGCCTGGAGCCCGACCTTTCAAAAGCCGAGACCCGGCCTCATGCTTGGCACATGAGTGCCGGGCCTCAGTGCCCGGTCCGCCCCCGGATAACGTCTCCTGCCCAACGATGGTTCTCTTTGAACCTTCATCCAAGACAGCCCCGCAGTGCATATGTGCAAGTGCCCGCTGCCTCACCGCCCTCAGGTGGTCCGCCGGTTGCGTCCGCTGTTGATCACGGTCAAGGACAGGAATTTGTTCGTTCGCCAAGTAAAGCAAGATCACATGTCATCTGCAAGACCGCACGCGGTTCAAGGCTGGCATCGATCGGAAATTAACCAGTGTCACATGGCGCGACCTTGAATACCGGGGATAACCGCAGTCCAGGCCTTTGCGAGAGCGTTCGGAAACGTCCGGCAAGCCATGTGGAACAAAATCCGCTACGGGGCATTTGCCCTCAAGTGGTAGTATTACGCCGATGCAACCGGCGCCAGTGAGGGATTTCACATCATGACCATTGCCAACGGCGAAAAGTGGATCGATAAAGAAACGAAGGGTTTGTCGGAGGCAGCAATGGACATCGACCTCACACTTTCAGCAGACACGATCCGCCTGCTCGCCCAGAAGGCGCGGGCAGTTGCATCGTCTCTTCAGGATACGTTCGAGGACGGCCATGAAGGCGACGTCGAATTCGACGCCGATGCCCTGGAGCAAAGTCACGGTCACGATGGCCTTGCGGAGGAGGAAAACGACGACCTCTCCGACGAGGAACTGCGGGAGCTGATCGAGGATCTCAACGTGGATGAAGCTGCCGAACTGGTGGCTATCTCCTGGATCGGCCGCGGTGACTTCGAGGCTGAAGATTTCCAGCAAGCGGTCGACGAGGCACGCGAGCGCGCCGTCGGTTCGACAGCAACCTATCTTCTCGGCATGCCGCTCCTGGCCGATCACCTGGAAGCCGGTCTCGACGCGCTTGACCTCTGACAGCCGATACAGCGCTGTTTTCGCCCGGGCTTCAAGACGTTCGGCGGGTCAAGCTGGCTAGGTCATTATTGCCGGGTCTTCCACATCAGGTCGTTTTCCTTGGGAAAACCGGTTAGCAATTGATTTACTATCTTTTCGCTGCCGGACATTTGGCCCACTCTTGCCCCACTTCGTGGTGGGACAAGGGAGTTGAGGGCATGCTGCAAGACCCGGCGAACCAAGACGTGTTTACCGTCCATCGTCCGTCTCCATGGCCATATGTCGGCGCAATGCTCGCTGCGTCGGCCCTGATCACGACACTGGTCGTGGCGTTCAGCAGCTAATCCATACCGGCACTACCGCTCGAAACCGGTACCGGTCATCGTTCAGAGAGTTCCTTAATGCGTTCAACGCGTCTGGCCGTGCTTGATCTTGCCCGCGGCCTCGCTGTTGTCGCCATGGCGATCTACCATTTCTCCTGGGACCTTTCCTGGTTTGCCTATGTCGACTGGCCCGTTGCCCAGGGCACAGGCTGGCGCATATTCGCCGCCTCGATCGCCGGCAGTTTCCTGCTTCTGGCCGGCGTCAGTCTGGATTTCGCCCACCACCTGGGCATCCGTTGGCAAGCCTTCTGGCGGCGCTTTGCCGTGATCGTCGCAGCCGCTGCCGCCGTGTCGCTGGTCACCTATTTCACTTTCGGCGATACCTTTGTCCGCTTCGGCATTCTCCATTCCATTGCCTTGTCCAGCGTGATCGCCCTTCCCTTCACGCGCCTTCCGTTCGTCTTTGCCGGGCTTGCTGCGGCGTTCGTTTTCTCTTTGCCCTTCTGGGCAGCTTCATCCGCCCTCGACGGCCAGCTCTGGCTGTGGACAGGGCTCGGCACACCGGATTTTGCCAGTGTGGATTATGTGCCGCTGGCGCCCTGGGCTGGCGTGACGTTGGCGGGCGTCGCCATCTCGAAGATTTTCCGAAAGATCAATCTCTGGCAAACGCTGTCCAGGTTGACATTCGCCAACCGTCCCGGCCGGCTGACGCGGTTCTTCGGCCGCCATTCCCTGCCAGTCTATCTGCTGCATCAGCCCTTGCTGTTCGGCCTTGTGTGGACGGCAACGCAGATCGGCCCGGAGATGGACCGCTCCGCCAATGCCTTCGTGCGCAATTGCACCGTTTCCTGCCAGGGTACGACCGCCACGACAGAAATCTGCGAAGCCGCTTGCGGCTGTACGCTTGAATATCTGAAATCGGACGGCATCTGGGACCAGCTTCTGGCCGAACCCGAAAACCAGTCTCTGCGCAACCGGATGTCGAACAGATACAGTCAGTGCCTGGCTGATCCAAAGTGGCCGGATCCGCTCAACTGATCCCGGCGTTCAAGCCTTCGGTGCTGTTTCCGGGCGCTCAGGAAAGACGGGCCAGTTGCCGGAGCGCCCGGCCCCGCCGCTGCCGTGCAAAGGGAAGAAACACGTCCTCGTCTCGCCCCGCCGCCACCTGCTCCAGCGCCCAGAGGGCCGACACGGCGTCGCATTTGGCCTTCATAACGCAGAGACGATCGGCCTCGGGCACCGCAGCGCCTGTTGCTGCATAGGCTTGCAGGAACACCTGCTCCTCATCCGCACTCATCTCGTGCTCCAGAACGGCATAGGCAAGATCCCAGGCGGGATCCGACATGCCTGAGAATTCCCAGTCAATCAGCCAGAGCTGGTCGCATGACATGAGGCAGTTGCCGGGGGATGGATCGCCATGGCTCGGAACAAGCGCCGGACCCGCACCATCAGCGGTGGCGGCACCGATCGGCTGCAACACTATTTCCAGCCCGGTCATTTCCTCCCGGCACCGAACTGCGTCCCGAAGACCTTGCCACTGCGCCTGAAGCACGCTGTCCGGATCGAGCAGCCCTTCGAAGGTCACACCGGACCCGTGCAATTGCCCCAATGCCTCGCCGAGTGCACGGGCCAGGCTGTACGACGGCTGCTCCGAAAGAGCGGCAGGGCTGCCGCTGACCTTAACGGCGCGGGTCACCAGAATGCCGGCCTCCGCATCACAAAATACCGGTGGCACGGCAATTCCAGTCGCAGCGGCGAGCATCAGGTTTCTTGCCTCTGCCTTCCTGTCGATGTTGCCTGCCGCTTCCAGACGGGGAAGCCGCAGGAAGAACGTGCCCTTCTCAGCCTCCAGCCTGAACACACGGTTTGTCAGCCCAGGCTGGGGCCGGGCTGACAGGGGAGAGCCACAAACACGATGCAGGTCCTGATGCCGTTCAAAGGCCTCCAGGATGTCCGGCAAAATGGTGTCTGGCGCGTCAGAGGAAAGCTGTGGCACAAGCAGGAACAATCGAGCGAAACAGAGGAGCTGGCCGGACGCCATGACGAACGTCCCATCGCCCCATATCATCATCACCTACTGCCGCCAATGCAATTGGCTGTTGCGCTCCGCATGGATGGCGCAGGAAATCCTGTCCACCTTCTCGGAAGAAGCCGGTGCTGTCACCCTTGTTCCGGGCACCGGAGGCATTTTCACAATCGTCTGCGACGGTCAACTTGTCTGGGACCGCAAGACAGATGGAGGCTTTCCGGAGGCCAAGGTGCTGAAACAGCGGCTTCGTGACCTGCTTTGGCCGGAGAAGGACCTCGGCCACAGCGACCGCCAGGACAGGAAAGACTAGGCCGGACGCGCTCAAGTGAATTGACTTCTTGAAGTCGCGAATATGTGTACTGTGGCATCCGAAGCGCAGCTTTCGGCAAGAAACTTCGAGACAGGACGCATGAACCGGAGCCTTCATGCACATCAGGTTATCACTGTTATTTTTGGCACTACTATCGCTTGCCGGAGCAAGCACCAGTTCTGCAGTGGAGACCAGCGAACCTGAAATCGTCATCTATACCGAGGACTACAAACCGCTCTATTTCCCTGGTGAAGACGGGAAAATCTCAGGAACTGTCACCCAACTTGTACTAGATCTCGCCGATGACGCCGGCATAACGGTCGAGATGCACATGCGGCCGTTCAAACGCGGGTTGAATGCGGTGGAGAGCAACGCCAACCATTGTTTCATGGCCCTGTGGCGCACTCAGGAACGCGAACCGAATTTCACCTGGGTCGGACCTTTGGAAATCGACGGATACGGCCTTTTTGCCTTGAAGGGCAGTTCCATAGAACTTTCGACAGTCGAAGACAGTTTCGGCTATTCGACAGGAGCCGTCGGCGGCTGGACCAGCACCAATGAACTTCAGGACGCCGGCCATCCCCATCTTGTGCTGGTGGACGAAGATGGGCTCAATGCGAACATGCTGCGGTCAGGTCACACCAAGCTCTGGCTGGGTGGCCTGATTTCGGCTCCCTATGTCGCGGAACAGGAAGGGGTGGAGATCGAGAAACTGCTGACCCTGCAGACCGTCGAACTTGCTTTGGCCTGCAACTCACATATCGACCAGTCCGTTACCGATCGCCTGCAGTCAGCTTTGAACGCACGTCTTCAGAAAACGCCACAAAACAACCCCAAGCGATTGACGCAATAGACAATTTATCTCTGCTGCAGAGCAACCACCTCGAAAAGTTGCATAACTTCAGAAAACTACTTTCCAAAGTCTTACCTGCACAACAAGCACACAAAAGACCGCCCATAATTAATGCAAGTCTCTTTTGGGTCTTCTTAAAACTTTCAATTCAAAATGCTTTCGGCAAGACAACGTCCGGAGCTCAAGAATGAAGTTCGTGAACCTTCCTTTCAGGAAGACTGCAACCGAGCCCTCAGCAACAAGGCATGAGCGGGCCGGACAACCGGCACGGCAGCGCCCCTTTTTCGACTGGCCGATCAAGACCCAGCTGCAGATCGGCTTCGGCGCCATGCTATTGTGCGCCATCGGGGTCGGTGCGGGGGGCTTGTTCGCAAGCTCGGAGGTCAAGAACTCGGTAACGGTGGCGAAGACCGCCAACGAACTTCTGGGGAGCGTCCCCCGGTTGTTGTCCCACGCCCAGACATTCAGTCGCGATGGCAGCAGCCAGACGGCGGAAGCGGTTGCCGCAGACATTGGTTTGATTTCGCAGGAAAGTCTCGCCCTGTCTGAAAGCCAACCCCAGGCGGCAACGCAGTTCGCGAGCATCGTCGGCGACCTGGAGACCGGCTTTGCGACGCTGCGCGACACACGGCAAAGCCGTGACACAGCGGCTGCGAACCTCGACACCCTCACCTCCGAACTGGTTGCAACCACCAATAAGGCCTTCGAGGAATACAAGGCCCTTGCCGCTTACAGATCCGCCCTTGCCATCACCAACGAAGGCAAGATGACCAACCTGTCCAACGTCAGCCCCCGGCTCAGCAACATGCGCATCACCACTGTGGTGCTGGCGCAGGAAGCCGAAACCTTTGCGGCAACACCAGACAAGACCCTGGCAAAGAAACTGGCGGACCGGGTGGATGCCCTCGACAAGGACGCGAAGGCGGTTCGCCGCACGGTGAAGACAGACACGATCAAGGACAGCGTCAAGGACCTCACCAAAAGCTCCAAGTCCTTTGAGAAGCTTCTGAAAGCGCACCTGAAGTCCCCAGAAGAGGACGCCTGGAAAAACAAACTGGAACCGGCCATCCTTGAACTGATCACCCTTGCCGACACGATCATCAAGGCCGCCGAAGCACCGATTGACGACCTGACGAAGGAACTGCGGGACTTCGACAAGGCGAGCGCCGATATCGCGCTTCTGTCGAACTACACCCAGAGTGTGGCGCGTAGCGTGCTCGGCATCCGCAGCGCCTATTCAGACTATCTGAACACATCCTCGCAAAACGCCGCCGATACATTCCAGCTCTATCTGGGCGATGCCCGCACGGAACTGGGCAATCTGGACACGGTGCGAACCTCAGCCGGCAAGAACACGTCTGACAAGGCTCTGAATGATCTTCTCAATGGTCCACTCAAGGCGCTTGTTACCGCCGGTGGCGATGCCTTGCCAAAACTTGAAGCCACCTTTGCCGAAGTCGTCACTTCGACAGCGGCACTGCGCGCAAGCGAACAATCCTTTGCCGCCGCCGCCTCCTCCCTGACGGAACAGGCAGAAATCATCAGCGCCAATTCCGGTGCGACCGCGCTGGCAAGCGCCGTCGGCGCTCAAACGCAGATCACCATTACGCTTGCCCTGGCACTGCTTCTGGGCATCGCCTTCGTCGTATTGCTCTCCACTGCCATCATCCGCCCGATCCGGGGCCTGACCGGCGCGATGCTCAAACTGAGGGACGGCGATACGGCTCTCGACCTTCCGGCTGCAAACCGCAAGGATGAAATCGGTCACATGGCTCAGGCCGTCGCAACCTTCCGTGACCGGGAAATCGAACGGATGCGGCTGGAAGAAGAAACCCTTGCAAGCCAGGAAGGTGTCCGCCAGCGCCAGGCCACCGTCGATGCGCTTGTCGCCTCGTTCCGTCAGGATATCGAGCAGGCACTCGCCACGGTGACCGGCAACATGCATCAGCTCGACAATACGGCCGAGCAGCTTTCCGAGATTGCCCGCACGACGACGGGCAAGTCCGAAGACGTCAGCACCGCCTCCAGCCAGGCCAGCCAGAACGTCCAGACCATCGCGGCCGCCACCGAGGAACTCAGCGCTTCCGTTCAGGAGGTCGGCCGGCAGGTCAACGACACCCTCGTGCGCGTTGAGGAAGTTGCAGGAGCCACCCGCACTTCCAACGACCAGATCAAGGGCCTGTCGGCGGCCGCCGAACGCATCGGTGCGGTTGTCCAGCTCATCCAGGAAATTGCCGAGCAGACCAACTTGCTGGCGCTCAATGCGACCATCGAAGCCGCACGCGCCGGCGAAGCCGGGCGTGGGTTTGCCGTGGTTGCCTCGGAAGTCAAGTCACTGGCCGGTCAGACGGCCAAGGCAACAGAGGAAATCTCCAGCCAGGTGTCTGAAATCCAGCAGGCCACCAACGGCGCCGTCGACGCGATCAGCGCGATCATGGAAATGATGGAGTCCGTCAACGAGACCGCAGCCGCCATGGCAAGTTCCGTCGAACAGCAGGCCGGTGCCACCGCGGAAATCTCCACCGGCGTTTCCCAGGCTGCGGGCCAGACCGCAAGCGTATCGGAAAATATCGGCGATCTCTCCCGAGGCTCCAGCGAAACCAGTCTGTCTGCCCGTGAAGTGGAAGAAATCACCGGTGCAGCCACCCGGCAACTTGCCGAAGTCACCACACGGATCGACCGGTTCCTGCAGGATGTCGCAGCAGCCTGAGTTGGGGGTTCTGCAGAAACTGGATACCGGCGTCACCGATATCCAATCGCCGCCTTACACCTAACTGTCTTTAGTCATCCCGGACGCAGCGAAGCGAAGATCCGGGATGACCACGGATAGCTTTATCTTGGCGGCAACGCTGTGTGCCTACATCCCCTCACTCTGCATCCTGTGCCTCAAATACCTCCCGGGCCGCGTTGAGGCCGTTGATCGCTGCCGGCAGGCCGCCGTAGACGGCCATCTGCCAGATCGCCTCGACGACTTCCTTCCGCTCCGCACCGGCGGCAAGCGTGTGTTCAATGTTGATTTTGAGTTGCGGAGCCGTCTGCCCGCCAAGCACGGTCAGGGCCGCGATGGTGCACAACTGGCGTGTTTTCAGGTCGAGGCCCTCCCGGGCATAGTGCCGGCCGTAAGCCCATTCGATCAGACTTTCGGAAAATCCGGGCAGAAGATCGTCGTAACGATCGCTGAGAATGGCTTCCAGATCGGGGTTAAGTTTCTGCGTCAGCGCGCGGCCGCGCTCCAGGGCGGTGCTCATGTTTCGGAGCTTCCTTGCTTGGCGGCGCGCCGTGTTCGGTCCGGGCGCAGCTTTCGAAGGCCGGATCAACGGTCTCACCCGCTTCCATCCTTCTGTAGCGATCAATCTTATCGTCCAGGACGTCCAGCATCTCGGTAAGCCGGGCAATATCGCCGGCAACCTTTCCCCTGTGCGCTTCCAGCAGCTTCCGGCGCTCCGTCAACGAAGCTTCGCCCTTTGTACGCAGGTCCGCGTAACGCAGCCGGTCCTTGATGCCCATACCGGTCGATTTCAGCCGGTCCAGGAAGTCGATCCACCTGAGGATCGTTGCATCGTAGACCCGCCGCCCACCACCGTCCCGCAAGGGACGCGGCAGAAGGCCGATCTTTTCGTAGTAGCGCAGGGTGTCGGTCGAAAGTCCCGATTTCTCGGCCAGGTCGCCAATCCGCATGTCAGTCTCCGAACGGAACGATTTCCCTCAGGTACCGGTTGGAGTGCACTCCAGGTCAAGCGTCTTTTTCAACTAAATCAAATCTGGCGACACGGAGCTGCATTGCTGACAGGGGTCAATCTCGGTCCGGTTCGGCCGTTTTCGAGGCATCCAGACCTGAAGACGGCAAGACCCACCTCGCGACGTCGTGAACTTGGGGTGAGCGTCAATCAATTGACTGATCGGTCAGTTGGAAATATCAATCCCGCATGACCACGACACGCGACATTCTCATCGACACCGCCACCGAGCTCTTTCTGGGACGCAACTTCGGTGCCGTCGGCACCACGGAACTCTGCAAGAGCGCCGGGGTGAACAAGGGAACGCTGTACCACTACTTCCCTTCGAAGTCGGATCTTCTGGCTGCAGCGATCGAGCGATATGCAACGTCTTTCGGACAAGCTTTCCGCGACATTGCCGACAGTGACGCAGCACCGGAAGAAAAGCTCCGCCAGCTCTTCGACGTTCCCGCCAGGGCAAACCGGGACTGGAAAGTCCGGCACGGCTTTGCACAAGGATGCCTTGTCGGAAACATGAGCCTGGAACTCGGGGCCGTGGATATCCCTGTACGCGAGGCCATCAAGCACGCACTGACGACGTGGAAAGCCCCGGTGCGCGATATCCTGCACCAGCTCATCGAGACCGGTTCACTCGCCAGGATCGATTGCGACAAGGGAGCAGATGTCGTCATCGGCCTCATTCAGGGTGGGCTTCTGCTGGCCAAGGCGCAGAACGACCCATCGCACATCACCCTTCTTGCCCCCGGCGCCCTCTCTCATCTGAACAGCCTTAAACCCTAACCGCCGCCAGTTGCGGCAAACACCGGACGTCCGAGCACGTTTAAACATCACTTGACTGGTCGGTCAGTTGACACACGAAAGGAAACGACAAATGCCAAACATGCTTCAAATCGAACCCAACCAGGCAACAGGAGCCACGAAGGAGGCGTTTGATGAGGCCAAGCGGCAATTCGGCGGCGTCATCAACCTCTTCAAGGTCACGGGCAATGCCCCCAATGTGCTGAAGGGCTTCCTTGCGCTCAATGCCGGCGTCAACGACGGCATAGAACTGACGGGCAAGGAGGTCGAACAGGTAGCCATGCTCGTTTCCGCACTCAATCGCTGCGATTATTGTGTCAACGTTCACATGAAAGTGGGCCAGATGCAGGGCGGCAGCGAAACCGAGATGCTGGCCGCAATGGAAGGCCGCGCGGAGGATGCGCGGACGCAGGCCCTGCTCGACTACGCAAATGAAGTCGTCCGCAACCGCGGCCAGGTGACCGCCCAGACGCTTGATGCAGTCCGGCAGGCCGGTTTTTCCGACAAGGCCCTTCTGGAAACCATCGGGATCATCGGGATCTACACCCTGATCCAATATGTGCGGCACGTGGCAGACCCGGAGCATGATTTCCCGCAGGTTACCCAATACGACGCACAGCAGATGGGCGCCTGAACAAACGGCCCGGTCGCGTCAGCCCGATGACGCGACCAAACCCGACCAATGAACAGCTGCCACTTCACGATTGCCCAAACTTGAACGGGAGGAAGACGATGATCGACGTTCACCGAAAAAAAGCCCTGCCGGTCCATCCAGACCTCGTGCAACAGCTTGCAGGTGGTTTTGACCAGATCGGTGCATGGCATCCGGCCGTTTCGGACTGCAAGACGAGCGAAACACCTTCCGGCACGGTGCGCCACCTGACACTGCCGGACGGCGCGATACTCCAGGAAGCTCGGACCGACGACGGAACGGTTCCCGGAACCTACAGCTACCGCATACTCTCTGCCCCCCTTCCCGTGCGTGACTACACTTCGACTTTCCGGATCCTTGCGACCGGCAACGGCTGCGAAGTGGAATGGTCGGGAAGGTTCGATGCTGAAGGCGCTTCAGAAGAGGAGGCACATTCCGTGGTTGCCGGCATTTATGAAACAGGGCTTCAGGCACTGGCGGTGATGGTTGCCGGACAGGCTAGCAAGACCCTACAACGCCGCAAGCCCTCCCCCTTGCCACAGGTGACCACGGTTCCGGAGATCCGTGCCGACGAAGCGCTGCGCGCTGTCTACGAAGACACCAAGGCCGTGCTGCAAGTGCCATGGATGGGCGTGGTGACGATGGCGTTTGCACAATATCCGAACTTCTACGCCGCCTTGTGGGGTGGACTGCGAGACCTTGCCGGAAGCAGGGAATTCGTTGCAGCCTGCGCGGAGCTGAGATCATGTGCAGAGCAGGAAGTTGCCGCCTTTTCGGTTCCGGAAATTACAAGGGATTTGCGCAAACGCGGGTATGCGGATCAGGAACTCGAGCGGATAAGAGACGAGATCGAGGTCTTCTCCCACGGCAACATGCCCTATCTCCTGATCGCGACAGCTGCCCGGCTTCTGATCGAGAACCATGACCTTCGCGAAAGCAGCACCATTTCACCCTACGACAGCGAACACGGGCCGCGGCGACTGGGGGCACCGGTGCTCATGGAAATGCACCACGTAGACAGCCAGACGCGCGACGTCTACGACGACATCATGCGCACGCTCGGCCTGCCGTTCGTGAACACCGATTATCGTGCCCTTGCCCGCTGGCCGAGCTACTTTCGCGTCGCGTGGAATGCACTACGTCCTCAGATCGAAACCACCGACTATGACAAGGCCTGCGAACGCGTTCACGACTGCGCGGTCAACCTTGCCCGGACGTTGCCCAACCCTGGCGGACTGACACCGGAAATCCTGCAAGCGGCGATTGCCCGGGACACCAACGCGCAGCCGGTTGGCGATGTGGTGCGGCTGTTTCAATGGTTGCTGCCGGGCCTGATCGTCAACGTCGAGGCCTTTCGCCAACAATTGATTTCGGAAAAGTCCAATTGAAAAAAGCGGCCGGCGGGACTTGCCCGGCCGGCCGTTGGAAAGGCCCCAAACTGGAGCGCTTTGAAGGTCGATCCGGCGAGGCGGTTTCCACCGCCTTCGCCTGAACGGCTGCAGGTGCCGTCTTGGTTCTGTTAAGCGAACCACCAGCGTTCGACGGCGCGGAAACCGTCCAGGGTCCAGTTGGCGGCAACCTTTTCCGGATGCTGGACCTTTTCGTTGTGCGCCATGACATAGCTGGCGAACATCGGAATAATCACACCACCGTCGGTGCGCACCAGGTTCTGCATTTCGCGGTACATATCGGCGCGCTTGGTTTCATCAAGCTCGGAACGTGCCGTCTTCAGCAACTGGTTGAAACGCTCGTTCTCCCAGTAGGTATCGTTCCAGGGAGCGCCTGACGCATAGGCCACGGAGAACATCCAGTCTTCCGTCGGACGTCCGCCCCAGTAGACCGCGCAGAACGGCTTTTTCATCCACACATCGGACCAGTAACCGTCATTCGGCTCGCGCGTCGGCTTGATGTTGATGCCGGCCTTGCTCGCGCTGTTTGAATAAAGCACGGCCGCATCGACGGCACCACCGAAGGCCGCATCAGCCGCTGAAAGGCTGACGTCAAGGGAATCGAGACCGGCCTGCTTCAGGTAGTATTTCGACTTGTCGGGATCGTAGGTGGTCTGTTCCAGGTCGTCCGCGAAGAAGCGGTTTGACGGGCTGATCGGATGATCGTTCCCAACCGCCCCGTAGCCGAACAGGATCTTGTCGACCAGTTCCTGGCGATCGACAGCATATTTCAGCGCCATACGTACATTGTTGTCGCTAAAGGGCGCCGTGCGCGTGTCCATCGCAAACGTGTAGTGCTGCGTGCCCGTGGTCGACAGGATCGTGACGTTCGGCGAACGCTTGAACAGACCGACGGTCTTCAGGTCCACCTGATCGATGACATCGACATTGCCGGTCAGGAGTGCTGACTGACGCGCTGCCGGGTCAACGATGGTCAGCAGCTTGACATCGTCGAAATGCGCCCGGTCGGTCTTCCAGTAGTTCTCGTTCCTGGTCAGCTCGGCAATGACACCCGGCTGGTAGTTGGTCACCTTGTAGGGACCGCAACCGTCGCTGCTGGTCGGATCGATCTTGCCGTCGGAGGATTTCATGATCGGCAAGTGATAGTCGCTGACCACGAACGGGAAGTCTGCATTGCCCGCTTCCAGCGTGAACACGACGCTGTCGCCGTCGACGCTGATATCCTTGATGGGATCAACGAAAGGCTTCGCCGCCGAGGTGCTGTTTTCGCCGCGGTGATAGTTGATCGAGGCCACCACGTCTTCCGGCTTGACCGTGCCGCCGCTGTGATACTCGATCCCCGGGCGGATCTTGAAGGTCCAGACCGTGGCATCGGGAGACGGCTCCCAGCTTTCCGCCACTTCGCCCACCAGGGTACCATCTGCGGTGATCTCGATGAGGTAGCCATGACGGGATGTGGCGAACACCTGCACGAAGACATTGTCCCAGGTGCCGGGGTCATAGTTTTCACTGGTGTTGCCTGCGGCGATGCCAACCCTGAACGTGCCGCCCTTCTTGGGTTGCGCGGCTGCCGGACCGATGGCGAACTGACCGGCAACAGCCGCTCCGCCGATCGCTGCCGCACCTTGCAGGATGCTGCGCCGGGAGACCCCGGACTGCAGGATGTGCTTGTTAAGATTTCCCATTTTCATGTCCCCTCTTTTTGATGTCCTCATTATGGAAATGACGCCGCGTGAACGTGTCCGCGCGAAAGAAATCTGCCCTGAACGTCCTTGATCCGGACAGAATTGCCAGCCACCAAGACGCCTGTTTTTCATACTATGCCGTTTTTGATTGATCGCTCAATTAAAAAAAAGCTAACACTTGCGGCAAGGTCCTCACTCGCGGCGGAGAAGCAGCATGGGAAAGCGCAAGAACATCCTGATCCTGATGGTCGACCAGTTAAACGGAACCTTGTTTCCGGACGGCCCGGCGGAGTTTCTGCACGCACCGAACCTGAAGAAACTTGCCGCCCGTTCGATTCGCTACGAGAACACCTACACCGCTTCGCCGCTCTGTGCGCCCGCACGCGCAAGCTTCATGTCCGGCCAACTGCCACGCCGTACGGGCGTCTACGACAATGCCGCCGAATTTGCCTCCGACATCCCGACCTATGCCCATCATCTGCGCCGCGCCGGTTACACCACGTGCCTGTCCGGCAAGATGCATTTCGTCGGTCCGGATCAGATGCACGGCTTTGAGGAACGACTGACCACCGACATCTACCCTGCCGATTTCGGCTGGACGCCCGACTACCGCAAGCCGGGCGAGCGTATCGACTGGTGGTACCACAACATGGGGTCAGTCACGGGCGCCGGCATTGCCGAGATTTCCAACCAGATGGAATATGACGACGATGTCGCCTTCCAGGCCGTGCGCAAGATCCACGACTACGGCCGCGGCAAATACGACCGCCCGTTCTGCCTGACGGTCAGCTTCACCCACCCGCACGACCCTTATGTCGCCCGCCAGAAGTACTGGGATCTCTACGAGGACTGCGAGCACCTGCTGCCGCAGGTTCCGGCGATGGACTACGACGACCACGACCCGCATGCAAAGCGCATCTTCGATGCCAACGACTGGCGCAACTTCAACATCACCGAAGAAGACATCCGCCGCTCGCGACAGGCCTATTTCGCCAACATCACCTATCTGGACGACAAGATCGGCGAAATCCTGCACGCGCTCGACGCGATGGACCTGACCGAGGACACCACTATCCTCTTCGTTTCAGATCATGGCGACATGCTGGGCGAGCGCGGCCTGTGGTTCAAGATGAACTTCTTCGAAGGCTCGGCCCGCGTGCCCCTGATGGTTGCCGACGCGGATCTCGCGCCGAAGCACATTTCCGATCCGGTCAGCACGCTCGACGTTCTGCCGACCGTCTGCGACCTCGCCGGCATCGACATGAGTGAGATCATGCCCTGGACCGACGGCACCAGCCTTGTGCCTCTGGCGAAAGGCGAGCCCCGCACCGCACCGGTGCTGATGGAATATGCCGCCGAAGCCTCCTACGCCCCGCTGGTCGGCATCCGGGAGGGCGACTGGAAATACATCCATTGCGAACTCGACCCGCCGCTGCTCTTCAACGTGACGGACGACCCGCACGAACTGACCAACCTCGCCGCCGACCCGGCACATGCCGCAACCGCCGTGCGTTTTGCCGAGATCGCCGGGAAACAATGGGACATGGCCGCTTTCGACGCCGAAGTGCGCCAGTCCCAGGCCCGCCGCTGGATCGTCTACGAAGCTCTGCGCAACGGCGCCTATTTCCCCTGGGACTACCAGCCCCTGCAAAAAGCCTCCGAACGCTACATGCGCAACCACATGGACCTGAACATCGTGGAAGAAAGCCAGAGGTATCCGCGAGGAGAGTAGAATCTGCTTTGTCCGATCCCCTCTGGACAACATCTGAATGTCGGATAGGTTGAATTTTCGATTGAACTCAACAACCTATCCGATTCATGGCCAACGCTGTTTTCTATTACAAGCCTGACAGTCCCTACGATGACATTCGGGGTGTACGACACCACTTTCCGAAGAGATATTTGGGCACGGTCAGGCAGGCCGTCGGGGATTGGATAGCTTATTACGGCCCCGTAGAAGGCTTACCCAATCGGTATTACACAGCGATTGCGAAAATCACCGATTTGGTTTCAGACGAAAATCTCGCGGGTCATTTTTATGCAGTATTGGACAAATGCATCGATTTTGACCGTCCTCTCAATTACTTGGAAGGAGGAGGTTACGAAACGGGTCTAATTGACTCAACCGGAAAACCGAATGGAGGAAGGGTTAGAAGCGCGATCCGTCCCCTTAGCAAAAGAGATTTCGCAACCATGATTGCGGCAGGTTTTTCTGACAAAGATGACTGGCCGGCTCGAACAGACGAACTTGAAGACAGAGATTCAGCCGATGGGTTTTCAGAGATCTCGCAAACCCCACTTACTGGAACGCCAGAAGTTCGAAGGATATTATCTTACATAAATAATAGACCCTTCAGAGAAACCAAATTCCGGCTCCATATTCGCAAGTTGTATGACCGCACGTGCTCTTTTACTGGCTTACGGCTTATCAATGGCAAGGGCCGACCGGAAGTGGAAGCCGCGCATATTATTCCCGTTGAACACGGCGGAAACGATTCAGTTCAAAACGGTATTGCCTTGTCAGGAACTGTCCATTGGATGTTTGACAGGGGACTTTTAAGCCTTTCAGATAACTACGATATTCTTGTATCCCGCCAACTAAACTATGACGTTTCTCATCTCCTCAATAAGAACTTGAAAGCAAGCGTTCCTTCAAACCAAGCAATGCGGCCACATCCCCATTATTTGGAATGGCATCGAACGAACTGCTTCAAAACCTGATTGCCCTCGCGAACCAGCTTTCCGAGTAAACCCTGCACAAGCTCAGATATGGCGCTGCTTTTCGACAGCAGCTCTTGCACTTGTTTCGTGAACACAGCGGAACCAGTAACCTTCTGTGCTTGTAATTTTCCAAATACCGGCCGCACGGCGGACTGTATCCCGGTTTGGCAACACCAAGACCGGATGCCATCCTGAGGGAAGCAAGCTGACAGCGATATTCCCGGTCGACAGGGAAAGATTCGTGCAGGAAACTGCTTTGAATTGCCTGTTTACGGAGGTCCCGATGCGATTGCCGGCCTGTCTTGCTGTGTTCTTGTGCGTGCTTTTCGCCCTTCCCGCCACCGCCCTTGCCCAGGCCTATAATGTCGAGGCCGGGCCGATCTGGAACAATGGCGATGCGCAGGCGAAGTGCCCGCGGGTCTGCAGCGGCCTGGGTGCAAACTGGAACGGGCAGTGGCACACCACCATTCAGGGGCAGATGTCGGTGTGTTCCTGCGAGAAGTCGAGCCCCGGGCGCAGCGTCGAGGCCGGGCCGATCTGGAACAACGCTGATGCGCAGGGCAAATGCCCCGGCATCTGCTTTGGCAACGGTCTCAGCTGGAGCGGCCAGTGGCGTACCACCGTGCAGGGACGCATGTCCGTTTGCGACTGCCGCTAGCCCGCCCGTGGGGTGGGCGGACGCGGCCGGGTGTTACTTCGTGCAGCCGTTGACATCGGCAGCGCAGTAGAACCCTTCCGAGGAATTGCCGCAGCAATAAAGGAAACCGGGCGAGTCGCAGTAATACTCCGATGAACCGCAACGGCCGGCAACCTGCATCAACGGACCCTTGTCCGTCGATGACCCCGGCAGCTCCACGGCGCCGGACAGACGCGGCGACATGTTGGGCATCGGCGGCACTTCAAGCCCGCCATCCAGGCTTGCAAGGACAACTTTCGCTGCTGTCAGATCCGGCTGATGGGTCAGGTCCAGCGGATCGGCCCCTGCCGGGGTAACCGCGTAAAACATGCCGGTCATCAGGGTGATTTCAACAATAGTTCTCAGTCTCATCTTTCGCCTCCTCCGCGCAAGATGCAGCTTGTCTGCTTGTGATCTGATGGAGCCGATTATAGCACGAGACTGAAACCCCGAATATTCAGCAAACTACGCAGCACGCAAAAGATTTACAAAGAGAAACAACAGCCTCACGTGGGCACATCACCCTTTGAAGGTGTATTTTCCGGCGCGTGTGCCTGTGCCTCTTACGCGCCCAAACGTGGCGAAAATCCCGCCGAAAAGGCGCTCTAAACCCTGCCGGAAACCTGGTCAGACAATATTTTTTGCACCCCTGATTTCGAACAAATTTCCGCCGCAATCCAAGCGCTGAATCCGCGTCAGCAGGGTCAAGCGCGTCCCGCGTAAGCCACTCACCAGGCAGTGCTTCTGGATTTCCCAAGGCATGAGATGGATAGAGAACCCAAGCCGTCATGACATTGGCAACAAGCCGTCATGGCCGCGAAACCACTGCACCTTCAAACATCTCTGTCCTTGAAAGGATATCTGCAATGGCCATTCGCGGCTTTGTCCTTGGTGCTGCCTTCCTTGCTGCCGGCCTGGTGCCCGCAGCTGCCGACAGCGTGACCGCTTCCGTAGAGACCTGGAACCCGGCAACTCGTACGCTTGTTCTGAGCGACAAGACACAGTTCCAGACAATTTCCAGCTCCGTCGCGGTGCCGGACACCCTGGCTGCGGGAAAGACTGTCACCATTCACTACAATGGCTCGGAAAACGGCGTCGACTCGATCCTCTCCATAGAGGTTCAGCCCTAAGCCAGCGTCATGCCACTGCGCCACGAAACTGCCTCGGCCTGACGGAGGCTGACGGTGCGCCGCCTTCATTTTCCAGGATCCGCGAAGCCCCCGAGACCGGATCCTGACGCCCCTTTTGCACAAGGAGACGTGAATGCCAAAATGGCTCATCGCGATTGCGACGGCGCCGTTGTTGCTGACTTTGCCCCCGCACGGCCTTCGGTCCGCGCTCGCAGATGAAATCGCAGGTACGATCCTGTCCATCGATCCCTTCGAAGGCCTGTTTTCCCTTGAAGACGGGTCCAGGTTTCTTCTGACCGACACGCTCAGTTCGCAAGATCTGATGATCGGATCGGAAGTCCTGATCACCTTCACGACAACAGTGTCCGGCGACCGCCTGGTGACCGCACTCCAGGTCGTGAACTGAACTGCTCGGCATCTCGCCCTGTCATTCTCACTATCCGGACAGGGCGAACGCCAGCCCGATACTGGCCAAGGCCCCATCAAACGGCCAATGTCCAACTTTTCCATCGGCCCGCACCACCTGCCCTTCGCGGGCCGATTTTTTTCTGATCTTCATCCACCGACCTCCGCCTGTCGGTGGACTTCCTGACAGCCTTATGTCAGGAGACTGACAGGAAGTGGCAAAAAGCGGAACAAACCCGCAACCACCCCCTTTCCTCACGCGCGCAACCGGACCATATTGCGGCCATGAGCAAGCGCCCGACCAAATCCTCCTCCGACGACACGACCTCTGCTGACGGCTTCGGCGAAGCGCCCCAGAAGTCACTTTCCGGAACGCCCCTGTCCGGATCGATCAGTGATTGGGCAGCGGAAATATCGCAGGAAGCAGACAAGCCGGAGCCCAGGAAGGCAGCCCCCCGGAGCGCTGGTGAGGGAAAAGAGGATCGGACCGACGGTGCAGCGTCACGGAAGTCAGGCCGCAAGGCCGGTGCCACCGTGAGTGCGAAAAAGGAAAAGCCGACCAAGTCGTCGCGCGGCACCTCCATCGGCAAGGCAGACAGCGCCCGCGAACGCGCGGCAGGCGGTCTTAACCCGGTGGCCGGTCTCGACATGTCTCTGGAAGAGGCCGAAAACCTCGAAAAGCAGCTCAAGCAGCACCAGAAAGACAACAAGAAGAAGAACAAGGAAAGCAAGTACGGCGAGCTGACCGGCAACCAGGGTGCCACCGCGACGGTGGAGGCGCTGTCCGCGCTGATCGAAAGCGGTAACCCCCTGCACAAGAACGGCGAGCTCTGGGTGCCGCATCGGCCCGAACGCCCGGAAAAGTCCGAAGGTGGCGTGCCGATCGTTCTGAAATCCGCCTATGAGCCCAAGGGCGACCAGCCGACCGCAATTGCCGACCTGGTGGAAGGCATGGAAAACGGCGACCAGACGCAGGTTCTGCTCGGTGTCACCGGCTCGGGCAAGACCTACACCATGGCGCAGGTGATTTCCCGCACCCAGCGTCCGGCGTTGATCCTGGCCCCCAACAAGACGCTGGCGGCCCAGCTCTACGGCGAATTCAAGTCGTTCTTCCCGGACAACGCGGTCGAGTATTTCGTTTCCTACTACGACTACTACCAGCCGGAAGCCTATGTGCCGCGCACGGACACCTATATCGAGAAGGAAAGCTCGATCAACGAGCAGATCGACCGGATGCGCCACTCCGCCACCCGCTCGCTGCTGGAGCGCGACGATGTCATTATCGTCGCCTCGGTGTCCTGTATCTACGGTATCGGCTCGGTCGAAACCTACACCGCCATGACCTTTGCCATCGAGGTTGGCGAGCGCATGGACCAGCGCCAGCTGATCGCCGATCTTGTGGCCCTTCAATACAAGCGCAACGATGCCGCTTTCCAGCGCGGCACCTTCCGGGTGCGCGGCGACACCATCGAGCTGTTCCCGGCCCACTACGAGGACACCGCCTGGCGCATTTCCATGTTCGGTGACGAGATCGAGTCGATCACCGAATTCGATCCGCTCACGGGACAGAAGTCGGGCGAACTGAAAAGCGTCAAGATCTACGCCAACTCGCACTACGTCACGCCCAAGCCGACGCTCAACCAGGCAATCAAGTCGATCAAGGACGAACTCAAGCACCGGCTGGAGGAGCTGAACCAGCACGGCCGCCTGCTGGAGGCGCAACGGCTGGAACAGCGCACCATGTTCGATCTGGAGATGCTGGAAGCCACCGGCTCCTGCGCCGGCATCGAGAACTATTCCCGCTATCTCACCGGCCGCAAGCCGGGCGAGCCGCCCCCCACCCTGTTCGAATATCTGCCGGACAACGCCATCGTCTTCGCCGACGAGAGCCACGTCACCATCCCGCAGATCGGTGCCATGTACCGGGGCGACTTCCGCCGCAAGGCAACGCTGGCCGAATACGGCTTCCGCCTGCCGTCGTGCATGGACAACCGTCCGCTGCGCTTCGAGGAATGGAACGCCATGCGGCCGCAGTCCATCGCGGTGTCGGCAACTCCCGGTTCCTGGGAAATGGACCAGTCCGGCGGTGTCTTTGCCGAGCAGGTCATCCGCCCGACCGGGCTGATCGATCCGCCGGTGGAAATCCGCCCGGCCACCAGCCAGGTCGATGACCTTCTGGGCGAAGTGCGCGAAGTGGCCCAGAAAGGCTACCGCACGCTGGTGACCACGCTTACCAAGCGCATGGCCGAGGATCTGACGGAATATCTGCATGAAAACGGCGTGCGCGTGCGCTACATGCACTCCGACATCGACACGCTGGAACGCATCGAGATCCTGCGCGACCTGCGCCTCGGCGCCTTCGACGTGCTGGTCGGCATCAACCTGCTGCGCGAAGGCCTCGACATTCCCGAGTGCGCGCTGGTTGCGATCCTGGATGCGGACAAGGAAGGTTTCCTGCGCTCCGAAACATCGCTGATCCAGACCATCGGCCGCGCGGCACGTAACGTCGACGGCAAGGTCATCCTCTACGCCGACAACATGACCGGTTCCATGGAACGGGCGATCGCCGAAACCAACCGGCGCCGCGAAAAGCAGCTCGCCTACAACGAGGAAAACGGCATCACCCCGGAAAGCGTCCGCCGCTCCATCGGCGACATTCTGGAAAGCGTCTACGAGCAGGACCACGTCACCATCGACGCCGGCTTCGCCGAGGAAGGCAACCTCGTCGGTCACAACCTCAAGGCCCATATCGAGGATCTGGAAAAGCAGATGCGCGATGCCGCCGCCGATCTCGACTTCGAGACGGCCGCCCGCCTGCGCGACGAGATCAAGCGCCTGCAGGCAACCGAGCTGGCCGTCGCCGACGACGCCATGGCCCGCCAGTCCGACGTCGACGGCAAGACCGGCGGCTACAAGGGCGACCGCAAGTTCGGCGCCGGCGGCACCAAGGAAGGCGCGAGCGGCAAAAAGAAACAGACCGCCCGCGACAAGGCCCAGGCCGCCAAGGACCGGAACGCCCTGCCCACCCCCAGCGCCAAGGTGCGCAAGAACACCCTCGACGAAATGACCGTCGGCCGCACGGAAGTCCCCCTCGGCTCGTCAGACCCGGTCAAACCGCTGGTTAGGGCAAAGATCGGTGCGGGGTCCTACGAAGACCCGGCAGAAGAGAAGCGCAACCGCGGACGACCGAAGAAAAGCGGGCGTCCGGGACGGTAAAGAGATCCCCCCGCTGGAGGGAATTTAAAGGCTCGACGGACCGGGATAACGAGGCTTGGATTGATCGCATCGCCCTGCTTTGTCGTCATCCCATGGCTTGACCATGGGATCCATGCCCTGACGGAGCCCAACACAGAAGCTTCGATTGTCGAACAGACACGGCATGGATTGCAGGGTCGAGCCCTGCAATGACGGTGGAAGCCTGAAGCTGCGAGGCGACCAAAGCCTTTCGTCAACTCCGTCATTCCGGACAAGCGCAGAGAAGCTGCGCGACGTTCCGGAACCCAGCGCATCAGCGCGAGCGGAGCTCGCACCTTAGTCCCCTCTCCATGGGAAATGAGCGCGCCTGTGGCGCAGATTATGTCTGGATCCCGGATCTGCGTTCGGCGTTGCCTCACTTGTCCGGGAGGACGGGTGGGTGGAGCTAGGGACAGGTGTCTTTGACGATAAGCTCGGCGGCGAGACCAGCCCTACGACGCTAACGCCTCCTGTTCGTGATGCCTTGGCGAACTGGCAAACCTCTCCTCCCCAACGTCATTCCGGACAAGTGCAGCGAAGCTGCGCGCCGATCCGGAACCCAGCGCATCAGCGCGAGCGCAGCTCGCTCCTCAGTCCCCTTCTCCATGGGAAATGAGCGCGCCTCTGGCGCTGATTATGTCTGGATCCCGGATCTGCGTTCGGCGTTGCCGCACTTGTCCGGGAGGACGGGTGGGTGGGGCTGTGGCTGGGGGAGTCCAGGAAATCCAAGGGGGCTGCGTGGCGCTTTACAAAAGCGCCGACGACGATAGGTCCAGCTCGTCAGACCTTGCGAAACCAGCAGACCTCTCCTCCCCACTGTCATTCCGGACAAGCGCAGCGAAGCTGCGCGACGATCCGGAACCCAGCGCATCAGTGCGAGCGCAGCTCGCTCCTCAGTCCTCTCTCCATGGGAAATGAGCGTGCCTCTGGCGCAGAATATGTCTGGATCCCGGATCGGCGTTCAGCGTTGCCGCACTTGTCCGGGACGACGGGTGGGTGGGGATGAGGCTGCGGGTATCCAGGAGATCCGAGGGGTCTGCGTGGCGCTTTACAAAAGCGCCGAGGACGATAGGTCCAGCCATTGCGGATTGCTGCGTTCGGTGATGTCGATCTTCCAGCTGCGCCGCCATTTCTTCAGCTGTTTTTCCCGAAGGATTGCCTCATCCATCCGTTCAAAAAGTTCTGCATGAACGAGCCTGGTAGCCCCGTAGGTCTTGGAGAAGCCGTCGATCAGGCCGTTCTGGTGTTCGTAGAGGCGGCGCGGCAGGTTGGAAGTCACGCCTATATAGAGCGTGCCGTTGCGGTTCGAGGCGAGAATGTAGACGGCAGCGGGCATGGTGCGACTATTCCGTGCATCGCCAAGCCTCACAAGAATTAAGGTCATGCCTTTGGCATGAAATATGTCTGGGTTCCGGATCGGCGCGTAGCTGCGCTACGCTTGTCCGGAATGACGGGTGGGTGTGGTCAGGGAGGGGTAACTCTGACGGTAAATCCGTTTTCAACGCTGCCCCCATCGCGCCCTAGGACTCGGACGCGTGAGAAGTGTGGCGAGCTTTTCCTCCCCACCGTCATTCCGGACAAGTGCAGCAAGGCTGCACGCTGATCCGGAATCCAGCGCGTCAGCGCGAGCGTAGCTCGCTCATCTTCTTACGAGATCTGAGCCGCTCAGATGCCCTTGAACAGCACGCCGGCGGCCAGCACGGCCCAGGAACCGATCAGCAGGTGGACGGTGGACACGCCGATGCTGGGGACGGCGACGCCCAGCATGGGGAGCACCGCGACAACAAAAAGGGCCAGAGAAATCAGGAAAACGATAATGGAAGGAGGTGTCAGTCGCATGAAGACCTTCGAAAATGGTTCTGTCGTATGTGCCGCTCGCCTACGGAGGGTCGGCCAGGCGGATCGTATCAATCCCGGACCACCCGGAGAATTCCGGCGCGGACCGATCTGTGCGGCCACATGAGCCGGGCCATCAGGAATTGTCAATGTCAGTTATGGCGAGGATGATGCCTTCCCACATCTGGCGAGACCTTCCTGTCCCGGGCCCGGTTCGTGGCAGGAAACGCGGCGCCAATAAACTTGGCGCCGCACCGTTTGCCTGTTACCTGCGCGCGCTCAAAAGCGGCGTGATGTTGCGGATCGTCACGCGGCGGTTGCGCTCTTCAGCGCCTTGCGTATCGACCTTCAGATAGTCCTCGCCATAGCCCTGAACGACCATGTTCTCTGGCGACACGCCATAAATGTCCGCCAGAATACGGGCGACGGTTTCAGCACGGCGGTCGGAAAGCGCGAGGTTGGAAACATCCGAGCCGACAGCATCCGTGTGGCCTTCGATCAACAGCACTGTCGTCGGGTCCTGATCGATCAGGGCCTGGGATGCGCGGGCGATGTCCTCAAGTTGCGGCACCTGGCTCTGGCGCACCACGGCACTGCCGGTGTCGAAGGTGATCGTGTCGAGATCCACCCGGCGCACCTTGTCGCGCAGGCGTTCGTTTTCACGAATATCGCGCAGAGAATAGGCCTGCTCCACCTGTTCCACCGGCGGCGCGGTGAAGGTCTGGTAGATCTCGTCATAGTTCGCCCGGCCCGCCGGCACGATGTAACGATCGCGCGGGATGCCGACTTCCAGCGGCGGCAGTTCGCGGTCGTAGTTACGGCGACGGTGGTTGTATTCGCGATTGTCGATCAGCACATACTCGCGGCCATCCGGCAGAAGGCGTGAGCGGTAAAGCACATAGCCGCCCTCGTCACGGATGGTGATGATCTTCACGCCGTTGGTGCGGGTGACTGTTTCGCGCGTGCGGCCGCCACGCAGGCGTTCGGCGTGGAACTCGTCATCGCCATAGCGCAGCAGGCTGCTTTCGTCCTTGCGCACGAAATATTCGCCGTCCCGCTCGACGATGACCCGGTCACCCTGATCCTCGACCACCTTGCCGCCAAGGGCCGGGATCAGCATGCCGACGCCGACACCAACAGCCGCGGCACCAAGCAGTTCCAGCCTGCGGTCGCGGGCTTCATCACGGCGGCGTTCTTCCTTCGCCTTGATTTCGGCGCGCTGCGCTTCCGTTGCGTCGTCCGAGACGACGGCCGCCGGTTCTTCCGCCGGTGCGGTCGCTTGGGCCGCGATCGGCTCACCCGGCTCCTCGGTCACGGTTTCATCTGCCGCGGTGGCTTCGACCGGGGCGAGAGCAGGTGCGATCTCTTCAGAAGTCTGCGGCTGTTCCGCTGTTTTCTGATCGGCACCAGCTTCATCGGTAGCGGTTTCTTCCGCAGCCGGCTCTGCTGGGGCGGTTTCCTCGGCACTCTTCTCGGTGCTCTCCTGCGCAGTGGGTTCCTCGGCCGCAGGCGCTTCAGTCGAAACGGCATCCGCCGGCTGCTCTTCCGCCTGAGGTTCCGTGCTCTCCGCGGCATCTGCCTGTCCGGCATCAGCCGGTTGCCCTTCCACCGGTTGTTCGGATGCCGGCTCGGCCGCGGTCTCTTCCGCAGGCGCCGCTTCTTCGACAGGCGCTTCCGGCTTTGCCTCCGGCGCGGTCGTTTCCTCAGCGGTCAGGGGCTTTTCCACCGGCGCGGTTTCTTCAACCGGCGCGGCGGGTTTTTCGGCAGGAGCTGCTTCTTCCACGGGGGCTGTCGGTTTCGCCTCAGGCTGCGCATCTTCCGTCGCAACGGGCTCAGTAGCGGCAGGCGCCGGCTCTTCCGCCTGGGTTTCCTGAGCAGCTTCGGGGGCAACATCTTCCACCGCACTTTCTTCAGCTGCCGGCTCGGCAGGGGCTTCTTCAGCCGGAGCTTCCGCGGCAGGAGTTTCCGTAGCAGGTGCTTGCGTAGCAGGTGCTTCTGCGGCGGGGGCTTCTTCGGCAGGCGCGTCAGTGGCTGGCGCTTCTTCCACAGGTGCGGCTTCCTGGTTCTTGCAGGCTTCCTGATCCGGATTAGCCGCGCAATCGACAGTCGTCTCCTGAGCACGTGGCAGGCCCGGCTGCAGCGGCAGGCCAATCGCCAGGACAAGCGCCATGGCCGTTGAATTTCGAAGCAATCTCGACGTCATTCTTTTCATCCTCTCGCCCCCCAACGAACTTTCCCGAACCGATCACGGCCTGGAACACTCGAAGGAAAACAAGTGACCGGAGCTTTTGTTCCAACGTCATTTTCGCGGATGCGGTTGTGCCCTTGCGTCACCTCGACTTTCCGAACATCCGTCTTTCGCCCGATTGACTTGCGGTCGCACAGGGTCATGGTGGGGTGGGGTCCGGCGACCAGCCGGCATTGTCAGAGGGGGCTGACATGACAAAACAAATACTTGCATTTTCATCGCTCGCGCTGGTCCTTGCCGGGCCGGCGGCAGCCGAATTCGCGAGAACCGAATTCGGCGACTGGTCGCTACGTTGCAACGAGAAGACCTACTGCATTGCCGAAACCGAAGGCACCGGTTCCAATGACGAAGCGTTCAGGCTTAAGGTGGAACGCAGCGCCAAGGCAGACGCGCAGGTTTTTGTAACCCTAAGGCCGAAAACGCCGCTCGAAACCGGCATGCGCGCTCGGATCGAAATCGAAGGTGACGAGGACAATGTCGGTTTCTTCGGCAAGGCTGCAAAGGTCTACACCGGCAATGAGATGACCTTCGGTGGTGACGCCGACCGGGACCTGATCGAAAACCTGCGCCTCGGCCAGGACGCTTCGATCCAGATCGAATTTGGCGGTAGCGCGGGCACGATCACCTACGAAGTCTCGCTCTCCGGCATCACCCATGCACTCCTGAAAATGGATGAAGTGCAGGGCCGCATCGGCCGGCAGGACGCCATCGTGGCCTGGGGAGGTTTGCCTTCTGCCAAAGCCACCGGCATTGCCGCAGCCGCCGCTTCATCCCCGTCACCGGCACAGCCTGCTCCCGCCCCATCTCCGGCACCAGCCGAAACGGTTGCCGAGGCACCCGTCGACGATCTGCCGCCACCGATCATGCCGTCTCAGGAGACCAGCAACAGCGGCGTCAACCGCGGCGAGATTGGTCAGGTCTATACGGTCAGCGAGCTTCCGGACGAGATCCAGATGATTGGCTACCGCACGCTGGGTTGTCAGCTTGCGGAAACGGTGCCAGCCTTCGGCGCGCAATACTACGCGGAAGGCGACGTGGAGACCTGGGTCGTTCCCTGTCAGATGGCCGACCTCAACGTGCCTTACTACATGGCGATGCATGTTCCCTTCGATCCGTCGCTGGACGAGTGGAAGGAGTTCGAGACACCCCCCGGCTTCAACCAGCCCAACCATGCCCTGGTCAACAACCTGTTCTACGACCCGGGCAGCGGCCAGGTGACGGGCACCACCTACCACTCGCCCAACTACGACTGCGGCACCTTCGAGCGCCACGAGGTTGAAGCGGAAAGCGGCAACTACACCCTGATGGAATATCTCGAAAAGACCGACTGCGACGGCATCACCGGCCCGCCCGAGGGCTGGCCCCTGAGCTGGACGATCGACGAGATGGGGGATTAGAGCTTTCGCCCCAAAACACCACCATCATTCCGGACAAGCGAGGTGCAAGCCGAGAGCCGATCTGGAATGGTGGTCTGATTGATGCTTTGGGCGGGCCTATTGCTTCTCCGGAAACAGCCCATGAAAGACTGCGCACTGGACCATCAGGACGCCGTTCATGGTCTGGGCATTCATGTCGACGACGATTTCCGCATAGGCCGAGTGCGATCCCATGATGGTTTCAAGCTGGAGCTTGCATTCTTCAATGTCGCCGTCTGTCTCGATCACCAGATCGGTTGTTTCCCCACTGCCGATGTCGAGCTTCAGGGACAGGACAAGCGGGTCTTCATCGACATGGTTTCCTTCAGCAACGGCCAGAATATCGCTGCCCGCAATCCTGTAGGTGTGAAACACCTGATAGGCACTGGCAGCGAGGCAGGAAAGGGAAAGCAGAGCAAGGCCCAACAGGAATGTCTTTTGGAAAATACGCATATCTGTCTCCGCGGAAACTTTTAGAAATCCCCGGCATTTCGGCGGATACGGCAAGTGACGTCAACTGCAATCAGCGAAGATTGAGACAACCCGGCCCGAATTTAACGGGGGACCGCCGGCAGAACGAAAAACAGGACGATGGCAATCGCGAAAGCCGCCAGCGCCAGAAAATAGAGCCGCGCGATGCGTCGGCGTCCGGGTTCAGCCTCGTCACCAAACCCGCCAGGCGTGAACATCCGTTTCCACATGCCAACGCCCTTCAGCGGCGAAAACGCAGCCTCCTCCAGAAGGTTGAGACGCTTGATGAACAGAAGAGCGCTCACATAGCCGGCAATCATCAGGAGAAATGCCAGCGTCATGAAGGTCATGAAGATCAGATAAGCGGGTGTCATGCCCTCTCTCCTTCCCACTTCGGAACGGCCCGCAAACAGTCTTTGCGGCATGTGCGGCCCGTTGCAACCCGCCACACTTGTTAACCATAGGTGCAAATCCGTTAAAATGCCGGGGATATCTGTCTTTTGAGGGTAACACTTCACACTGTATTCTGCGGTCAGCTTGCCCTGAGTCGTTGAAACCGCCAGCGCTTATGGGTTAATAAAGAGTTAAAGTTTTGCGTATCTTTCGCCGGGCGGCGCCGGCGGGAAAGTCAGGAGACAGGAATGGGCATTTTCTCGAAATCCTCGCGCCCCGGCGGTGACCAGGAGCAGCGGGTCGAGACCGTGAAAGAGGCAAGCGAAATTCAGGAAACCGCGCAGGCTCCTGAAAAGAGCAATATCGAGCATCTTTCCCCGTTCGCCCTGAAAATGCAGGAAAAGATGAACCATCTGGACGGGCTCAAGTCCCGCATCGGCGGTCTGAACCAGACCTTCGAACAGATGGCTGCGTTTGCTGCGGAAAGCCAGACGTCGATCCGCCTGATGGCCGAATACCTTGAAGGCTCCCGGACGACCGTGGAAACCGAGGTCCGGCTGAAATCCGAAAACGCCAAGATCTCCACCGACCTGCTTGACGCCGAACACAAGGTCCGGACGCTCACCACCCAGCTGGAAGATGCCCAGGCCGAAGTCCATTCCCTGCGCAAGCGTGCAACCGAGACCCGCACGGCGCTGGAAACCGCCCGTAACGACATCGTCTCCATTCGCGACAACAACAAGAAAGTCAACGAGGAATACCGGCTGCAGAGCGCCAAGCTCGTGGAAGCCAATTCCCAGGTGTCTGATCTCTCCGGCAAGCTCAACGACCTCAAGGCCAAGTTCGAGACGCTGGAAAAACATGCCGAGAGCCTCGGTTCGGATCTGGAAGCGGTTCGTCACCGCGAAAAGGAACTGCAGCAGAACCTGTCCGAAAGCGCCAAGCTGCTGGAAGACGAAATCCGCAAGAACAACCAGGTCACAAGCGAGCTGGAAGCGGTCAAGCGAGAAGTCGGCGAATTCCGCAACGACAACATCGACCTCAAGTCTCATCTGGATGTTGCAAATCAGGAACTGGCCTACGCGAAAAGCCGGCTTGAGGAAGAACAGCGCAAGCACGACAACGAGGTCTATGCGCTGAACGCGGAAATCGAAAACCTCTCGTCCCAGCGCCGCATCGGCGCCCAGTCTCTGCAGGAGATGGCGCGCGAGAACTCCACGCTGAAGGAACGCAGCCGCGATCTTCTCAAGCGCATGCAGGAAATCGAACATCTGCTCGACAGTGCGCAGAAGAACCACGAAAAAGACCGCAACGAGCTAATGGCGACCACCGCCAAGCTGCGTGAGCTGAACCTGCGCTACAACTCGGCCCTGACGGACCTGAACCACCAGCGCAACCAGAACCAGAAATACGCCGACAATCTGGAAGACCTGATCGAAGAGAACAAGCGTCTGCAGCGTTACAAGATCCAGGTCGACACTGCCAACGAGCAGATCGTCCAGCTGAAGTCGGTCATCGTGAACTATCAGATGGCAATGGAAGGACGCGGTCCTGCCGAAGAACTCGGACTGACCGAAGGCTACGATCCGGCTGCCGAGCTTGGCATTACCGAGCCGCTTTCGAACGAATTCGAGCCGATCGACATTGACGGCGACGGATCCGACGACGACGGTCCGGACGACAACACCCCGAACGGCGGCGACGACAAGATCGTCAAGCTGCGCGACTGACGCAGCCCTCTGTCCGGCATTTGTCAACCGGCCACAGATAACACGAGCAGATCAGGCCCCGGCTATCCAAGTCCGGGGCCTCGTTTTTCAAAGACCGTTTTCCTGCCGCGTTTCCGGCAGAATGTCCGGGCGCACCGGGCGTATTTCAGCGACATCCCCGTACAATGACGATTTGATGAGCAAGGTATTCGCCGCCATTTTGTTGATCCTGCTGTCGCCGGTTCTGGCCGGCATCGCCGTTCTCGTCTGGCTTGGTGACCGGAAGGCGCCGTTTTTCATCGCCCGGCGAACCGGCCTGGGCGGTGGTACCTTTGCGATGGTGAAATTCCGGACCATGCGCCCCGGCACGAGCGACGCAAGCGCGATCACCGAAGTGCGGGACAACCGTATCACCCCCATCGGCAGCTTCCTGCGGAACACCAAGCTCGACGAACTGCCGCAGCTGTTCAACATCCTGCGGGGGGACATGGCGTTCTTTGGGCCGAGGCCGGAAGACCCTGGCATTGTCGCCCGTTACTATGACGATGAGATGCGAAGATCGCTGTTGTTCCTGCCTGGCCTGATCAGCCCGGGCACCCTGTGGGCCCTGACCAATTTGAACCGGATCGAAGGCGCGAACGACGCCGAAGATGTCTATGCACGCGAAATCCTGCCCGAACGGCTCGCGCGCGATACCGCTTATTTCGAACAGGCCGGTTTCATGTCCCATACGCAGCTTGCAATGAAGACCCTGGCCACTCTGCTGCACCGGGCGGTTTCGGCTGAAAATCGGGAGTAACTGATCGCTTCAGCCAAGTTCAACTTTGAGGAACTCGCAGATCCGGGCTGCATCACCCGTGCTCAGGTCCATGTGCACCGGTAGACGCACCAGCCGGCCCCACGTGTTTTCCGCTCCAACGCAGCTTCCCGCCAGAATCCGCCCGGCAAAGCTGGAGAGATGCAGCGGCTTGTAGTGTGACTGCATACCAAGCCCCATTCGGGCAGCCCCCTGCAATATCCGGTATGTCGTTTCCCGGTCGCTTGCGAGGAAGGCAAAGGAATAGCCATTCGCCTTTGTACCCTTGCCTGGCCGCAGGATCTCGATCGGCAGATCCCGCAGAGACTTTTCGTAGTACGCCCAGATCGCGCGGCTTTTCAGGAGGATCTCTCTTGAATGCACCAGCTGGCTGTAAAGCAAGGCAGCATTCAGGTCGGGCATTTCGAAGCTCGAAGAAACCGAGGTCCATTCATAGTGGTTGACTTCGCCCCTTGCGAAGGCGGGAAAGTTCGTGCCTCGCGCCAACAGCTCTTCAACACGCTCGCGCAGGTGGGAATTGTCGCTGTTCAACACCAGAGCGCCGCCGTGCCCGGCGCTGATGATCTTGGTTTCATGGAAGGAATAGGCGGCAAACAGACCGCACGTCCCAACGGCCCGGCCATCCTGCTTCGCGCCGAATGCCTGGGCCGCATCTTCCAGAATGACGACCCCGTGCCGATCGCACAGATCCTTGATTGCCGCCATTGGAGCTGCCGCGCCGCCATAATGCACAACGACGACAGCTCTGGTCCGGCTTGTCAGCCGTGCCTCCAGTGTTTCCGGCGTTACCATCATCGTTGCCGGATCAATGTCGGCCAGCACGATCCGCGCTCCCTTGCGGGCAAAGGCCGTCGCGGTTGCGCAGAAGGTGAACGAAGGAACGATGACCTCGTCTTCCGGCCCCAGATCCAGCGCAAGGGCCGAAATTTCAAGTGCGGACGTGCAGGAATTGGTCAGGAACACACGGTCATGGCCAACATGCTGGCTCACCAGCGCCTTCGCCTTCCGGCTATAACTCCCGCCGGAGCGCAGATGTTTGCTGCTGAGCGCCGATGCCACCGCATCGTAAGTTGCGGGTGGAATATGCGGCGCATGAAAGCGGATCGGCGGAAGCGCAGCTTCTGTCGGCAGGCTCAGCATCAGAACCTTTCTTCGTCGGCAAAGCGACGGACACGGGCCCGCATTTCGCGGTAGATCGCGCGCAGCTCCTGATCGACTGAACTCTTCTGTCGGTACCCGAGAGACCGCAGGCGGCTGTCGTCGATCCGGTAAGCCGCATCGTTGGTTACACGATCCCGAATGAAATGAAGACCGGTGGAGACGCCGGTTATTTCGCAAACCCGCCGCGCCACCTCAAGTACAGACAAGTCCTCTTCCCCGGAAACGTTGAAGATCTCGAGCGCCTGTTCGTCCTGTGTGTTGAGCACCAGACCGATGGCGGCAGCGAGATCGCTGACGGGCAGAAAACTGCGTTCCTGGGCCCCCGTGCCTTCAATCGTCAGCTTCTGGCCCTTCAATGCCTGCATGACGAAACGCGGAAACAGCTTTTCCGGGTTCTGTCCAGTGCCAACAGCATTGGTCGGTCGCAGGATCGTTGACCTGAGCCCATTTTGCGCAGCCATCATGACGGCTTCCTCAGCCATGGCCTTGGATGTCGCATAGGGTGTCGTCGGCCGCATCGGAGCGGTTTCGCGAACCTCCTCCATTGCAGGACCATAGACTTCGTCCGTGCTGACATGAATGAAATGCTTCACGCCGGCGTCCTGCGCCCCCTTCAGAAGGGTTTCAGTGCCGGTCACATTGACGTCAAAGAAGAGTTCCGGGTCGGCGAACGACCGCGGCACATGGGTTTCTGCCGCCAGATGGATCACGGCGTCGCATTCATACAGCGCAGCCGCTACATCGATCGGCGAGCGGATATCTCCGCGAATGACGGGAAGATCTCCCGCTTCACCGATGGGAGCCAGGCGGCGAAAATCAGCCGCGTAGGAGACCCGGTCCAGGATCACCGTCTCGGCGACATTCGCCATCCTTGCAACACGCTTGAAAACCTTGGACCCGATAAAACCCAGGCCACCGGTTACAACGATCTTGCGAAAGGAAATGTTCTGTTTCGGAGCAACTGTCTTTGCACAATGTTCCATATTGGCACAAATCCTGATATATGCAGCGTTTGATTGCATATTCAGCAGATTTCGTGCCAGTCACCTCCGGCATGAGGGTGTGCGAGGGTGAAACGCAGTCTGAGCAGCACAGCGTCCCGGGCCGGCATTTGACGAGAACAAGTTGCCCCCCGGCAGTCTCCCCCAAGACAAATAGCTCTTTTTTGTCAGTTACCTGACACAAGAAGATCGTCTCTGCCGTCAGAGCGCGCGCGGCTAAGCCTGCATGGACGATGACAATTGACGAAGGAATTTAGCCGGCAGCAGCTTCACTCAGGTTCAACGGTGAACTGCAGCGGATAGCCAAGTTGAACCGCAGCATCGATAGCGCGTGTAGCCTTGGTTTCGGCGACGTCTCGCGGATAGACGGAGACAACACAGATGCCCTTCTGGTGCGCTGTCATCATCACGACCTCAGCTTGGGACTCATCCAGACGGAACTCCGCCTTCAGGATCAGGACGACAAATTCCCGCGGCGTATAGTCGTCGTTCAGCAGCATCACCTTGTAGAGCTTTGGCCGCTGCACCTTCGTCTTTTGCTTCAGTTTCGGTTTGAAATCGATCTCACTCATGACAATCGTCCAAGCTGACGCCTAAGGTTCCGCACGATGCGGTCTCACCTGAGAAATGGAAATTGTGCCGGAGAATTTCACCGGCTGCATGCTGCTAGACCCGATCCGCTCCCGATGCCGTCATCTTGAGTGACGCAGCGTCCACAGCAGGCCCATGCTTTCCCTTACTATACTGCATCGCGAAATCGAAGAAAACATGACAGCTGGAAAACTTGCCACCGTTTCGAGAAAAAACGGCAGGCAGGACTTGAAGAGATCTTATCGCACATAGCGCCGTGGTTTTGGCGCCAGACAGCCGCGAGATGAAAGGCAGGCCGTCTCCTCTGTGGCGGTTTTCCGAAAGAAGGTTGCTTTCACTAATCCGGCAACGCGGTTCCCCCGTAGATCCTTTCAGGCTGGGTACACGACAAGATCTGCGGAGGGTTGTTCGATGTTTCCTCATTTGAAGACTCAAGGGTTCCGGTGGCGCAGGTTCGCTTTCGCGCTCGCCCTGGCATTCGCTGTTACAGCACCTGCCGGCGCGGCCTTCGCCGACCTGGGTTCAGCGGCCAGGCTGCTTCCGTCTGCCGAACTGGTTGGCAAGGGCCGGATGACCTTCCTCGGCTTCAAGGTGTTTGACGCGGAACTCTATGCCCCGCAAGGCACTTATAGCCCGTCCGCCCCTTTTGCCTTGAAGCTCACCTATCTGCGCACCTTCAAGGGCAAGCAGATCGCTGAAAGCTCGGTCAAGGAAATCCGCCGGCAGGGCGGCGTCTCGGATGCTCAGCTTGCCAAGTGGCAAACCCAGATGGAAGCCCTGTTTCCAAATGTCTCCCCCGGACAATCGATTACGGGTGTACGCACCAGCAGCGGCAAGACCGAGTTCTATCTCGGCAACCAGAAGCTCGGCACGATCTCCGACCCGGCATTCACGAAAAAATTCTTCGCTATCTGGCTGGGCAACAACACGCGTGATCCTCAGTTGCGTGCGCAACTGGTCGGGTCCGGTTCGTGACAACACGATTGTCGGACGACGCTGCGGCTCTGCCAAAAAAGTCCGGTAATACTGGAAGCGTGACGCTTTCCGGCCTTGCGACCTATGGGGTCATGGCGTTTCCCCTGGCATTTGCCGGTTTGCCGATCTACCTGCACGCCCCGGATTTTTATGCCGTCACCTTGCAGCAACCCGTGGCGACGCTCGGCGCCATTCTTCTTGCCCTGCGCCTGTTCGACGCCATCCAGGATCCTTTCATTGGCAGCCTCAGCGACCGGTTTCACCAGTGGCGCGGGACTGTTCTGGCATTTGGCGCAATCCTGCTTGGCGTGGGCTTCTGGATGCTGTTTCATCCCTGGAAGGAGGCACCGCTTGTCTGGTTTGCTGCCTCCGTGCTCATCTGCACCACAGGATATTCGGTCGTCACCATCAACTACCAGACACTGGGCGGTCTCTGGAAAACCAGCGCCTCCGACAGGACCCCGGTAACGGCAGCACGGGAAGGGTTCGGGCTTGCCGGTCTCCTCATTGCGTCAGTCCTTCCCGCCGCACTGGCAACACGGACCGGCTTCGAAACGGCATTTCTCTATTTGACGCTTGGCTATCTGCCACTTTTGGCGGTCTCCTTGTGGCTGCTGTTACGATGGATGCGGTCGGCACCCCTTGAGAACCCGCAAACAGCTGGTCCGGTAATGGGTTGGTGGACCCTGTTGCGAAGCCGCTGGAGGCGTCTGTTTTTCGGACTGCTGTTTCTCAATATTTTCGCAAGCGCGATCCCCGCCGTCCTGGTGCTGTTCTTCATCCGCGACAGGCTGGGGGCCGAGAGCTACACAGGGCTTTTTCTGCTGGTCTATTTCCTGTCAGGCGTCATCTCGATGCCGCTCTGGACCCGGCTTGCCCGACATTTCGGCAAGGTGCGGGCGTGGCAAATGTCACTGGCCGGCGCCATCTTCACGTTCTGCTGGGCCGCTCTTCTGGGAGAGGGAGATCTGACAGCCTATGCGTTTGTCTGCGCCCTGTCCGGCCTGGCGCTAGGTGCTGACCTTGCCTTGCCACCCGCCATATTGGCCGACCATATCGACACGGACCGGCGACAGGGGGAAGCTTCCCGCCTGTTTGCGATTATGGCGTTCTTGTCCAAGTCCGGTCTCGCCCTTGCCACCGGCCTCACGCTGCCTTTGTTGGGCCTGTTCGGGTATCAGCCGGGAACTGCCCTCACCGCACAACTCGGCTTTCTGCTCAGCCTCACTTATGCGGGCGTGCCCTGCCTCATCAAACTGTGCGCGCTCTTGTGCCTGATCGCGTTTGAAAAGGACCTGACACAGGAAAAAACCGCCGGGTAACCCGTCCCGGCAACTCGACACGCCGCTTGCAGCCCTGATGACAAGACCGCTACCCTGCCTCAACTGCGTGCGGCAAGAGGCGAACGAAGGGAAGCCGGGCCATCGTCTTTATCGTCGACAGGCTCACTCTTCGATGCTGCCATCTTGCGCGTTGGTTCCGCCGGTTTGCGCGCCTCGTTTTGCACGGGGCCGCCGTGCTGGATCAGGCGATCGACCTGCGATGGACGCCCCAGCAGAAAGCCCTGACCTTCGTCGCAGCCTTCCTGTTGCAGGATCTCCATCTGCTCTTCAGTTTCAATGCCCTCAGCCAGCACCGGAATGTCCAGGCTCTTTCCGAGAGCCAGAACGGCGCGCACGATCGCCTTGGACTGGCGGTCCTGCTCCATTTCGCCAACAAACGCCCTGTCGAGCTTGATCTTGTCGAAGGGAAAGGTCCGCAAGGTTTCAAGCGAAGAATAGCCTGTGCCAAAGTCATCCAGCGCAAGACCGACGCCCAGATCCTTGATCTGGCGCATGATGTGCAGCGAACGGGCCTTGTCTTTCACAAGGGCGGTTTCCGTCAGCTCCAGTTCCAGGCGGTGCGGTGAAAGTCCGGTCGTCACCAGGGCTTCATGCACCAGCCGTGGCAGGTTGGTGTCCATGAACTGTACAGCGGAAACGTTCACGGCAACCCGGTAGGCAGGCTCCCATCGCGATGCGTCCTCGCAGGCCTTGTTGAGCACCCAAGCTCCAAGGGAAGCGATCAACCCGTTTTCCTCGGCAACGGGAATGAACTCGGACGGTGAAATCGGGCCGATTACGGGATGGGTCCAGCGAAGCAGGGCCTCATATCCCCGGATGCCCTGGCTGGAATTCAGCGACATCTGCACCTGATAATGGATCTCGAGCTCGCCGCGCTCCAGTGCCCGTCTCAAATCTTCTGCCAGTTGCCGCCTGTTTCGAACCGTCGCACCGATGTTGGCATCGTAAAAACAGATCGTTTCGAGAAACCCATGCTTGGCGTGATACATGGCAAGGTCGGCATTGTTGACCAGTTCGTCCGGCGTCTGGGCATCGTCAGGCCAGATCGCCGCCCCGAGGCTCGCGCCAACGATGCCGTCCATTGCCCCTATTTCGATCGGACGGGTGAAAACGCTCTCTATCCGTTTCGCAAAAGACAGGATTTCATCCTTGTCGCTGAAAGGCTTGATGGCTGCGAATTCGTCGCCGCCGAGACGGGCGATGAATTCATCATCGCGCAGGATCTGCTCCATGCGCCGGGCCAGGATGCGCAGAACCTCGTCACCCGCAGCGTGGCCAAAGGTGTCGTTGATTTCCTTGAAGCGGTTCAGATCGATCCCGATCACCGCCAGCTTCTTGCCGGGGTTCAAATACCCATCGAGATTTCCGGCAAGCTGCCTCTGGAAGCTCGTGCGGTTCGGCAAGCCCGTGAGTGCGTCATGAGCGGCAACATGGTGCAGTTGCCGCCTGGATATGGCTCGCACATTGTTATCGATCAGGAAACTCGTCAGCCCGGTGCCGACAACCAGCAGGGCAACAACGGCAATTGCCAACGCAAGGGCAAGGGCAGCACCGTTATCGACCTCCGTGAAATTCTGCGACATCGGGATGATCCGCAACGCAGTCATGCCGGTGAAATGCAGGCTTACGATCCCGGTCACCATCAGGGCAACGGCAACCCAATACCGACGAGAGCCCAGGTAGGTGCGCCAGATCAAGGTGATCGCGGCAGCGGACAGGGCAACAGACAAAAGGACGGACGCGACGATGTAGCCGAAGTCCCACTCGACGAGCCCTGTGATCCGGTAGGCGAACATCCCGGTGTAATGCATGGCCGCAAATGAAATTCCGACGAGAGCCCCACCCATGCCGGTCAGGATCTTTCCGCTACCGAGGCCGCTGACCACGAAACTGACAAACAGCCCGACAATCGCGATCACAAGCGAAATGAGTGTCAGGGCCGGATCAAACGAGACCGGAGCGGTCGGCTCGTAGGCCAGCATTGCAACGAAATGGGTGGTCCAGACACCGCCGCCACCGGCAACGGCCGCCAGAAACTGCCACCCGAGACGCTGTGTGCCTTGCGCACGCACACAACGCCGCAACAGCCGCAGGGTAACGGCCGATCCAAACAGACAAACGAGAGCTGCGAGCCCCACAAGCGCGATGTTGTGCTGATAGAAGATGCAGCCAAGCACATTGAACATGGTCGGGAATGATCCGTATAAATGCGTAGATAATCGGGTAGGTAGCACCTAAAAGTTACGGTTGAATTGACTAATTCCCGAGAAACAGATCGACCTTCTGGCCCTCCCGAGGCCGAGCCTCACCGCGTTTCAATCGACGTCGGCTCTTGCGGAAAAGGCTTGCCTCGAAAGGAGCCGCCGTGTGACCCTGCGTGAGATTGCCGCAACAGCTACCGACGCCATGACCGTACGCCCACCTCAACTGACCAGACCTGCCGACAAGGATCCGCTCTCGGCAGCGCTCGAGAACGAGATTCTCAACGAGAAGGCATCCACGCTTTCGCGGCTTACCAAAAAGCTGGAGACAGCTCTCGCCAATCTGAAATCGGTGGAAGACGGTTCCGAAACAGATAGCGAAACCCTGCAAAACCGGCTTGCCGACGCCGGTGAAGCTCTCTGGCATGTCACCATCCAGCGCGAGTTGTGCGGCTTGCGTCAGCACCGGGCCTTCTACGATTTCCTGGACGTTCCAAAGGCTGTCCGCCTGCGCATGGGGCCTGCCGCGGCCTTTCGTTCGGCACCCGGCTCCTAACAATCCACCGGGCTGTGACCGGTATCACTTCTTTGTTGATGTCCCTGCCCTAGAGACAGGAACCGGTTGCATCTTCGCGGCTGCGGTGGTTTTTTCTGGGGGCTTTTTGCAAGATGAGTTATTTACAGTCGCATCCAGCGAGCTATGTGAACCAACTGGAGCTCGCCGGCACGACCGCATTTGGTCGGCGAGAAACACAAGATAAAGCCAGGCGCAGAAAAATTATGGTGTGCAGGAAGACCCGTCATCTCGGCCGAATTTCCAGACTGGTGACTGGATGTCTGGTTTTTGGCCTGCTCCTGGCTCCTTTGGCGCTGCCCCTCGCGACAAGTACGACCGTGCAAGCCCAATCCGTGCGGGTGGTGCCGGAAGGCAACCGGTTCAAGAGCCAGCCGAAGATCCCCTTCGCCTCTTCGCGCCGTACCGCCGCCTCCAAATCATCCTACGATGCCAAGTTCGACAAGGTTCTGGCCGTATTGAAGCGTGATCGCCGCCTGATGGGGTCCATCAAGCGCGTGGCCGCCCGCTACGGCATCGACCCGATCCACATCATCGGCGCCATCGTCGGCGAACACACCTACAACTACGACACGCTCGACAGCGCCCAGTCCTACTACGTCAAGGCTCTCGCCTATGCCGGCATCCGCTTCGACTTCGAGCTGAACGGAGTGCACGTCGACAAGTTCGTCGAACGCCCGGAGTTCGAACGCTGCCGCAAGGACCATGTTCAGAAAAGCTCGGACCGCCGCTGGTCCTGTTACGAGAACGTCTGGAACGGCAAGTTTCGCGGCCGTTCGGTTGACGGCGTCCGTTACCCGAAAAAGAACTTCAACGAAGCGTTCTTCCAGCCGCTCTATTCCGGCCAGAGCTTCGGCCTTGGCCAGTTGAGCCCGCTCACGGTCCTCAAGATGACCGACCGGGTTGCCAAGCAAAGCAACTTCCGCAAGCTGACGGCAGCCGATTCAGAGGCAGTCTACAAGGCCACCATGGACCCGAACATCTCGCTGCACTACATGGCCGCGATCATCCAGGACTCCATTGCCGCCTATAAATCCGTCGGCAAGGTGGATATTTCGAAAAACCCTGGCCTGACCGCGACGCTCTACAATCTCGGCGATCCCTGGGGCCGGGCTGCGAAATACCGCCGCAGCGGCCAAAGCTGGCCGCAGGAAAACTACTACGGCTGGCTGGTCAATGATCGCATCGACGATCTGAGAGCCCTGCTCTAACAGGTAAAGTCATTAGCCGTCGCCCTACCGGCGCAGCAGGACCTCAGGCAGCATCAGATTTCTAGTCTTCCAACCCGCCGAGGGCTGCCCGAAGCGGGCAATCCCTCGCCGGATCAAGGCATCACCGCACCTCAGGTCAGGAACGGATTGGTCTCACGCTCATGGCCAATCGTCGAGGCCTGGCCGTGACCAGGAAGAAAGGCGACATCGTCACCAAGCGGCAGCAGCTTTTCGCGGATCGACTTGATCAGGGTCGCATGATCGCCGCCCGGCAGATCCGTGCGACCGATGGAGCCGGCGAACAGAACATCGCCGGAAATCGCGAAACGCAGTTCCTTGTCGAAGAACACCAGGTGGCCGGGTGAATGGCCCGGGCAATGCAGAACATCGAACATCCGCCCGGCGATTTCCACCTGGTCGCCTTCAACCATCCAGCGATCCGGCATCACGGGTTTGACGCCTTCCACGCCAAATTGCACCGCCTGGTCGGCCACCCTGTCGATCAGCATCTGATCGGCTTCGTGTGGCCCCTCCACCGGCACCTTCAGCGCTTCGGCCAGGTCGGCCGCACCGCCAACGTGATCGATATGACCGTGCGTGAGAACGATCTTTTCGACATTCACGCCCTGCTTGTTCACGGCTGCCAGGATCTTGTCGACATCGCCGCCCGGATCAACCACCGTTCCGCGCATGGATGAAGGGTCCCAGATGAGCGAACAGTTCTGCTGAAACGGCGTAACGGCAATCACCATCACCTGGATTGGCGGCATGCCGTCTTCCGGATTTTCATCCCCACCGGAGTTCGTCGTGTCCTGCGCCATGGTAGCCTCCTTCAACAGCGGCCTCGCACGGCCCATTGTAACAAATACGGGACAACACCATCCGGTGTCGTGTTTCTGGTCAATCGCGGCTTCACCTGGCCGCGTGCATTTCGTACAAGATGTATGGACCTGTTGGAAGACGCCAAGCACATTCGGATAGCCGGAGCTGATGACGCCACGACTGTTGACATTGCTGATGACTGTTGCCGCAGCGCTTTTGGGCGCTTCGAGCACAATGGCGCAGCCTGGCCGGACGACGCCCAGCTTCGAAAGCTGGACGGTCGATTGCGGCAATACCGGCGTGTGCTTTGCCTCCTCGTTCACCCGCAGCCAGTCGGTCTGGGTCGATGTGCGCATCGTCCGCGACTGGCAGGCGGAGGCCCAGCCTCTTGTCCGTGTAACCACCAACACTGAGCTGCCCAAGGACGGCACCTTGAAGTTCGAGGTCGACGGCGCTCCGATCGAGGCGCTGCCGATCGAACAGCTGCGTGAGATGCAGCCGGCTGTCAATCCGCCAGCCGGCTTCCGTCCGCTCGGTGGAGAAGGCTTCTGGTATCCGACAGGCCCGGCGACAACGACGCTGCTTGACGCCATGCGCAAGGGCAAGGAACTCACCATCAGCGTACCTGCGACCACCGGAACCGACCCGGTCGCGGTACCCGTCCCCCTCCTCGGCCTCAAATCCAGTCTGTTGTGGCTCGACAATCGCCAGGACCGCACCGGCACCGTTGCAGCCATCGTCTCCCCCGGCACCGACCCTGCCAGGGACGCCCCGCACGCCATTCCGCTGATGAGCGCCGACCAGCTCCCGCCGGAAGTGGCTGCCGTCTGGTCTGCCAACCGCCTGTGCTCTGAAATCGACCCGACCATCTTCGCCAGCCTGAATGCCGTTCGGGTGCCGCTTGCCGACAGCGCCGCGCTCTACATCATCCCCTGCGGGGCTCCAACCGCTTACAACAGCCCCTATGTAGCTGTCCTTTCCGGCAAGGACGGTGCAGCCCGTCAGGTGCATGTCGCCCGCATGTCGGAAAAGGGTCCGGTCGCAACAGATCTCATCTACAACGCAAGATGGATTCCGGCCGATCAACAGCTCGTAAGTTACTTCAAGGGTTCAGGAGTTGGCGAATGCGGCCTGTGGAACCGATGGGTGTGGAACGGCACCGGCCTGGTGCTGCTGGAAGAAGCGGCCAGGAAAACATGTGACGGTACGGAACCTGACTTGTCCAATTGGTCAAGTACCTGGCCTCCGAAAAACGCTTCCAATTAGCGCCTGCACCAAGGATTTTCTTGCGATTTTCCCTGTCCCGCCCTTATGATGATAACGCAGCGGCTGGAGAGGGATGTGGCAAGATTGTTTCAACCCGATCCCAGAATGTTGATCAGACGCACGGAGTGCGCCTGAGTGTGGTGACTCGACTGTGAAGGCGGGTGAGGTTGGTCGTTATGTGCCGAAAGGGCGCAACAATTAAGGTGATTCGGTAATGCACGATGGTGATTCGGACCGGCGGTCGCGTGGTCGGCGCGGCGGCAAGCGCGAGTTTGGCGGTCCGCAAGACTTCGGCAGTGATTTTGGCGGAAGCGAGTTCGGTGGAGACTTCTATGGCGGCGGCCGGGATGGCGGCTACCGCGGCGGACGCGACAATGATTTTGGTGGCGGCTACGGCCGCGACGACAATAAAGAAGGCGGCTATGGCGGCGGCCGGGGCGGTTACGGCGGCGGTGGTGGCCGTGGTGGCTACGGCGGTGGCGGCGACCGCGAAGGCGGTGGCGGTTACGGCGGTGGCGGTGGCCGTGGTGGCTACGGCGGCGGCGGACGTGAAGGCGGCGGCTATGGCGGCGGCGGACGCGAAGGCGGCGGTTATGGCGGCGGTGGTCGCGATGGCGGCGGTTATGGCGGCGGCGGCGGTGGCCGTGGCGGATACGGTGGCGGCGGTGGCCGTGAAGGCGGTTACGGCGGTGGCGGACGCGGCGGATATGGCGGCGGCCCGCGCGAAGGCGGCGAAGGCGACGGCTTCCGTCAGCAGCGCCCCCGGCGCGACATGCCCCCGGTCGAGCGTGGCCCGCGTCAGTCTGGCACCGTGAAGTTCTTCAAGAACGACAAGGGTTTTGGCTTCATCACTCCGGACGAAGGCGATGCGGATGTGTTCGTGCACATTTCCGCGGTCGAGCGATCCGGTTTTGCCGGCCTGGACAGCGGACAGCGGGTGTCCTTCGAGACCGAACCGGATCGTCGTGGCAAGGGCCCCAAAGCGGTCAACCTGCAGGCGCTTGAAGAAGGCGACGCACCGCAGGAAGACGACGGCGGACCTGCCGAAGAATAAGCTCCCCTAGCCCCTGCCACACAGAGGCTTGAGAGCATGAAGCAAGTGGGCGCAGCCTTGCTGCGCCCACATTCTTTTTACCGACAATGCCGGCACCGCCTCCCCCGACCTGACTTGGAGCCGTGCCGGTTTCCCTAGATCCTCAGCAGTAGCTGCAATCAACGGATCCAGCGGACATCTTTCCACTTCCTGCCGAAGCCCCTATAAGGCGGGTCCGAAATCCACCGTGGTGCCCCATGCTTGCCGTTTCATCCGATACCCTGACCATCCGACCGTTCCTGCCGGGCGACCTCGGCGCGTTGCTGCCGCTGAACAATGCTGCTGTTCCGGCCGTCAACGAACTGACGGCCGAAGAACTGCTTGATCTGGTCAATTCCGCCCTTGTCTGTCTTGTTGCAGTCGTGGACGACACGCCTGCCGGTTTCCTGCTGTGCCTGGGCGACGGCGCCGGCTATGACAGCCGCAATTATCAATGGCTGAGCGAACGCGTTTCAAATTTTGCCTACACCGACCGGATCTGCGTCGACGAGAGCCTTCGGGGCAAGAAGATCGGCGACGCCCTTTACGGCGCGCTGTTTGAACGTTTTGCCGGCAGTGGTCGTGTTTTCGTCTGCGAAGTCAACGAACGCCCTGCCAACCCGGGCTCGATACGGTTCCACAGCCGTCTCGGTTTCTCGGAAATCGGCAAGGCAGACCACGGCGACAAGGCAGTCATCTTCTTCAAGCGCGATGCTGAACCTGCCTCCGGGAACCAGTCCGAATGAACTACCGCCATGCCTATCATGCGGGAAACATCGGCGACGTCCTGAAACACGTCGTGCTGGCCCGCCTGATCGCCTATTTCCAGCGCAAGGACAAAGCCTTCCGCATCCTCGACACCCACGCGGGCATCGGTCTTTACGATCTCAATTCGCAGGAGATGCAGAAGACAGGTGAATGGCAACTGGGCATCGGCAAGGTGCTTGAGGCCGATATTCCGCCTCAGATAGCCGAATTGCTTGCTCCCTGGCTGACGGCAGTGCGCGCGCTCAACGGCGGCGACGCGCTGAAGGTTTATCCGGGCTCGCCCATGGTCGCACGGCAGTTGATGCGAAAGCAGGACCGCCTGACGCTGACGGAACTCCACCCGGCGGATTTCAAGACGCTCGCGGAGCGGTTCGCGGGAGACCATCAGGTCAAGACCATCCACCTGGACGGCTGGCTTGCCATGGGAAGCTTTCTGCCCCCCAAGGAGAAACGCGGTCTTGTGCTGATCGACCCCGCCTTCGAGGTGACGGACGAATTCTCCCGCATGACCGACGCCGTCGTGAAGGCCTACAGGAAATGGCCAGGCGGCACCTATGCACTCTGGTATCCGATGAAGGATGTCAGAGCGATCCGGCGCATGCATGGCGACTTCGACGAAGCTGGCCTGCGCGACGTACTGAGCCTCGACCTCAACGTTGGCAAGAGCGGCCCGGACACCAGAATGCTCGGTTCGGGCATGACACTGATCAACGCCCCTTTCACGCTTGCGGAGGAAATGCGTCTGGTTCTGCCCTGGTTGTGTGACGTCCTGCACCAGGGACCCGGCACCAGCTGGAACGTAACGCAGCTGATCGGCGAATAAAGCCCCTACAGTGACACTTTTACCGGGATCGAACCTTGACCTTCCGACCCGGCTCCCCCATCGTCTCCTACACAGTTTGATTTCCGGAGTTTATGCCGTGAGTATTGCCCGATCCGTCTGCTTGACCCTGTCAGCCTTGGCCTTTTGCGCAAGCTTGGCTGCACCGGCTGCCGCGAATGACGACCGTGTCTACTTCTCGTTTGGCAGTGACAAGCGCTTGCCGGATTGCACGGCCGCATCCGTTCAAAGTGCCGTCGCAGGCACCGTCGCCCGGGCTCGCAAGGACTATTACGGCGGTCGCACGATCCTGAGCATCGACGGCATCAGTGAAGTCAACAACAGCGGCAATGACGTCAGCCCGATCGAGCGCCGCTACTGCAAGGGCACGGCCAGCCTGTCGGACGGCACCATTCAGTCCGTCCACTACATGGTGGAAGAGCACGCCGGTTTCGTCGGGCTCAGCTGGAATGTGGAAGCCTGCCTCGCGCCTCTGGACAAGTGGCGGGTCTACGGCGACCATTGCAGTACGGCGCGCCCGCACTAAGGCCACGGCCTCCCCAAGAAGGTTGATCCATGGCGCTGCTCGGCCATATCGGAAGACTGTCCGCCTGCCTTCTGGCGGGACTTCTGAGCCTGCCAGCTTCAGCTGATCAGTCCGGAAAATTCGATTTTTATGTCCTCGCCCTGTCCTGGTCGCCGACCTACTGCAAGCAACAGGGCGCGGATGTCAATCCGCATCAATGTGATGTCTCCAAGCCCTTTCGCTTCGTCGTGCATGGCCTGTGGCCCCAATACGAGCGTGGCTTCCCGGAAAGCTGCCCCGGCGCGCCCAAGCGCATCGACCGGCAAATCGCCGTTTCGATGGAAGACATCATGCCAAGCCACAATCTCGTCTTCCACGAGTGGCGCAAGCATGGCACCTGCTCCGGCCTGACGCCGGAAGACTACTTCGACCTCACCCGCGAGGCTTTCGACAAGATCACCATCCCCGGGGCCTTCCGCACACTCGACAAGCGCGGCAAGGCCGCACCCGATACCGTTGAGAAAGCCTTCCGGCTTGCCAATCCGGGCCTCAAGGAGGACGGGCTTGCCGTCACCTGCGACCGGGGCGAACTTGAGGAAGTCCGCATCTGCCTCACGCGGGATCTGGAATTCCGTGCCTGCCGCGAGGTCGACAGATCCGGCTGCCGCGCCGGCAGCCTGTCCGTGCCGCCACCCGGCGCACGCTAACCGTCTTAGACACCCCAACCGCCTTCTTCTTTCAGGAGTTCGGACCCATGATGAAACTTCGCTCGTCTCCCCCTTCGCCTTTCGGCCGCAAGGTGAAGCTCGCCCTGTCCATTCTCGGCCTCAAGGGCAAGGTCGAGATCGAAGACGCCAATACCGCCGATCCCTCTGACAGCCTGCGCAGCCAGAACCCGCTCGGCAAAATCCCGGCGCTGGTCCTGGAAAACGGTGATGTTCTCTACGACAGCTCCGTCATTCTGGAATACCTCGACTTCCTGGCGGGCGGCGGCAAGCTGTTTCCGGAAGGCGAAGCCCGGTTTCCGGTCCTGCGCGACCAGACACTGGCGGACGGCATCATGGATGCGGCCATCCTTCGGGTCTACGAGAAGCGCTTCAAGGAACCGAAGTACCGCGACCCGGCCTGGGACGCCTATCAGGCAGCCAAGATGGACCGTGGCCTGAAGCACTTTGAAGACAACACGCCACCTGTTCCGGCAACCGCTGCAGACGTCAATGCCGGCTCCCTGACGCTCGCCTGCGCCCTCGGCTATCTGGATATCCGTTTTGCCGGTGAATGGCGGCAGACCCATCCGAAACTTGTGGCCTGGCTGGACGCCTTTGAAGCAGCCGTCCCCGCCTTCACCGACACCAAGGTGCCGCCTGCCCCCGTTCCGGACAACGCCCCGGCCCTGCTGCAGTAATCGCCTGCCTGCAGCAACATGCAATCAGCCGGCCCTGGTGACGCAGGGCTGGCTTTTTTTGTTCGGAGGGAGGTTCAGTGCCCCTGCTCTGCAAGCACACCAATTAACGGACCAGCGACTTGATGCTACAGTTCTGAAACAGGCGGGATGAACATAAAGGCATGTGTCTTGGTCGACATGATCTACATACCGATTTCACCGGCTGAACTCCTCGACAAGATCACCATCCTTGAAATCAAGGCCGACCGCATATCCGCTCCGGAGAAACTGGAACACGTCCGCTTCGAATTGGCTTCGCTCAGCGAGATTTACGACCGGCACATGCCTGATACGGGCCAAGTCCACACCTGGAAGGCCCGGCTGAAAAGCCTCAATGAAAGTCTGTGGAGTTTCGAAGACGACATCCGCAACTACGACCGATCGCAGGATTGCAAGGACCGCTTCGTGGATCTGGCACGACGCATTTACCAGACAAATGACAAACGCGCGGCACTGAAGCAGGAGATCAATACGGAACTCGGGTCTCGTATTGTCGAGATAAAATCATACGCCGTTGTCAGCAGTCTGCAGAAACTCCCCTTGTCCGTTCAAGACGAACACGAAGTTTGAAAACTGGTAGAAATTCGCCAATGGATCTCTCGGCTCCCGCCGCGTCCAACCGTTCGGCAGCAACTGATAGACGTCGTATTCTGGAAGCATTTCCGCGAAGTCGTTCAGCGTCCTGCTGCGAAACATCTGGTGCCAGTTGAACTCCATCTGGATGAACCGCGGCCTGATTTCGGAAAACACCCTGGCGGCCCCTTCGAACACTTCGGTCTCAAAGCCTTCCGTGTCGATCTTGATAAGATCTACCGCTGTAATTCCGGCTACCCGGCAATAGGTATCAAGCGACGTCACCCGCGCCTTCACCGTTTGCTCGTTTGTGACATAACTCACCTTCTTCACCTCCTGCGAGAAGGAGGCAAGAACAGGGTTCGTTGCATCGAAATGCAGTATCCCCTCGCCGTCGAAGTTACCAACGCCGACGTTTTCGCAAACGATCCTGTCGCCATAGGCCTGCGTGTTTCGCACCAGCTCTCCATGCGTTGAGAGCAGTGGTTCAAAGGCAATGACGTCGGCGGACGTGTAGTTCAACAGATCAAGACTGTATCGGCCGACATTCGCACCGATGTCGAAACAGAGCCTCGGTGCAGTGGCGGCCAGGATCTCTTTCACGAAGAAGGTCTCGCCGCTCTCCAGATTGTTGTAGCCCCGCGCCGACAAGGCGGCATTCAGCAGATAGTCATTCAGCTCGGCCAGATCCGGACTGTGCCGGTTGGCGATGTACCACTCCAGGAATGCCTCGGTCAGGCTGGATGCGGATGTCTGGTCTTTCATTCGCGCCGTCACCTTTCGCCCTCTCCAGTGCGTGCTCCTTGCGCCCCCTTACAGCGGGATCACCAAAGACTTTGAATTTGGGCAGCACCCTGAACTAACCTAAGGTAACTTTCGCATGGATTTGAACCATTCAATTCAAAGCAATTTCAAATCAGCCAGGACCTCACTGCCTCATGACCATGCCGGAATTCTACAGCGAGTATTCCCCGCAAGCCCTGACAGACCTTCGGGAAACGCTTGTCGGTCAGCTGAAACATGTTTTCGGACCGAGCCGGGGCGGCTTACGGCACGAGATCTGGGCCGTGGAAAAGGCCCTGGGCATGCACCAGCAGTATTTCAGCCAATCCGGCCAGGACAAGTTCCTGAACGACGAGGTTCTGAAACACCGTACAGGCGGCGTTTTCCTGGAACTTGGCGGATATGACGGGCTCACTGGTTCAAACAGTCTTTTCTTCGAAAAGGAACTTGGCTGGACCGGGCTTTTGATTGAGCCGTCACCAGCAAACTTTGCAAAGGCGACGTCCGTTCGCGGCTGCAGCTGCCTCAACGCTGCGGTCGGCTCGCCGACACCTTTCGCGGAATTCCTGGAAATCCGAGCCGGCTACACCCAAAGCGGCGGTCTGCTTGCAAACATCGCTCCGGACCTTCTGGAGAGGATCCGGCAGCATCCCGAGCACGACGAGCGCATTGCAAAGATACCGGTCCGCTCGATCAGGGAGATACTGGCAGACGCGGGAATTGAGCATATCGATTATGTGTCTCTCGACGTTGAAGGCGGCGAGATGGCTGTCCTGGAAGAGTTTCCCTTCGAGACCATCCCGGTCGAAGTGTGGACCATCGAGAACATTACCGACAGTCCCGAGATCCCCTCCTTCATGGCCGGAAAGGGATACGAGGTGATCGAGTTTATCGGCATAGACGAAGTCTACAGAGCAACGTGAACGGGACAGCACAGCAGGCCAAATGACCAGAGACCCCGGCCCACTGACGGCAGATGACTTGTACGAAATGGCGCTGCGAAGCTTCGGCCGGGAGCAATGTGCCACGGCGATTGCCTATGCCGATGCCTGCCTGAAACTCGCTCCGGATCATTTGGACGCCTGGCTGTTGCAGGCGGAGGTTCATCTACTGGAGGAGCGGGATACGGCTGCACTCGCCTGTCTTACCCGGGCTGCTGCCATCACGCCGCCAAGCATCGTCGCCCTGCACCGCCTTGCTGCGCACTATCTGCGCCTCGGACGCCCGGAAAATGCCCTGGCCGTGGCAGAACAGCTGAAAAACCTGCAGCCGGACGATCCTGAGATAGACTATGTCCTGGCCGTCGCCCGCTCGAGATCAGGCTGGCATGGCGAGGCATTCAACATCTTTCAGAGGCTCTTGCGCGGCGATCCGGACGATGCCGGTTCAGCTATCGAAGCCTCCTGGTTGGCTCTGGGGCAAAGGGACTATCGGCGTGGCTGGCCGCTTTGGGAGCATCGCTTCGGCGCCGGCATCACTCCGGCCGCCGTTCACCACCTGCCCTTCTGGGACGGATCTCCGCCAACGGAGAGGAAAATCCTGGTTCTGCCCGAGGGTGGGCACGGCGACATCATCTGGGCAGCTCGGTTTCTGCCAGGTTTGAAGGCTGCCGGCGCAAGCGTCCATTTCCTGTGTCCCCCGGCCCTGTCGCACCTCCTGCAGAACCTTCAAGGTGTCGACATCTGGGTCGAGAATGCTGAAGAGCTCCCTGGGTATGGCTGCGAGTATCAGATCTCGCTTCTGTCACTGCCTTATCTGCTTGGTGTCGATGATCCGTCCCGTTACCCACCTCCGCGCCTGAAGTGCGATCCGGCGTTTGCAGGAAGGCGAGACGCCTTGCTTGCAAGGGCGAGAGCACCGCTTCGTGTCGGCATCCTCTGGTCGGGAAACGTGGACTACGGTGGCAACGCGGACCGGGCAGCGCAGCTCTCGGATTTTCTGCCGCTTGCCGAACTGCCCTTCGTTCAACTCTACAGCCTGCAGAAAGGGCCGCCCCATCGCCAGCTCATCGAAGGCGGGTTGGGTGATCTTGTCATCGATTGTGACGATTTCGATTTTGCCGAAACCGCCGCCATGATCCAGTCGCTGGACGTCATCGTGATGACCGATAGTGCTGTGGGACATATTGCCGGGGCGATCGGCACACCGGTCTGGCTTCTGCTCGACACTTTTCCCCACTGGTATCACTGCTTTGAGGGAGATCGTTCGGACTGGTATCCCGGAATGCGTTTTTTCCGGCAACAGCATCCGCGTGACTGGAGCAATGTCGTCAGGAACGTAGGTGAAGCTCTGAAAGGAGTTGCGGAAAGCAGAGGCATTTTGTAACTTTATGTCAGTTTAGCACTTAAATCTTTTATAGTATTTGGTTCTTGAGGGATAAGCTTTGGTTGACCGAAAGAAACCGGGGATCGATCAAGATCTCGTAAAACTGGGCGCAGGCAGAAGACCGTCAGCCGACAGCTCCATGGGCAGTCGGCCCGGACAGATGCATTCCGAAACCCTCACCGCCGGTCCGGCTGGATACGCTCCCTTCTCCAAACGGCCGGCGATGAACACGATCTATGCAGGGCATCCGGGCGCGCGGCGACCGGTGATGGACACCATCTATGCAGGTCATCCAGGCTATCGCCGACCGGTGATGGATACCATCTACGCTGGACATCCCGGCCATCGCCGACCTGGGATGGATACCATCTATGCCGGCCATCCCGGTTTCCGGCGGGCAGCTATGGAGACCGTCTATGCTGGTGGCGCAGGCTACCGCCGACCGGGAATGAACACCATCCACCCGGGACATCCCGGCTCACGGCGCGCGATAATGAACACCGTCTACGGGGGGCGCGCGGGGTCACCGGTTCCAAACGCAAATACCGTCTTCTCACCGGGCTACGGCGTTTCTCAAATTCAGACGCGGCAAGTCACGGATCCCTTTACCCGCCAGCCCGTGACCGTTTCCTACAACACCGTCACCGGCCTTTATCTCGACAAGAGCCTCAATCGCTGGCTCCCAGCTCCGCCCTGGATCAGTGCACAATTCCGGCGATAACAAGGGCGGTGCTCCCGTGCTGAGTTTCAACGTTACCGTCGATGCAAGCGGCGGAAACACTGAAGGTAGCGGGCAGGCAACGATCGGCTGGCTGCTGGCGGGCGACGAATCCCAACTGGTCTACAAGCCACCGCAAAGGCTGAAACAGCCCTCAGCCCCGCGCCAGCGAACCCATGCCAAATCCGTGACAGCCTGCCCTGCGGTCCTGGGGCTCGAAAGCAGGCTTTTCGAAGTACTATGCCCTTGCGACCTTTCCCTTCAGATGGCCGAAACCGACTTCGGTGAACCCGTGGTCGTGAACGCCGACGGGCCAATGTCCTCGGTTCGAGACGATGTCTTCGCTCACCTGATCATCCTTCATCCGCGCGAAGAATGGCGCTCGCCCGACCGCCCCATCCTGCAGATGCGCCTGCCGTATATCTTCGTTGCGGACGAACCCACCTACATGTCTCAGTTGCCACCGTTTCAGCATGTCGGGAAATCTTCGCTTCCCGGCCTGATGATACCGGGAAGGTTCCCGATCAACGTCTGGCCGAGAACGCTGACATGGGCGTTCGAATGGCACGATATCTCCGCTCCCCTCATCCTGCACCGCGGAGACCCGCTGTTTTATGTTCTTTTTGAAGTCTATCCGCAGTCTCGCGCCATCCAGCTGGTGGAAGCGGAACACACTCCGGAGCTGCAAGCCTATCTGCAGCAGATCAATGGAGTCGTCGGCTACGTGAACCAGACCTTTTCACTGTTCAAGGAAGCAGAAGAGCTGCGACCGGCGCAACTCGTAACTCCAAAGAAAGCACCATAGGAAACCGGTGAAACTCTGCCGAGGTCCTGACGCCTGACCCGAGACACCCGACACCCATGCCCCGGCATCACCTTTAGAAAGGCAACAGGAAATGGCGAATGAGACCGACGGAGCAACACCACTCATCATCATGATTGCCATGCCGACCCGCGGCCAGGTCGAACTGCCGACGGTTCGCTCCCTCATCGCGTTGACGCAGGAGTTCCAGCACCACGGACTGCCGTTTGTGTTCGAAACCTATGGTGCCGCAAACCTCGTCATCAACCGCAACCACCTTATGAGCAAATTCCTCGCCCACAAGCAATTCAGCCACATGCTGATGCTCGACTCCGACATGGAGTTCACGCCTGAGGCCGTGTGGCGTCTGGTCGCCTTCGGCGGCGATTTCGTCAGCGCGTCCTACCCGCAGAAATATTACAACTGGGATCTGCTCCGGCAGCTGATTGAAGCGGAAACCGCCCTGCCGGAAGCCGAGCGCAGCCCGATGGAACAGCTCGTTTCCCGCTGCATGACCTACAATCACCAGCTTCGCGACTATGACAACACCGACTGGCACCCCGAGCACCAGGATGGTTTCATCTCCATTCCCGCCGGAGGCCAAGGCCTGACGCTCTTGAGCCGGAAGGTGCCGGAAACGATGGTGGAACGCGGTGTCGTCACCAACTACCCCGACATGTCGCTGATCCCCGCCCATGCCGACATGGAGTATTACGACTTCTTCGGCCACCTTCCGACGCCAAGCGGTCGGTTGTTCCTGCATGAGGACCAGAGCTTCAGCCTGCGCTGGGTACGCGGTTGCGGTGGCACCATCTGGCTGGACTACCAGACCGAAATTCGCCATGCGGGGCTTCATACGTTCGACGGCAGGTATTCCGACAAGCTGCAGGACGATTTTCCCTCGCTTGAGGTTTGACGGCAGGTGATGCGTTCAGCATGGAAGCAAGGGTCTCATTGCGCATGAGCGCCTACCGGCATCTTCCGTTCAAAACGCAAAAGGCCGCGCCACAAGGCACGGCCCTTCTTGCAACAGATTTTTTGCAGCGTCAGGCGACTTTCTTGCCCGACATGGCATGAACGTCCGCTGCGCCCAGGCGCTGACCGCCAATGGCCCAGTCACCCTGCTCGACTTCCATGATGCGAACCCAGGTGACCGGGCGCATGGCTTCGCCTTCCACGGCGACCATGGCTTCGGTCACCTTTTCGATCAGCTGGTGCTTCTGTTCGGGGGTGAAAACGTTCTTGATGACATCGATCGTAACCAGCGGCATTTCATATCTCCTAGTTTAAGTAACAGTGTTTCCAAGCAACATCGGACGTTCCCGATGAACAAGAGATACGCCTTACCCAGCGGCAATGCTTGACGGGGACATGAATATAACTGACCTTTTCATGAAGACTTTCGGGGAAAGGGGAACGTGTGCCGCAAGCCGACGCCCTGGTGTTTACCTTTGACGGATTTGAACTGGACGGCACACGTTTCGAATTGCGCCGTGATGGCGAACGCGTGGCGATCGAGCCGCAAGTCCTCTCCCTTCTCTTGCTGCTGGTCGAAAACCGCGACCGGATGGTCAGCAAGGACGAATTGATCGAGCATGTCTGGGACGGACGGATTGTCTCAGAAACCGCCGTGGCAGCGCGGATCAAGGCTGCGCGCAAGGCTGTCGGGGACAAGGGCAGCACACAGAAAGTCATCCGGACGATCCATGGCAAGGGGTTCCGGTTTGTCGCGGAAACCGAGGTTTCCAGTCTCCAGGCAAAGGCACCCCCGGCGCGTTCGGGCCTGATCACCGAGGAACAGGCCGCCCCGGCAATTGAGGAAGCGCTGAAGACCGCGCGCGACGGGCGGCCCTCCATCGCCGTCCTGCCATTCCAGTATTTTGGCGAACCGGGCCAGCACGAAATCGTGGCCGATGCGCTGCCTGCCGACATCATTGCGGATCTGTCGCGCCTGCACTGGCTGTTCGTTATCGCACGTGGATCGAGCTTCCGCTTTCGCGGACCCGATGTGGACCCGCTGTCCGCCGGTCGCCAACTCGGCGTTCGCTATGGGCTCACCGGCACGGTCGAACTTGCGGGTGAGAGCGTCACGATCGGCGTTTCGCTGATCGACATGACCAGCAGCGGCACGATCTGGGCGGAACACTATCGTGGCAGCCTGTCCGAATTGCAGCAGCTCAGACCGGAAATCGAAAGCCATGTCGTTGCCAGTCTGGCGGTTCAGATCCCGCAGAACGAAGTGCGCATCGCACGCAGACGCGCTCCGGGAGAACTGGATGCATGGGCCTGTTTTCACCTGGGGCTGGATCACATGTACCGGTTCAACCGGCAGGACAACGCCCGCGCGTCAGAACTGTTCACACGATCCCTGGAACGCGATCCCTATTTTTCCGGCGCCATGGGCGGGTTGTCCTTCACGCATTTTCAATCAGCCTTCATGCGCTTTGCGGAAGATCCCGAAGCCGAGGTCGAAAAGGCCCGCGCGCTGGCGCAGCAGGCGGTGGAGACCGACAGGCTCGATCCTTTTGCTCACTTCAATGCCGGGCGGTGTTCCTGGCTCGATGGCCGGCTGGAAGATTCAATCGCCTGGTTTGACCGGGCAACCAGCCTCAGCCCCAGTTTCGCGCAGGGTGTCTATACACGCGGGCTGGTGAGCGTGATGGCAGGTCAGGCAGCGCAGGCCGATGCAGATCTTGCTCTGGCGCTGGACCTCAGTCCGCTCGACCCGCTTGCCTATGGCATGGTGTCGGCACGTGCGCTGGTGCAATTGCAACTGGGCGACAGGCACAGGGCGGCAGAGCTTGCTGTGAAAGCAGCGCAGATGCCTGGTGCGCACAAGCATATCTCCCTGATCGCGGCGCTGACATCACACCTGGTCGGCAAGAATGCAGAAGCCCGGCAATGGCTCGCCCGGGCGAGACAGGCAGATCCGGAAATCAGTTCGGAAGTCTTCTTCGCGTCCTTCCCGTTTGCCGAAAACGGCGCTCGCGAAACGATAGAGAAAGGCCTGCGTGAACTCGGGGTGTGAAAAGGCCTCGCGACCCCATGACTTCCGGAAGCCGATACGTCATCAACACAGGACTTGCCTGACGCCCGATGTCTGCTTGAAACCGCAGTCCGAATTCAACAGCAAATGCCGTCGACGGGCGTGAATTACCAGGTTTTGCTCTGCACTTCTGCGTTCAGACCAAGTCTCTGCGAGTTGATTATCTGCACTTGCAAGGTTCCAGATGTAACGCTTCCAGCGGCCTGGATGCGACCAAAAGCACCCTCCCCAAATTTCAATCGATTAGTCTTCAAACTGCTTATGGACATTACGTTTCCACAAGAGCTAAAGACCGTGCGCAGGACAAAGACTTGCCACTCAGCGCGCTGGAAAGACCATAAGGGAGTTTTGTGTATGGCGGCCATGGATAACCACTTCGACAACTGGAAGGAACAACAGTCCGCTGCCGAGCAGATGATCCCGCTGGTTGGGCATCTCTACCGTGACTACGGCATCAACATCCGGATTTTCGGCCGGCGTCTTCTGAACAACTCCGCCATCGAGATCCTCAAGGCACACCGCTATGCCCTGCAGATCACCGGGCAGGAACTGGACGTCACCAAGAGCCTCGAAATCGTCAAGGCAATGCTGGAGATGGACCTGGCCGCCTCGCGCGTCGACCTCGGCAAGCTGTGCCACGGCTACATGGAAGAAGGCGGTGACGTTAAGAGCTTCCTCGAGAAGCAGCTGGCCAGCATCAACACCGGCAAGACATCCATCCTGCAGGAACCGCAGGATGTCGTTCTCTATGGCTTCGGGCGTATTGGACGCCTTCTTGCCCGCATGCTGATCGAACGCGTCGGCGCCGGCAACAAGATGCGCCTGCGCGCGATTGTCGTGCGCGGCGGCAAGGCCGGCGACCTGAAGAAACGCTCCAGCCTGCTGCGACGGGACTCCGTCCACGGCGCTTTCAGCGGATCCATCACCGTTGACGAAGAGCAGAATGCGATCATCGCCAACGGCAACTACATCCAGGTGATCTACGCCAACTCTCCTGCCGAGGTCGATTACACCAAATACGGCATCCGCAATGCACTGGTGGTCGACAACACGGGCATCTGGCGCGACGAGGATGGTCTTGGCCAGCACCTGAAATGCCCCGGGGCAGCGAAGGTGATCTTGACCGCACCGGGCAAGGGCAGCATCAAGAATATCGTCTATGGCGTGAACCATGGCGACATCTCGGCGGAGGACAGGATCCTGAGCGCGGCCTCCTGCACCACCAACGCCATCACCCCGGTGCTGAAGGTGATCAACGACGAGTTCGGGATCGAGAACGGCCACGTGGAAACCATCCACGCCTTCACCAACGACCAGAACCTGATCGACAACTACCACAGCGGGGATCGCCGTGGCCGGTCCGCGCCCCTGAACATGGTGTTGACGAGCACGGGCGCTGCCAGCGCGGTCGCAAAGTGCCTGCCGGAAATGAAGGGCAAGCTGACCGGCAACGCGGTGCGGGTGCCGATCCCCAACGTCTCCATGGCCATCCTCAACCTGAACCTCAAGCGCGAGACGACCGCCGAGGAAATGAACAATTACCTGCGCGGGATTTCCGTGCAGTCGCCGATGCAGGACCAGATCGACTACACGGCCTCAACCGAACTGGTTTCCTCCGACCTCGTCGGCTCCACCCATGCCGGTGTGGTCGACAGCCAGGCAACCATCGTCGACGGCGACCGGCTGGTCCTTTACGTCTGGTATGACAACGAGGCGGGCTACAGCACACAGGTGATCCGCCTGATGCAGGAAGTCGCGGGCATGAAATACCCGTCAGTCCCTGCATAACCCTGCCGTTACAGAACAGGAGGGGCCCAAGCCATGTCTTGGCCCCTTCCATTGGCTTTTCGCCACTTAGCTGTAGAAAAATATCAGAATCAATTATTGATAGTTAGCCTAAGCGCCCGACTTCTTTTCCCAAATAGACCAAAAATCGTCAGCCGCCTCACGGTAGGCGTCAATTTGATTATCAAGTTCGATCATAACTGTTCCCGCACCAAATGAGAGTTCTTCCCAAATGGAGCAAGTCATTTTAGCAAAACTAAACAAGTCAACATACCGGGGCTTGGGGATGCTTTCGTTTGGCCGCGCCCAATGTGCCAGCATCTTGTCCCGCATGTGTTTCAGTGGCTCAAGGCGTTGATCAACAGCCGCGGCATCGAAAAGCGCTATTGCCATTTCAAGGTTAGATCGGCGTTCAATCCGCTGTTCCTCAGTAACCCTGTTGTCATATTTTAAAAAATCTATTGCCGCTCTAAGATGAAGATCGTCTGGGTACCGAACTGGGGCAAACGCGCGAACTATAAAGATTTGGACCCGAAAAAGGGTGGCATCAACCATCAAACGCGCCGCCTTGGTTGCTCCATTTTCGTTTAGTGGGCCCAAGACGCTATCACGGTTGGAGCGCTCGACAATCTCTATGCTGGCAAGGCAAAGAATTGCATCGGAGTATCCTTGCGCTGCCACCTCGCGCAGCGTGCTCCAGTCTGAAATCCCGCCGTATGGCGGTACCGCAGTGCGAGACAATTGCTTCTCCATTTTCGGCATCAACGTCAATGCGAGCATAAATTCTACTCTGACGTCTAATTTCCGTTGTTACTAGGACCCAACCTGACACCACCTCACCAGATAGCAATACCGGTTCCTAGGCTTTGAATATGACCTTTGTTGTTGGACAGACCGAAGTCCTTTATTGCAACACCAGCAGAGCAGTAATCAGAAGGGCTGACCAATTCTTGGTTCATTGAGCACCTCCGTTTCCTGCAATGAGCCGGACCGAAAACCGAACAAGTCAGTCAGCGCCGTGCCTTGAAATCGGTTGCTCGACAGTTTGGGCTAGGTGGTAAAAGCAGGCATTCAAAAACGGCGTAGAAATTTCAAAACGCCTGGAGAAGAGAGCTTGCCTGAAGGGGCCAACCGGCCGTTTCAGATGTCTTCTTCATGAAAACCTGTCTGCGGGCAATTCAACGGCTTGATGGGTAAAACCTGGCAAGCAAGCCAAAACACATCAATTCCAGTCGAATTGCACCGCAGGAGAGGTGACCCTTATGGCGTCTTGTTCACGCCGAGGGTTTCTGGTTGTCAGTTCCGGTCGAGGTTAGGCCTCAACGAGATTTCTGACGGGAAGATTTCTTGATCTTCACGGTCTGCGTTTCGGAATTGCTTTCGTGACCGATCTTGCCAAGTTCGTCGACAAGATTGTCGATGCAATCCTGAAGCGCCTGACCTTCAAGTCCCCAGCAGCTCTGGCCAGCGGAAGCAGGTGTTGCCTGGATCAGGAACGTGGACATGACAGCGGCCAGTGCGAAAGAAGTGGTTTTCATCATAGTAGTTCTCCATTTGGTTTTGGCGTCGGCGACCTTGCCGACACACCAAAGATGGGAACCTTTCTTTTCAGCCTCGTTTCACCGGGTGTTTCAATTGTATCCGGGCGATCGCCCCACAGAAATATCCGACACATTGTTTCAAATGCGAGGTCTGAACGGGCATTGAGCTGGGCGACAAAACCCCAGACAAGACCTGTGTAAACGACTGAAGAAAAACATCTTTTGAAAAAACTTGGAAAGCCGGATCACGCGCCGGGGAAAGCGTTTTCCCATGTCCGCCTGGTATCAAAAATCCCGCCCCTGCACACACCAAAGGTACAATTGTTACCGTTCACAAGGAGACAACGCGGATCTGGGGCTGGATTGATGCGCCAAAAAGCGTGGATGCTGGCCAACAGGACGCAAATTCCGGCTTCGACGAACTGGAATTTGCGGCAGGTATCACAGCTTAAGGAGTTTCCCGGGTCGCCGGGAAGAGCACTTAATTGAAGACGTAGCCCAACCCACGGACCGTTCTGATGGTCTCGGGTTTTGTGGGATTGAGTTCTATCTTGCGGCGCAGCCTTGAAATACGCAGATCGATCGAACGATCGAAAGGTTCCCAGCCCTTGTCGTGTGCCTGTTCCAGCAACTGGTCCCGGTTGAGAACGCGCCCTCGGTTCTCGACGAACACCCTGAGCAGCTGATACTCCATCGACGTAATCGCAATTTCCTGACCGTCGCCACCGATCAGCCTCGCCCCGTCCAGATCCAGACGGCAGGTACCAAAGGGAACTGTGCCTGCTTGCCGATCCTTCTGCTGCGCACTTGTCTCGTCAAAACTTCTGCGCCTCAGTGCGGCCTTGATCCGGGCCTCCAGTTCGCGCAGGTCGACAGGTTTGCCGACATAATCGTCGGCTCCCATTTCCAGCCCCACCACGCGGTCGATCACGTCACTTGCTGCGGTCAACATGATTACCGGCACGGTCGAGGTGGTTCGAAGGTCACGCAACGCGGTCAGACCATCCGTACCAGGCATGTTCACGTCCAGAATGATCAGCGCCGGTTCCAGGCTCTCCAGAAGCCGTTTCATGTCGTTGGCGTTCGGCGCCTCAACAACATCATAGCCGCGCTCGGCGAGATACTCGGCAACCATTTCGCGAAGATGAGGTTCGTCGTCACAGACCAAAATTTGCTTCGCACCCGGAGCCCCGCTCATGATGTGTTTTTCCTGCTGTCCAGTTGATTTAACAAACAAGCCAGATCCTTCTTGGAAATGGGCTTTTCAATGTAGGGGCGCTCGCTTTCGATCAGAAATGTCTGAACGGACTTCCCCATGGCATCGCCCGTCATGAAGGCGATACGATCCTTGTAACCGGGCGATAACCCGATCAGGCTGTTGTAAAATGCGGCACCGTCCATGCCCGGCATCTTGTAGTCGCTGATAATCAGATCGACGGGTGTGTGAGACAGGCGCGCAAGAGCCTTGCGTGCGCTGGTTTCCTGTACTGCCTGGCATCCGAGATCTGCCAGCAGGTCACAAACGAGTTCGCTGACCGCGACATCGTCATCAACGACCAACACCCGTTTGCGGTGATGCGTTCCGCCTGGCTGGGCCTGCGAGGTGTCAATTGAAGCCTCAGTTTCCATTGCGGGCAGCCGCACGAAGAAACTCGTCCCCTTGCCAACGGATGAACTGACTTCGAGAGTGCCTTCATGGGTGTCGACAACCCGGTGACAGAATGCCAGGCCGACACCTGTCCCCTCACCCACGTCCTTTGTCGTGAAAAACGGCTCGAAGATGCGGTCCCTGATTTCCTTCGTCATCCCCGGACCATTGTCCCGGACTTCAAGGACTGCCTGGCCGTCTCTTCCGTCGTGGAACGTCCGCAGCACAAGCACCGCGTCTTCGCCAAGCGGCGAAAGGGCGTGTTCCGCATTGATAATGAGGTTCGTAACGACCTGGACCAGCTGGTCCGTATCGCCGAGGATTGAAGGAAGATCCTCATCAAACTCCGTCTCAATCCTGGCTCCGTTGGAGCGCAGCCCGTAGCCGGCAAGATCAAGGGCAACCGAGGCGATTTCGTTCAGCGTACACGGTTCCAGATTTGCCGGTCGCTGGCGCGCCATGGACAGGAAAGCCCTGACGATCCGCGCGCTTCTGTCGGCAGCCTCCGCGATGCGGTCGATGCGCTTTTCCAGAACCGGGTCCTTGAGCTTTCCCTGAAGCATCTGGGCGTAACCGGTAACGATGGAAAGGGGATTGTTGAGTTCGTGTGCGACACCGGCAAGCAGCTCACCCAGGGCGGACAGTTTTTCGTTCTGGTGGGCAATGTCACGCTGTTTCTGCAATTCCTCCTGCATGGCCAGAAGGTCCGAAATGTCCCTTGTGGAGGACACGATGACATTCTCACCCTTGTAGTCGGTCACGCGGGCGGCGGTGATGCCTTCCATGATTGAACCGTCGGCCCTGCGGAACTGAACCCGGTAATCATCAAGTGTTCCCGTCGGCAAGAGCGCTTCCAGATACCGCTCCCGATCCTCCGGCTTCAAGAAGAAATTGAGGGTCGTGTCGATATCGCCGAACCGCTCTCGTGAAGCAGGCGGGCAGTAGATGATTTTTCCATCTTCGATGCGGGAGACGAGAAAGTTTGCCGGGCAGGCCTCGACGATCTTGTGCAGAAGCAGATCCGCCTCGCGCTGCTCTTCCTCGGCCCGTCGCTGCTCGGTCACGTCGATAAAGGAGACGAGGTACCCGTCCAGTTCGGTTCTGTGGGCTGACGCCAGCAGAATACGTCCACCGGCAAGATGGATGGCCTGCTTCTTCTGGTAGGATTTCACCAGAAGCGTCAGCTCGCACATATAGGACGTCTTGTCTTCGCCTTCGGGAACAAGAACGATGCCGTTGTCGATCAACCGGCCCAGGATGGTGAGAATGTTCTCCCCGGCAACGGGCGGCGCCAGTTCACTGAAGTACATTTCGTACCAGAGCCGGTTCCCGAGCACGAAATTGAGGCTCTTGTCGAAGAGCACCAACCCCTCATCGAGAGATTGAATGGCATCATTCAGGGTGGCCAGGCTTCTGGCCTCGGTTTCTTTCAAGGCGGTGATGTCGGTGACCACGACAACGCGGCTGTTGTGTTCGGAGATGGCTCGCTCGACACGGTAGTGCCGGCCATCCCAGAAGCGAACCTCCATGGGTTCCAGCGTCTCGCGCTGCTGCTTGACCGCAGCGGTGAATAGCTCAGCCGCGCGGTCACCTACTTCCTGACCGGCAACCATCGATATCTGCGGTGCCAGCAAGTCGATCCGCTCAATATCCGACAGCTTTAGAATTTCGGCCGCGTTCAGGTGAAAGGGCGCTGCAAACGCATCATTGCAATGCGTGAACTGCCCGTCCGGCCCTTCAAAGGCGATGCCAACCGGCAACCGTTCAACCGCGGTCGTAAAGCGCCGCTCCGCCCTGACGCGATCCGTGACGTCTTCAATCGTGAGCAGCCGTCCTTTCAGATTTGTCTCGTAGGCGCTGCCAACCAGTTCCCTGTTCTGATTGTTGGGTATCGGATACCCCTTGATGGCAAGGCGTATAAGCCGATCCAGCTCATCGAGCATTTCGGCGGGTTTCATGCCCCCCGGAAGCGGGATCAGGCCGCATGCTATGGCCTCGCCATGGATGTCGCGCATCGCACGGCCGGGGACGAAAAGCCTCCCGTCCGGGTCGCCTATCTCCCGAAACTTCTTGTTGGCAAACACCAGCCGGTCATCATCATCGACGAGCGCGATACCAACGTCGACGGCATCAACCGCGCCGTAAAGGATCTCTCTTGCACGCGCCTCTGCGGTCCGCTGTTCCGTGATGTCGCGAACCTTCACGACAATGCTGCCGTCTTTCAGATGCTTGAGATAGATCTTGTGCTGGCTGCCGTCGGCAACCTTGATCTCGATCTTCAGTTTTCCCCTGGCTGCCAGGGTTTCCAGGACACCAGGCAAACCGCCTTCAGGGCTGCGAACGAAGGAAATGTGCCCACTGCCGACAGCGCTGCCGACGATATCGTCAAGCCGCGCGCCCGGCACAAGCAGATCCTTGTGCGGACCCAGCATCTCCGCATAGCGTTTGTTTGCGAAAACGAGCCTTCTGTCACTGTCGTAGAGCACGAAGCCATCGCTCAGCGCCTCGACAGCTTCTTCCATGAGCAGCTGGATCCGGTTTCTATCGGCTTCACTTTCAGAAGCACTCGCTCCGTCTTGAAGCAACATTGGATCTCACTTTGTATCAACGCCTCGGCAAGGGCGGCAGGCCGGACCTCATTTCTACGTAAGCTTCTTTTCAGTTTGGCCTTGCCGTTTGTATCAATTGTATCATGTCGCAAGCGTCGAGGGCCCGCAAACCGGGATGGAACATTGCCCGTTGTCCAGCCTGGCTGACCCATTTGGAACTTTCACCCCCCTTCCTTGAGGACCTGAAAATGGATGGAGCCGGGAAGCTGAAACCATGGGCTTTCGATATCAAGGCTGTCGATATCCGGTCGGGAGTAACGCAGGCTGGGGATGAATGGGGCGAAGCGGCAACGTGATGCGGGTGTCGATCCCCCATGTCGCCATGGCCGTTCCCTCCACCAGAGCTGAACGAAGACGACATTGAATAGAGGTTTCAGTTTGCCGAACCAGGCGCGAGTGCAGAAAATCTGTACCGCGTTGTGCAATCGGGTCGTGTCTATCGAGCGGTTTTCGCTTCTCAAGCCATTACGTCTATGGCCGCTTGGCGGAAGGCCGCTACCTGCTCTTCAGTTGCTGCCCTGTTTGTCACAAGCCTGCCGATCTCTCCGGCCTCCAAGGCCTGAACCCTGCTGGTTTTTCCAAGCTTGCTCTGGTCGGCCAGAATAACCGTCTGCTGCGCCTGTGCCGCCATGGCTTTGGAGATTTCGGCCTCCTGCAGGTCGTAGAAGAACGCACCCTTGACCGGATGCACCCCAACCGGAGCCGAAAAGCACAGGTCGACACGGAAACGGCGGATTTCAGACAAGGTGAGTTCGCCGACCGTCGAAGGGACGTCGGCCGCCATCCGTCCACCGAGCAGCAGCACATCCTTGCCAGCCCCTTGCAGCGTGGTGGCAATATCAATCGAGTTGGTGATCACCGACAGATCCGACAGCTTGGCCAGTTCGCGGGCAAACAGGGCTGTAGTGGTGCCCGCGTCCACAAGGATCGTCTGTCCGGGTTGGATCAGTCCGGCAGCCTTGCGGGCAATCTCCGACTTTGCCCGGATCTGCGTCGTCATCCGTTGTCGGAAGGGCTCCTCGGAACGCGGCTCGGGCAAGACCGCGCCGCCATGGACGCGGCTGACCTGTCCAGACTCTTCGAGGTCCAGCAAATCGCGGCGCACCGTCTCGCGAGAGACGTTCAGCATCTGCGCAAGATCGTTGGCGCTCACCTGCTGGCTCGCACTCAGCATGGACAGGATGAGCCGGTGACGTTCTTTCGCCCACATCAGGTCCGCACCTTGCTCCGGTTGCCTCGTCCCATCAGCACCAGCGTTCCCTTCATGCTCAAAAGCGCAATACACACGACCGCCATCACACAGGTGGAAAAGGCTGCCGCCTGCGAAGTCAGACCGGCATCGTCCAGCCGCATGATGGTGACAGCCGCGACACTCAGGTCAGGCGTGGTGAGGAAGACGACTGCCGACAGGGTTACCATGGACCGCATGAACAGGAAAAAGAACACTGAAACGAGCATTGGGGCAATGAACGGCGCGACGATATCGACGGCCGTCCTTGCCATTCCAGCTCCAAGACTGTCTGCAGCTTCCTCGAGCGCCCGGGGCAACTGGCGAAAACCGGTCATCACCGTCAGAAAACCCTGCGTGTGGTAGTGGTAGAAGTTGATGATCGCGATGAGGGCCGCCGTCCCATAGAGAAGGTAGAGCGGCGTCGCGGTTGAGTTGAAAGTCAGGATATAGGCAAGCCCCAGGACCATCCCGGGCACTGCGGCCGGCATGGCGGCCAGCATCTGGATGGGCTGGGCCACGCTGCGCGGAAGGCGGCGCAGCCCAAGGCACAGGAGGAAGACGGCAAGCGTGCCTCCCGACGCCGCCATGAGCGATATCACGATGGTCATCCAGAGCGAGGAATACCCCCCGGCCAATGTGATGTCGTAGTGCTTGAACGACAGCGCCATGTTGTAAGGCCACAAGGTGACAAAGCTTGCGTAGACGACAATGCCGATAACCGCGACGATGCCGGTGCAGACCAGAAGCGACAGGAACGCCATGACCGGGTCGCGCACGGGTGCGAAGGAGGGCCGATACGGCACCTGGCCAGCCATCTGTCCGACCTGTTGCCGCTTCATCGCCTGACGCTCGATCGCATAGGAAACCACCGTCGGCAACAACAGCATGATGCCGACGACAGCTCCCATGTTGAAATTCCGCTGGCCGACCACTTGAGAGTAGATTTCGGTCGCCAGAACCGAGTAGTCCCCGCCGATCACCGCCGCGTTGCCGAAATCGGTGATCGTGATTGTGAAGCAGACGAAAGCCGCGTTGAGTATCCCGAAGCGCGCCGCGGGCAAGGTCAGGTCGCGAAACTGGCGTGACGGCGAAGCCCCCATGACTTCCGCAGCTTCGTAAACACGCGCGTCCAGCAGGACCAGCGCCGCGCCGATAATCATCACCGCCTGCGGCAAGGCATAAAGAGTGTTGGCGATCAACAGCCCCCAGAAGCCATAGATTTCGATCTCGACACCCAGGGCACGGCTGATGACGCCGTTGCGTCCCAGAAGGAAGATCAGCCCGAGCGCCTGTACGAGAGAGGGAGCGAGCAGCGGCAGGACGATCACGCCGCGGATCAGCCACTTGCCCCGGAAAGCGCAGCGATAGAGCCCATGCGCGATGATGAAACCAAGGAAGACGCTGAGAACTGTGGTGGCAGCCCCCATGATCAGGGAATGTTCGGTCGCACGCCAGAACCCCGTCGACCCCAGAACCCTCGTGTAGTTGGCAAACCCGTAACCATCGTCAACCGTCAGGGAACGCAGGAACACGATCACCATCGGGTAGAGAAAAAAGAGGACGAGCCCAATCAGCGGCAGCCCAACGCAAACAAGTGTGAGCAGCCGGTCTGCATCCAGTTGTTTGCGCGCTGGCGTGGTCATCGTTTCCACACCGCTCATGCGGCGGTCTCGGCAGGCTGGTGGGTGATGTCGTCAGCCACCCAGGTGCAGGCTTCCGGTGGAATGCTCAGGTTCACGCGTTCGCCCTCGTGACAGGAATTATACCCGTGGGTCTCGACAACCAGCGGGCCGATCGCGCTGTCGACCTCAAGCCGTCTGAGATTGCCAAGGAAACTGATGCTGCGCACCGTGGCGTTGCCGTCCCGCGCCGGGGTCAGACTGATCTGTTCAGGGCGAATGCAGGCAACATGCTCCGTCCCCGATCCCCCCGGCCACTTTGCCATCAGATCCGGGTATTCACGCCGGATCGGGGCAGCAGAAACGAGATTGCTGATCCCCATGAAGTCCGCCACAAAGCGCGTCGCCGGTCGATGGTAGAGGTCTTCCGGCGTGCCGGCCTGCACCACGACACCATGGTTCATGCAGATGATCTTGTCCGCCAGCGCCAGTGCCTCTTCCTGGTCATGTGTCACCATCAAGGTTGGAATGCCGAGCGAACGCTGAACATGGCGGATTTCGTCTCGCAGTTCGGCCCGGACTTTCGCATCCAGCGCCGAAAGCGGTTCGTCCAGCAGCAAGACGCGCGGGTCGACGGCGATTGCCCGTGCCAACGCAATCCTCTGCTGCTGCCCGCCGGACAACTGACCGGGAAACTTGCCGGCGACCTGCGGCAACTTCACCAGCTCCAGAAGTTCCGTCACGCGCCGTGAAATCTCCGATCGCGGCGTACCACGGATCTTCTGCCCGTAACCGATGTTTTCGGCCACTGTCATGTTGGGAAAGAGCGAGTAGGACTGGAAGACGATCCCGAAGCCTCGCTTGCGTGCGGGAAGGTTCGAAAGCGCAGTCCCCTCCAGAAGGATTTCGCCGCTGTTCAGCTCCGTCAGGCCGGCGATCAGCCGAAGGAGTGTCGTCTTGCCACAGCCGGAGGGACCCAGCAGGCAAACGAATTCCCGTCGATCGATCTCGATCGAGACATTGTCGAGCGCTTTGAAGGCCCCGAAGGTCTTGGTGGCGTTACGGACGGTCAAGTACACGGCGGATCGGTCTCCTGTCAAAGGTGCGCGGGCCTCCAGTGAAGCCCCGCGCGCTTCTGGCGGCAGCCGGAGCTGCCGCGGGCACGATCAGCGGCCCAGTTTTTCTTTCCAGGTTTCCTTCACGGCCGTCTGGTTCTTGGCCGCGGTGACGAAATCGATTTTCGCCAGGACGGTCGAAATATCAGCCGGCAGGCCCGCTTTTTCAGCCGCTTGCGAAGCATCGACACCCGGAACCGTGATCAGCGCCTTGTACTGCTGGTAGAGACCGATTGCCTCGTCAGACATCGTCCAGTCGAGGAAGGCCTTTGCCGCATCCTTGTTGTCGGAGCTTTCCATCAGGCCGGATGCTTCCAGTTCATATCCAACGCCTTCCTCGGGGAAGACCATTGCCAGAGGATAACCTTCCTCGATGGACTGCATCGCGGTGAATGCCAGAGAGATACCAACGGTGTATTCGCCGACGCGTGCGGACTTGCAGGGTTTGGAACCGGATGAAGTATATTGTGCCATATTCGGATCGACGGCTTCGAGCTGTGCCCAGCCAGCCTCGTCACCCATGGTTTGCAGAACCGCATTGACGTGCAGGTATCCGGTCCCGGAAGAATTCGGGTCCGGCATCAGGATCTCGCCCTTGAAGTCCGGGTTCTCGAGATCCTTCCAGCTCTTCGGCATTGGCAGGCCCTTTTCCTCAAGCCGTGCCGTGTTCACGCAAAACGCGCCCATGTAGCCGATCGGAGCAAACCATTTGCCATCTTCACCACGGAAGGAGGCAGGCAGAACATCGACGCCCTTGGCTGCGTAGGGTTCCAGCATCTCCAGGATCTGGGGATCCATCATGGCGCTGACGGCCCAGCCCCAGATCACGTCGGCTTGCGGGTTGCCCGCTTCTGCCAGAAGACGCGCGCCCAGCTTGCCCGTGGACAGGCGCAGCACATTGATCTCGGTATCGGGCATCGCCTTCTGGGCGGCCTCGATGTAGGCCGCGATCTCTTCTTCCTCAAGCGCAGTGTAGACGGTGATTTCGTCGGCAGAGGCTGTTGCCGTCATGCCGACGGCAAACAGCGAAGCCAAGGTGAATTTCGTCCAGGTCTTCATTGTCGTCTCTCCTTGTTGATCCACGTGTTCGTGTGCCAGTGCCTGCCCCGGATCGGATCCTCCCGAGACCCTTTGTCATTGCCGCGTCCTCTGTTCGCGGTTCTGGGGATATTTGTGTAGTCTTGCATTTTTGTGGATTTTGTCTAGAGTTAATTTGCCGGCTGACCATCGTTGCCAGCTTCCCCGCAGACAAGGAAAACCCATGCAAAGCTCCACGACGCCGCCCGAAACGGAGATGCTGGCGCGTTTTGCCGACGGGCTCGCCAACGTGGCCGACGCCATGGCGATGACCTACTTCCGCAAGCCATTGGACGTGGAACAAAAGGCCGACCTTTCCCCGGTCACGCAGGCTGACCGCGCCATCGAGGCCGCGATGCGTGAAAGCATCCTCAAAGAGTTCCCGGCCCATGGCATTCTTGGCGAAGAGCACGAGGACGCACGTCTGGATGCCCAATACCTCTGGGTGCTCGACCCGATTGACGGGACGAAGAGTTTTGTTTCCGGGATGCCGACCTTCGGCACGCTCATTGCCTGCCTTTTCAACGGGACACCGGAACTCGGCATCATCTCGATACCGCCGACCGGCGAACGCTGGACGGGGCGACGTGGTGAACCCTCAACATTCAATGATGAACCTTGCCGCACAAGTGGCAGGCACCGACTGGCCGACGCGATCCTTTACACGACCACGCCCGACACGTTCGACACCGAGGGACGCGCGCAGTTCGAGGCACTCTCAAGCAAGGTCGCCATGCGCCGCTTCGGGGGCGACTGCTACGGATACGGACTGCTGGCTTCAGGCCACATTGATCTGGTGTTCGAAATGAATCTGCATCCCTACGATTACATGGCCCTCATTCCGGTTATCGAGGGTGCGGGAGGCGTGATCACCGACTGGAAAGGTGAAAGGCTGGGCCTGCACTCTGAAGGTCAGGTTCTCGCCGCGGCCAACGCCACACTGCACGCAGAAGCCCTCGCCGCCTTGTCCTGACCCGCCTTCGACAGTGCCCTGGGCTGTCGCCCCTGCGCCGTCCCAAATCAGATCTTGCGCTCGTGCCGGCGTCGTCAGCCCGGGAGACATGACGAGGCTGCCTGTCAACGCCGTTGTCAGAAACAGGGCATTCCGACGCTGGAGGGGTGGTGCACGGCCATGTGCAAAGTTCGGCAACCACGGCGCGGAAAACGACGGCATCGCGGCACCAAGCGTCCACTCGGCAAGGTTGGGTCAGGGAAGGGTCATCAGCGGATCGGCCATGATCGTGCCGGCGGCAAGCGCCGCGCCTTCGGCATTCAGATGCGCATCCGGCGCATAAAGACCCAGCGGCGAGGGATAGTCGCGAAAGGTCGGGGTCAGGTCGATCAGACCCAGCCCTGCGCTCTCGGCTGCGCGCGCCACATTCTCGCGTAGGGGAGCGCTGAGAAAGCCATGCGGAAACACCCCACCGAACTGGTCGAGAGCGGGGATATAGACCACCACCACCCGCCCCTGCCAGCCATCCGCGATCTGCTTCATGCGATGCAGGATCTGCTCGAAAACCGGGTTGTCGCTGGCCGCCTTGGGGTAGTGCAGCCCCAGGATGCTGGCGGTTTCCTGAAGGGCGAGGAAATTGCGCAAATAGGCCCGGCGGCTCAGATATTCCTCCAGAGTGGCAGCAGTGCCCTGCCACCAGCCGGCAATGATCCGGGCCGCGTCCGCGCGCCGCGCCGCATCCAACTCGATCGGGCCGAAATCGGCCTCCGGCGCCAGGGCCTCGTGCAGCCACGGCTGTTCTGTTTCAACGGACAGGTTTTCCCAGTCGTTCCCCTCGAAAAAGGCCAGAACGGTGATGCGGGGGCGAAAATGCGGGCCATATCGGCCAAGGACCGCCAGTTCATACAAGGGGCCTGCGCCCCGGCTGGCAGTGTTCAGGATCGAAGCCCCGCCCGCACGCATCTGGTCGACGAAATGCTGGCCATCGTCGAGGCAAATCCCCTCGGCAAAGGAATCGCCGAGGATCATCAGATCGACCGGTGCGACGGTTTCCGGCTGCGGATTGCGAAAACCGTAACTGTCGATCCGTGTCGTGACCGGCACGCCCATACGGCTGCACAGCAGCATCTCGGCTCCGGGCGTCCCGGCCAGCACCGCCTCGGCCAGAGTTTCGGTCCCCAACTTGGCATTCAGGGCCTTGATCGTATAGGCCGGAGGCATGGCGCCGCCATAGCGCTCCAGATCGGTTCCGCCATCGACGATCCCGGCCAGCCCCATCCGCTGCGGCAGGTTATGCCAGCGCATGTACCCCTCGAACATGAACATCCCGGCCAGGATCGAGCAGGCTGTAATCCCCATCGTCAGCGCATTGTCGGGCGACAGCAGCCAGGCGCAGCCAACCAGCAGCGCGGCAATCGCCAGCGGCCCCAGTACATAACGCAGCAGCCTGGGCAGGTCTGAGGCGAAATCGTCAAAATGCACCAGCGCAAAGATCGCGGTCAGCAGGAAGTAACCCGCCGGGATCAGGCACAAGATGGTAGCGATCCGGCGATGGCGGCCGAAGATGTGCAAGGGCTCCTCCGGTCAGTCCAGTTCGTACATGTTTTCGTAATTCTCGTGCAGTGAGGCGTCCTGCGCCTCTTTCTCCAGCAGGCAATTGCCGGCGACCAGCATCTCGATCCCGGTGCCCATGAAGCAGCGGAAGGCGTCGGTCGGAGTGCAGACGATCGGTTCTCCGCGCACGTTGAACGAGGTATTGACCAGCAGCGGGCAGCCGGTCAGGTCGTGAAAGGCGGAGATCAGCGCGTGATATTTCGGGTTGGTGTCGCGATGCACGGTCTGCACGCGGGCCGAATAATCGACATGGGTCACGGCGGGGATGTCCGAGCGGCGGATGTTCAGCTTGTCGATGCCAAAAAGAGCCTGCTCCTCGGACGTCATCTGGCGCCGGATACGTTCGGCAACATCGGCGACCAACAGCATGTAAGGGCTGTCCCCGTCCAGATCGAACCACTCGCTGACATGCTCGCGCAGGACAGAGGGCGCGAAGGGCCGGAAGCTCTCGCGGTATTTCACCTTGAGGTTCAGCAACTTCTGCATGGAGCCCGAGCGCGGGTCGCCAAGGATAGACCGGTTGCCAAGGGCGCGCGGCCCGAATTCCATCCGTCCCTGAAACCAGCCTACGGCCTTGCCATCCGCCAGAGCCTGCGCGCTGCGGGCCAGGATCTCACCCTCGTCCAGCCGGGTAAAGCTGGCCCCCGCCGCTGTCAGATCCGCCGCGATCCGGTCGTCGTCGAAGGCTGGCCCCAGATAGGCACCCCGCATGGCATCGCCGGGCTGCGCCTTTCGGGGCTGGCCCAGTTCCATATGCCAAGCGGCCTGCGCTGCCCCGAGCGCGCCCCCGGCATCGCCCGCCGCCGGCTGCACCCAGATGTCGCGAAAGGCGCCGTCGCGCAAGATCTTGCCATTGGCCACGCAGTTCAGCGCCACCCCGCCGGCAAGGCACAGCGAGGGGATCCCGTATTCCTGCGCCAGCGCGCGGGTCATGCGCAGCAGGATCTCCTCGGTCACGGCCTGGACCGAGGCGGCGATATCCATGTGGAACTGTGTCAGCGGTTCCGTCTCGGGCTGGCGCACAGAGTGGCCGAACAGGTCCTCCATGGCCTTGCTGGTCATGGTCAGACCCGCCGCATAGTTGAAATAACGCTGATCCAGCCGGAACGAGCCGTCCGGCTTTACATCAACGATCCGATCCAGCATCAGGTCGCGAAATCGCGGTTGCCCATAGGGGGCCAGCCCCATCACCTTGTATTCGCCGGAATTCACCTTGAAGCCGGTGTAATAGGTGAAGGCGGAATAGAGCAGGCCCAGCGAATGCGGAAAATGCAGTTCGCGCTGAATTTCCAGATCCTTGCCGCGTCCGATCGCGACCGTGGTCGTCGCCCATTCCCCCACCCCGTCGATGGTCAGCACCACCGCCTCTTCGAAGGGTGACGAGTAGAAGGCACTGGCGGCATGGCTGATGTGATGTTCGGCGAACAGCAGCTTGTCCACGGAGAAGCCCGGTTCGAAAAGGCTCAGTTCTCGCTTCAGCAGATCCTTCAGGAACAGTTTCTCGCGCAGCCAGACCGGCATCGCCATCCGAAACGAATTGAAACCGCGCGGGGCATAGGCCAGATAGGACTCAAGCAAGCGCTCGAACTTCAGGAAGGGCTTGTCGTAGAACGCGACGTGATCGACGCTGGCAAGGTCCAGCCCGCCCTCGTCCAGCACGTAGGCGATGGCATGGGCGGGAAAGCCCGCATCGTGCTTGCGCCGGGTAAAGCGCTCCTCCTGCGCGGCGGCCACGATCCGGCCATCGACCAGCAGTGCAGCGGCGCTGTCGTGATACAGCGCCGAGATCCCCAGGATCGCGGTCACTGGTCTAGAACAGCGCATAGATGAAGGGGGCGACCGCCGAGCCCTGGCTGAGCACGATCAGCGCTCCGAAAATCGCCAGTACAATGAAAACTGGCAAAAGCCAGAATTTCCGCCTATCACGCAGAAAACCCCACAATTCGGCGATCATCGACATAGAGGCAATTCCTTGCTTTGTCTGGGAACCGTGCCGGTATTTTTGTCCTAATATTGCAGTTTCATGGACTTCGGCTGGTCGGTTCTGGGAATCCAATAAGATTTTTCATTCGGATCCACTTTCCTTGAAAGCGGATCCTTCCCGCTGGCTCGCATCGCAAGACCGATGGGAATGAAGATTAAAAGAAAGACAACCGCCATCGCCACCGGCGCCATCACGGCACCAAGCAGCAGACCCAGTTTGAACCACAACCTGTTGGGTAGGCGCAGGCTCTGCGGCGCAAACATGGCAAGGGCAATAAAAACTGCCGCAAGGGATAGCAAAATCCATCGCGGCGCGGCGCCACCAGTGACCGGCCACAGCCCGATCAGCAAAAAGACCACGGCGAAGACCAGCCCGAAATTCCGTTCGGAGCCCATCCTGACCGAGGTATTGAACTGATGATCACTCATTTGGAACCACACAGGTAAACAACCTGTACTATATATATCAAAATCGACGGGGTTAGTCCCCAGTTAATATTCGCGTAAAAATTAAGCACATGATGTGGTTTTGCACAAATCGAAAGAGGGATCCACTGCGTAAACCCGGATTGATAACCTGGGAGGCATGAGCCATAGGGCTCAAGCGAAGTACAAAGCCGCGAACCGGCCTGCTTGCAAGCAGGCCTTGAAGCAACCTAGGCCGGGGGCTTTGTGGGTTGGTCCCCAGACGCTGTGGATGTTGCCGCCGACCAGTTTCCTGTTCTGATTGTTGGGCATCAGATACCCCTTGATTGCAAGGTGTATAGACCGATCCAGCTCATCGAGCATTTCGGCAGGTTTCATGCCCTTGGCAGCGGGATCAGGCCGCATGGCATGGCCTCGGCATGCTACCGAAAACCGGCATGTGAAATGGTCGCACTCTGCCCCTTCTAATCCACTTAGGACGTTCCCTCCCCCGCCGTTTGGGCATGGGATGGAACGATGATCAGACCGGTTGCGGATTGCGTTCCGGGAATGCGCGTTGGTGCCAATACGGATAGGGAACGGGAGTGGTGCTGGCTTCGTCAAGCAGACGCATATGTTCGGCAGCCAGCTCCCAGCCGGTGGCCTCCATGTTGTTGCGCAACTGAGCTTCGCTGCTAACGCCGATGATGAGGCTTGCCACGGTCGGCCGCTGCAGAAGCCAGTTCAGTGCGACCTGGGCTTCGCTTTTGCCCGTGTCACGAGACACCTCCCCCAACGCTGCAAGTACGCGCTCCAGAAGGGCCTCGTCGTAAAGAGGCGGTGCATAGTTCGGGGTTGCGTCCTTGTGTCGGCCTGCTGAAGCATGCTTCCCACCACCCTTCAGGCGCCCCCACCCAAGCGGGCTCCACACCAGGGCTGAAACGCCCTGGTCCAGGCCCAGTGGCATCAATTCGAATTCGTAATCGCGGCCGATGAGCGAATAATACACCTGGTGCGCCACCAGCGGCTGCCAACCATTGTATCGTGCCGCAGCCTGAGACTTCATCAACTGCCAGCCGGCATAGTTCGAGACACCCAGGTGCCGAACCTTCCCCGCTTTCACCAGGTCATCCAGCACCTCCATGGTCTCTTCGACCGGTGTCATTGCGTCAAACGCATGGAGCTGGAACAGGTCAATATAGTCGGTGCGCAGACGGCTCAGCATTCCCTCGACAGCAGTCAGCAGGTGGCTGCGTGAACTGCCCACGTCATGTTCGCCCGCCCCGGTCCGCAAACCCGCCTTCGTGGAGATGATCACCTTGTCCCGGCGCCCGTTGATTGCCTGCCCGAGCACCATTTCGGCATTTCCGCCGGCATAGACGTCCGCGGTGTCGAACATGTTCAGCCCCTCGTCGAGACAGATGTCGACAAGACGCCGGGCTGCACCCGCATCATTGCCGGACCATGGCCCGGACGTGAAACTCGCCGTCCCCAAGCTGAGAACGGGCACAGACAGGGCACGATCGCCCAGCCAACGACGGTCCAATGCGTGTCTCCTTCCACGATTGATTGAACTGACCTTGATCAGATACTTTTCTGGTAAGACGTCGGGATTGGATCAGGTGTTCCGATCCGGTTTCAGGCTTTGCTCCAGTCCATCACTGCACCCTCCCCCTGCGGTCACGCCTGTCCACCGGAAAGCGGCGTCCTGCCTCGAAGCTTGAGCAGCCGCCTGCCACTGGTGATCGCCTGACCGAAATCCTTCTGCACCGCCAGCAGAGCCGGCACCAGAAGGATGACAAGGAACAGCCCGACGCCCAGCCCGTAGGCCAGCGTGATGACTGTCGGCAGCAGGAACTGGGCCTGGCGACTGGTCTCGAACAGGAGCGGCGCCAGGCCGAACACCGTCGTTGCAGTCGTCAGCACGACCGCCCGCAACCGGTCGCAAACACCGTTGACCACTGCCTGCCGGAAGGGGTGGTCCTTGGCGTATTCGTCGATAGTGGTCACCAGCACGATGCTGTCGTTGATGATGATGCCCGCCATGCCGATGAAACCGACCACGGAGAACATCGACAGCGGAATACCGTGCAGGTAGTGGCCCCAGATCATACCGACGCAGCCGAAGGGAATGATGATCATGATCATCAGCGGCCGGGTCCAGGATTCGAAGATCCAGCACAGCACCAGGTAGATGCCGGCCAGACACATGGCAAAGCCGATCAGCGCATCGGAGAGGAACGAACGTTCCTGCTCCGCCAGCCCGCTCATCTCGCTTTCGACGTCATAGTCGGCGGCAAGCTGTGGCAGAAGCTCGTTCTGCAGCATGTCGGTCACTCGGGCAGCGGCTGCCGGATTGTCCTCCGATACATCCCCGAAGACCCGCAGCGTGCGCAGCCCGTCGCTGCGGCGGACCGAGGCAAAGCCGTAGGTGCTGTCGATACTGACAATCTCGCTCAGGGAAACATAAGTGCCGGCATCGGTACGCACCCGCGTTGAATAGAGAAACGCGGCATCCGTTTCCTCATCCGGCAACAGCACTTTCACCGTTGCCGTTCGCCTGCCGATCGGAAACTCGGCAACCTCGATGCCCTCCAGCCGGTTGCGCAGAATGCGGGCGATTTCCTCCGTGGTGAAGCCAAGGGCTTCGCCGCGCGGTGTCAGCGTCAGGTTCAGCTCCGGCTTGTCATAGGCCAGCGTATCCTCCAGCGCGCTGACGCCTTCCATAGGCGCCAGAGACTGCTTCAGGCTTTCTGCAGCGGCTTTCAGGTTTTCCGTGGAGTTGCCGTAGAGCTTGATGTCGATCGCGTCGCCCCCCGGGCCTGAGCGCTCGCCGCGCAGGGCCAGCGTTTCCAGAAGCGGCGGATTTATGATCTCCTCGCGCCAGTCGCCGATGAACTGAAAGGCCGAATAGGGCCGAAGGTCGGGGTCGAGCAGTTCTATGGAAATGCCGCCAAGCTGGTCGGCGTCCTTGGTATCTGCCCCCATAAGGCCGCGCCCTGCCGTAGCGCCAACGGTGGAGAGCGCAAAGACCACCGGTTCGGCGCCGTATTGCTCGCTGTATCGCTGGTTGACCACGTCAAGCGCGCGTTCCATCTCCGCAATCATCGCCTTGGTGTCATCGCGTTTTGCCCCGGGCATCATGGCAATGCTGGCGGAAACCACCGCCTGTTCCGGCGCGTTGAAGAACCGCCAGCGAACCGACTTGTCGAAAACCAAGGTGAGCGACAGCGCCAGGACCATCAGCGCAAAGCCGATAGCCGGATACCGCACGGCGAGAACCCAGCCGACGAACCGGCGAAACAGCTTTTCCCGAAACCAGACGAAGCCCCGGTTGAACAGGCGGTTGGGCAGGTCGAACCAGTGTTTCTTCTTGCTGGCCTTCAGCGCGTGGTTCATGTGGGCCGGCAGGATGAGGAAGGATTCCACCAGGCTGGCAATCAACACCACCGACACCGTAAAGGGAATATCGGCGACAAGACTGCCGAAGCGCCCACCGATGGCAACCAGCCCGACAAAGGCAATCAGCGTGGTGATGGAGGCGCAGAAGACCGGTGCCGTCATGCGCCTTGCCGCAAGACTGGCGGCTTCCGCTGGCGAATAGCCGCGCCTGTGCAGGAAGTCGGCATGCTCGCCGACCACGATGGCGTCATCCACGACGATGCCGAGACAGATGATCAGCGCGAACACTGAGATCATGTTCAGCGTGATCCCGAAGACATACATCAGGCCGATCGTGGCGGCCATCGCCACCGGAATTCCGGCAGCCACCCAGAAGGCCGTTCTGGCTGAAAGAAACAGGAACAGGAACAACAGCACCAGGGCCAGCCCGAAGATGCCGTTTTCGACCAGGATGTCTAGCCGGTCGATGATCGCCTGCGAGCGGGTGTTGGTCAGCTGAACGACAACACCTTCTGGAAGGGTGTGCTGGAAGTCCGCTGTGATCCGCTCCACGGCCCGCTGGATCTCGATTGTGTCTCCCTGGGCACTGCGGCTGACCCTCAGAACCACCGCCGGCATGCCCTTGTGATAATAGGCCCGGCCGCTTTCCACCCCTTCGGTGACAATGTCGGCAACGGACCGCAGCTCAAGCTTTTCCCCTTGCGAGGGCGCTTTCAGAACAATCTCTCCCAGCTCCTGCTCGCTGCGCCGGGTCTGGCCGGTACGCAGCCGGGCGGAACTGCCCGCGACATCGCCTGCGGGCGTCGTTTCCATCTCCGCCGAAACAACGTCAGCGATTTCGGCAAGCGTCAGACCATGCCGCACCAGCATGTTCTCGCCGACATTCACCCGGATGATCGGGTCTTCCAGTCCTCGAATGGTGACCCGCGTGACGCCCTGGCGGAAAAAGACGGTCTGGAGATCTTCGGCAAAGCGGGCAAGCTGGTCGATATCGACCGGCCCATACATGACGACATCTGTCACCCGGTCGGAATAGACGCTGCGGGTGACCACCGGTTCGTCGATGCCTTCGGGAAGACTGGAGCGGGCCTGATCGACGGCGGCCTTCACCTCGTCGGTTGCCTGGCCCATGTCCCAGCCGTCCTCGAACTCCAGTTCGATGCTCGCCCGGCCCTCGCGCGCAACGGATGTGGCTTCGTCGACACCGTTGATGGCAAGTAGCTGCGGCCCCAGGATTTCGACAACGGCCCGGTCGAGATCCTCAGGCCCGGCGCCCGACCAATTGACGACGACGTCCACTTCCTCGCGGACAAAATCGGGAAAGAACTGCGTCCGGATCTGCGTCGAAGCCGCGAACCCGCTGATCAGCATCATGGCCAGTAGCAGGTTCGCCGCTGTGCGGTGCCGGACCATGTAGTCCAGCAGCGAGGCAAATTGCGATCCGCCAGGAGAACGCATGTCGGGACACTCCAATCAGAATATCAGGTCGGATGTGACAGGGTTTACAGCGGTGTTCAGCCGCTGTTACCGCCGCCATGCTCCAGCCGTTCGATCAGCTCTTTCGGCACCATTGGCTTGTTCAGAAGGGCAAGCAGCCTGGCCTTGCGGTTTTCCGGCATGTCGGACCTGTTCAACTGATCGATCAGCGCCGCGCGTCGTTCAGGTTCCAGCGCAACCAGGTCGCCGGAGAGACGCGCTTCGCCCGCTTCCAGCGCCTGCGCCGTCGCTGGCTCGTCAGGTTGCGGGTCATCCTGCCCCCCGGTGTTGCGCCGGGGAGTAACCTTCAGACCGGTGCCAAGCTGCGGCAAGCGCTCACGCACGTAATCAGCGCCAAAGGGGACATTGGCCACGATGACTTCATTGCCCATCCGGCGCAGGATCGTCGCTTTGATTTCCTCGATCCGATCCCCTTCGCCAACGATCAGCATGCGGCCGTCTTCCGTCAGCGCCGCCGAAGGCACCTTCGCGACACGGGTCAGCTCCGGTTCAAGCACATTCACCTTCACGAAGTCGCCCGGCCGCAGCACCGTACCCGGCTCCAGATCCAGCGTCGCAAACAGCGTCCGCCCCGCTTCGCCTTCAGAGACCACGGCCGCGGCCCTGTCAATGGTACCTGGAACTTCGATGGACCGGCCTCCCAGCTGCAGGACTGCAGTGACGGGTGCCTTGACCAGACTTCCGCTGGTATCCAGCAGCCGGGAAAATTCGTCGGTCGACAGCGAGAAACGAACTTCCAGCGCCGCCGGATCGATCAACAGGGCCAGCGTCTCCGAAGAGCTGACGCGGCGCCCCAGCGTGGCGTTGACCTCAGACAAATAACCGGTGAAGGGGGCCGTCAGAGTGACTTCCTCCAGGGTACGCCTGGCATCGTCCAGAGCGAGCCGGGCTCGCTTGACCGTCAGGTCCATCCGCTCGATGCGCTTGCGTGCAGTGATGACCGATTGCAGGCGATTGCTGAGCGATTGTTCAAGGGAGGCGACGGCCAGTTCTTCGGTCTCGACCTGTACGGCCGTGGAATACCCCTTGTCCCTCAGCTGCTGCTGACGCTCCAGCGCCTGCTTGCGCAAGTCCAGCTGGCGCCGGGCTGCTTCCAGTTCCTGCTCGGCACCGACAATGGCTTCCGCGGCTTCCGCCTTCTGGGCCTCGGCATCGGCAAGGGCCGCTTCCGCGTCCAGCACCTGGAATTCCGCATTGGCCGGATCGATCCTCAGCAGCAGTTCGCCCTTTGCGACGGCGGCACCGTCGCGAAACTTGGAGGCAACCTCGACAAGCCTGCCTTCCGAGCTGGCCCTGAGTTCCAGCGTCCGCCAGCTTTCCACCTGGCCGTAGGCAGTCGTGACAGGCGCGACCGTTTGCGATGTCAGCTCGGCGACATTGACCGAATAGCTGCGTTCGCGGGCAGGACGTCGCTGCGCGGTCTCTTCTGCCGTCATGGCAGTATACAGACGGTAGCCGCCAAAACCGGCAAACCCGATCATGATCGCCATCAATGCCAGACCGACAAGTCCGCGCATCAGAAACCGCATTCGCCTCTCCACCTGAAGGGCCGGGCTAGCGGGTTGTAGGGAAGTCACCCGGGCACCGGCACTTAACGTCAGGTTCCTTAACTAACACGGTACTGGGGCGAAATTCTGAAAAGCTTGTAACGACTTGTATCGTCTTGTATACGCCGGCCGCCTGTTCGCCCGTCAGCCGTTTCTCTTTGCCGCAGCCGGCCGAAGACACCCGGAAAGCAGACAAGAAAAAACCCGGCACCTTGCGGTACCGGGTTTTCCGTATCGGCCGGGAGGCTGGCTTAGAACTTGTAGCCAATGCCCATGCGAACCTGCGAATTGTTGAAATCCGAGCTCACGCCGGTTCCGTTCAGGTTGAAATCCTGTTCGCCGAAATCCTGGTAGACGTATTCCAGCTTGGCGCTGATGTTGTTGGTGATGGCTGCTTCGCCACCTGCGCCAAGGGTCCAGCCCAGGGCGGTCTTGCTGTCCGTGTCGCCATTGCCGGAAACTTCCAGGTCGGCAATTGCCAGACCGCCGGCGCCATAGACCATGTAACGGTCGAAGGCGTAACCGACACGGCCACGGAAGTTGGAGTTCCAGTCAGACTTGGACCGCAGGGTCAGGCCACCGTTGGACTTGGACTTTTCCAGGTCGGTCAGGCTGAAGTCGGCTTCCGCGCCGACCACGATGTTCGGCGTCACCTGGAAATTGTAACCGGTGTAAAGACCGCCGGCGATGCCGTTCGCATCCACTCCAAGCCCGGTGTTGTTGCCGGCCTTGTTGTCGAACTGGCCGAAAGCCCATCCGAGATTGCCACCGATATAAAGGCCGGTCCAATCGATGCTCTGTTGCGGAGCCGGAACCGCCTCATAGGCCGGTGCCGGCGACTGCGGCAAATCCGCAGCCAGGACAGGCGCCGATGCGACCGTCGCGGCTGTCAGGGCCATGCCAGCAAGTGCAAGACGTTTCATTTGAGTACTCCAGATCCACTTTATCCATTAGTGCGTTGGCCGGAAATTGCCGGCCAGTTGCGAGTTGGACGGGTATAAAGCCGCGTCCTCACTCTCCCCCAATGACAAGATATGGAGATCGTTTGTGGCGGATCAGGATTGAGAATGGGGAGTTTTGATGACAAATGGAGGCAACATTCTGACAGGATGAAAGACCCGTAAAGACAATTGCAATTTGCATTCAGGAACCCCATTTGGCCGGTAGAAAGATCCTTGTCCGCGGCTTTCCCCTCACCGATCTATTGCGTATAAGGCGCCAAGTTGAACTTTGGCGCTGCCACATTGAAGCCGCCTTCGAAGATTGAAACTGACCCGAACCGGAAATTCGTAAATGCTCTTTGACTACATCAGCCTCGCAGGCGGACTTGTTGTTCTGATTATCGCAGGCGATGTCTTGGTCAGGGGTTCGGTCGGTATTGCGCAGCGTCTGGGCATTCCCAATCTGGTCATCGGTCTGACCATCGTCGCCTTCGGCACCTCTGCTCCCGAACTGGTCATTTCCCTGAAAGCCGCGCTGGAAGGCGCCGGCGGCATCGCCATCGGCAATGTGGTCGGTTCCAACATCGCCAACGTGCTTCTGGTTCTGGGCATGCCCGCGCTGATTGCGGCAACCCCGTGTGGTGAAACCGGCGCAACGCGCAACGCGCTGTTCATGGTCGCAGTCACCATTGTTTTCATGGCGCTCTGTTTCTTCACGCCCATCGGCCTGACCGCCGGCCTCATTCTTCTGGCACTGCTCGGTGTCTTCCTTGCAGCCTCCACCATGATGGCGCAGAAGCACAGGAAAGAGCAGAAAGCCATCGCCGCGGCATCCGCGGGCGCCGCCGCTGCAGATATCCCGATGGAAGACGATGATGGCCTGGACGAGGTTGAGGATGTTCCCGATTCCGTCTGGATCGCGCTTGCCTATATTCTTCTCGGCCTGGTCGGCCTGCCGCTCGGTGCGCATTTCACCATCAGCGGAGCAACGTCGATCGCAACCTCCTGGGGCGTCAGCGAAGCCGTCATCGGCCTGACCGTCATCGCCCTGGGCACCTCCTTGCCCGAACTTGCCACCACGGTCATGGCCGCCATTCGCCAGCATGGTGCCGTCGCCATTGGCAACGTCATCGGCTCCAACGTCTTCAATCTGCTTGCCATCATCGGCATCACCGCCGTCATCGTGCCGATCGACGTGCCGCAGGAAGTCCTCAAGCTGGATATCTGGGTGATGCTGGCCTGTGCGATCCTGCTGACAATCCTGGCTGGAATGCGCATCTGTCTCGGCCGTATATCCGGCGCTGTCATGACCGCGGCCTATTGCGCCTATATCGCCACCGTCTATGTGCTGGGTCACACCTCCTGAAGACACTTTTGGCCGCCAGTTGGCAGCAGAGCACCGCTTCGCCGCACCCGCCTCTTTCCCTATCGCCTTGCGCGGCTTAAATGTCTGGCATGCAGGACGATACTGATTCTGAAAAAAGCGCCGTATCCGCGCCGGAGACCGGCAATGCCCCCGCACGCAAGGGTGTCGAGGTCATTGCCGACGAGGTCAAGCGCCTGCCCAACGGGCCGGGCGTCTACCGGATGCTGGACGAAAACGGCGAGGTTCTCTACGTCGGCAAGGCCCGCAGTCTCAAGAAACGGGTCACCAGCTACACGCGCCTGCAGGGCCAGTCCAACCGGATCATGCGCATGATCCTGGCGACGGCGTCGATGGAATTCGTCGTCACCCAGACAGAGCCGGAAGCCCTGCTTCTGGAAGCCAACCTGATCAAGCGCCTGCGGCCACGGTTCAACGTGCTGCTGCGCGACGACAAGTCCTTTCCCTATATCCTGGTGACCGGGGATCATGAATCCCCCGCGATCGTCAAGCATCGCGGTGCCCGCAAGCGCAAGGGCGAGTACTTCGGACCCTTTGCCTCGGCAGGCGCGGTCGACCGCACCATCAATGCACTCCAGAAAGCCTTCCTGATCCGGACCTGCTCGGACAGCTATTACGAAAACCGCTCCCGCCCCTGCCTGCAGTATCAAATCAAGCGCTGTGCAGGCCCCTGCACCGGGGAAATCGATCCGGCGGATTACGCCGGCCTGGTGTCGGAGGCCAAGGCCTTCCTTTCCGGCCGCAGCCAGTTGATCAAGACCCAGCTTGCAAAGCAGATGGAAGCCGCGTCCGCCGATCTGGAGTTCGAGCGCGCAGCCATCTACCGCGACCGCCTGTCGGCATTGTCACACATTCAGGCGCATCAGGGCATCAATCCGCAGTCGGTCGAGGAAGCCGACGTTTTCGCCATCCACCAGGAAGGCGGCCAGACCTGCGTGCAGGTGTTCTTTTTCCGCACCGGACAGAACTGGGGTAACCGGGCCTACTTCCCCAAGGCCGACAAGTCCTTCGAGGAAGCCGATATTCTGGAAAGCTTCCTGGCGCAGTTCTATGACGATAAACCCGCTCCACGTCAGATCCTGCTCTCCCACGAATTGAGCGAACAGGACCTTCTCGCGCAGGCGCTCTCCGAACGCACAGGCCGAAAAGTCGACGTCGCCTGCCCCAAACGCGGGGAAAAGAAGGAACTGGTCGACCACGCACTGACCAACGCACGCGAGGCGCTTGGCCGCAGACTTGCGGAAACCTCCAGCCAGGCCCGTTTGCTGAAAGGCGTCGCGGAAGCTTTCGACCTGCCCCAATCACCGCGCCGGATCGAGGTCTACGACAACTCCCACATCATGGGCACCAATGCGGTGGGCGGCATGATCGTTGCGGGCCTGGAAGGCTTCGCCAAGGGCCAGTACCGCAAGTTCAACATCAAGTCGGAAGATCTCGTCCCGGGCGACGACTACGGCATGATGCGCGAAGTGCTGACGCGGCGCTTCTCCCGTTTGTTGAAGGAACACGCCCGCGAAGACAGCAAACCGGAGGCGGTCGACCCAGCCCTCCAGGATACTGATGAGAGCGAACTGGAAACGGCGCCTGCCGATACCGGCGTACCGGCCTGGCCGGAACTGGTGCTCATCGACGGCGGCCAGGGCCAGCTGACCGCGGCCCGCGAGACGCTGGAAAGCCTCGGCATTACCGATGTCCCGCTCGTCGGCATCGCCAAGGGACCCGACCGGGATGCCGGACGGGAGAAATTCTTCATCCCCGGCCGGCAGTCCTTCATGCTGCCCGAGCGCGACCCCGTCCTCTATTTCGTCCAGCGCCTGCGCGACGAAGCGCACCGCTTTGCCATCGGTAGCCACCGGGCCCGCCGCAAGAAGGACATCACCAGGAACCCGCTGGATGAGATCGCGGGTGTTGGTCCGACGCGGAAGAAGGCCCTGTTGCGCCACTTCGGCACGGCCAAGGCCGTCTCCAAGGCAGGGGTCGACGACCTGGCCGCCGTGCCCGGCATTTCCGAGGCGATTGCCAAACTGGTCTATGACCATTTTCATGAATAGGACGTCCGGCCGGCGGCTCCTCCCGGCCAATGATTTTGCCAAAGCCAAGGAATTCTGAGAGTGTCAAACCCGTTGGAAGCCGCGCTTCGGTGCATCGACGCAAAGGATTACGGCATGGCGCTGGAGATCCTGACCGATCTCAATGCAGCCAATCCGCGCGATCCGCAGGTCAATCACTGGCTTGGTGTCATCTATCTGACCCACGGTCACGCATCCCGGGCAATCGAACATCTACAAGCTGCCGCGAAGGTCGCGAAGAAGGAAGCCGTCATCTTCGCGACACTTGCGGATGCCCTCACCCTCGACAACCGTTTCGAGGAGGCCCTGCCATATGCGCGCAAGGCAGTCGCCCTCGACGCCAAGTCCGAATTCGCCCACCGCACCCTGGGCGAGATCTACGCAAGGCTGCGGCGGCCCGTCATGGCCGAACATGCCTTTCAAAACGCACTTGCCATCAACGAAGCATCGGCGATCGCGCATCTGGCGCTCTCGCGGCTGAAAGTCTCGCTCGGCAAGATGGACGAAGCCGAAACCCATTTCCGGCGCGCACTGGAACTGGCTCCCGAGGAACCCTCGGTTCTCATCAGTGCAAGGGACCTCTCCGACCTTTCACTGAAGAAAGAGGCGCTGGAAAAGATCGAGACCCTGCTGAACGATGTGGACCGGCCGATGGCGAAGGTCGAGCGGGCAAGGCTTGCCTTCACAGCCGGCAAGATCTGCGACGACACCGGCGACCCACCCAAGGCCTTTCACTATCTCGGGCAGCATCGAAACGACCTTTACGGCCACTATGATGCCGACCGGCAGAAACGCCATGTCGAAACCTGCCGGGAAGTCTTCTCGAAACAGTTTTTCGAAGACCGCAAGGATTTTGCCCTCACCAGCGACAGACCCGTCTTTGTCTTCGGCATGCCGCGATCAGGCACCTCGCTGGTCGAGGCCATCCTGTCCGCTCATCCCAAGGCGACCGCCGCAGGTGAATTGAGTTTCTTTGACGAACAGATTGATGGCCTGACGGAAGGCCACACCGGTGACAACGCCTTCTTCGACGCCGCCCTGGCCCTCGACCGCAAGAGCGCCCAGCGCATCGGCCGCAAGTACCTGACCCTGCTCGACGGTTTCAGCAAGAAAAGTGCCCGCGTGATCGACAAGATGCCGCAGAATTTCGAGCACCTCTGGCTGATCGCCCTCCTGTTCCCCAATGCACATTTCTGCCATGTCAGCCGCAACCCGGCCGATACCTGCGTCTCCATCTACATGACGCCCCTGCCCGGCAAGCACGGGTACTGTGAAAGCCAGCAATCGCTCGCCCATTATTATGGCCAGTACAGAAAGCTGATGGCGCACTGGAGCACGGTGTTGCCGGTTGAGATCCGCAATCAGTCCTACGAGACCCTTGTGAGCGATCCGGATACGGAGCGCCCCGCACTGATTAGTCACGCCGGGTTGGCATGGGACGATGCCTGCCGCCATCACGAAAGCAATGAGGCGCAGGTCTTCACCTTCTCCATGGCCCAGGTCAGGCAACCCATTCATACTGGGGCCGTGAACCGTTTCGAAAAGTACCGGGATCACATTGGCCCGCTGCTCGAAGGACTTGCAGGGATCGAAACCTGACACCGGAGGGTTGCATCTTCAGGCCGGTTTATCACAAGCTGTAGCGACAAACCGGCACCCGGCGCGTCTTTCGCGCCTTTTTTGGAAACGGGTGTGTTCGCGAGACCAGCCGCTTGTGCGGTGCAGACCACCGGACAAAGATGCACCCAGATCCGACCGAACAAGCTTTCGCTCTTCTTCAAGCAGGACAATTCGACCGCGCTCAGGCGCTTCTGGAGGCAGTGCTCCAGAACGATCCGCGCAATGCCCGCGCACGGTATGGCCTGGGCATCGCCTGCCTCTCCTTCGGCCGGACCGCGCAGGCGATCCCCCATCTGGAAGAGGCCGCAAAAGGCGCGAAAAAGGAAGCAGTGGTTCACACCACACTCGCAAGCGCACTCAACATCGAGAGGCGCAGCGAAGACGCACTGCCTCATGCGCGCAAAGGAGCGTCGCTCGCCCCGGGGTCTGAATACGCGCAACGCGTACTCGGTGAAGTCTACGCCGATCTCCGGCGCTCCGGACTTGCCCGGCAGGCCTTCGAGCAGGCTCTGAAGGCTGATCCGCAGTCGCCACGTGCTCATCTGGGCCTCTTCGAACTGGAAATGACCCTCGGCAATCGGGAGATTGCTGAAAACCATATTCGCATCGCTTTCACAGAGGCCCCTTCCGATCCAGCAATCCTGACCGCGGCTGCCGAAGCTCAGGACGAAACTCTCAAGGTGAGTGTCCTGGAGGGGATTGAACGGCATCTTGCGAACCTGCCACAAGGCGCCGCAACCGCCGAAGTCACCCGTCTTGCGTTTGCCGCAGGCAAGATCTGCGACGCTGCAGGCGACACCGGCAAGGCATTTTCCTTTTTCGACGGATACCGGACGGGCCTTTACCCCGCCCACGATCCGGGCGTCCAGAAAGCCTTCGTGGAAACCTGCAAGGGCGTCTTTGACCGGGAGTTTTTCGAACAGCGGAAAGACTGGGCGCTTTCAAGTGACAGGCCGGTTTTCGTTTTCGGCATGCCTCGCTCCGGCACGACCCTGGTCGAGCGGATCATCGGCCGGCACCCCGCAGCACGGGCCGCGGGGGAGCTTCAATTCATCCCCGATCGGATTCATGATCTGGCGTCCGGCCGGACACACGGCCCGCAACTCTTTGAGACTGCCCGTCAGATGACACGGCAGGACGCTCAGCGCATCGGCCGCCGCTATCTCTCCCATCTGGAGGATATCGACAAGAGAGCGCACCGTGTAATCGACAAGATGCCTCACAATTACGAAAACCTCTGGCTTCTCGCCCTTCTTTTTCCCAACGCCAGTTTCGTGCATGTGACGCGGAGCGCGGAAGACACCTGTCTTTCGATCTACATGACGCCGCTACCGCCGCATCATTCCTACAATGAGAGCCAGGCTTCACTCGGCCGCTATTTCAATCTCTACCGTGATCTGATGGCCCACTGGTCAGAGGTTCTGCCGGTTGCCTTGAGGCATCAGTCCTATGAAAGCCTTGTCAGCGACAATGAGACGGAAAGTCGGGCCCTGCTCGCCCATACCGGCCTGGACTGGGACGACGATTGTCTGAAGCCCCCTGATGAGACCACCCAGATCTTCACATTCAGCCGCGAGCAGGCACGCCGACCTGTCTATGGCTCGTCCGTCGGGCGCTGGAAGGCTTATCAAGCGCATATTCAGCCGCTGCTGGCAGCGCTCGAGGCAAAGGCGAACTGACTTTGCGGCAAAACAGGTCGCACCTTCCGCACAGTCCGTGCTAAGCACAGCCGCCTTCTCATGAAATCGGACCCAGGCTGCCATGTTTCGAAAGCCCCAGGCTAAACCGCGTTCCCTGATCCATAGCGTATTATCCCTGATTGGTTGGTGCGGAAGCCTTGGTGCCATTGCAGTCAGTGTGCTCGGCCTGCTTGCCTTTCTGGCGCCGGACGTCTGGCTTGCGGACAACATGAGCTTCTTCCTGCGACAGTTTCTGGCCGCAGGCCTGGCAGGGTGTCTTGGCGGTGCGGCCGGTTTCCTCGTTCGGCACCGGCTTCGTCTGATGTACCGGTTGACCTGGTTCGTGGCCGTGATCGCCTTTCTCAGCCTGGCCGGGTTCACCGGAGCTCGCACGCTTGCCAACACCAAGCCCCTTGGTCCCGCGGCACCGGGAGATCGACCGCTCAAGATCGTCTCCATCAACCTTGAACACCTGTTTCTGGGCGACAAGGTGTTGCAAGCCTTTCTGGAAAAGGAACAGCCTGATGTCGTGGTGTTTCAGGAAGTGCTGTGGTGGCTTCAGGAACGCCGCTGGCAACGCTTGGGGTTGCCGACCGGCGGTGCCGGCAAGAACGGATTTCCCGAATACCTGAAGGTCGGAGACCTGGGAGGCCTGGCGGTCTATTCCCGCTTTCCGCTAACGTCGGAAGAAACCCGTGTCATCTCTGGCGATGTCCCTCCCGGGGCCAATGTCTATTACGATGGCGACAGGGAACTGCTGTCGCTCTCCGTCGACACCGGCTCGGCGCCGCTGCATCTCCTGGTCATTCATCCGGACAGCCCGCGTTCGAAGATCCGCTGGGAGAACAAGCGCCGCTATTTCGACGAGGCCGATAACGTCATCGATACCTTGAAGGCCGACAACGGCAGCAACATTCTGGCGATCGGCGACTGGAACAGTTCACCCTGGTCTGCCCGATTCCAGCAGACACTGACACGAAACGGGCTGAAGACGGCCTATCCGGACGGATGGCCGCAGACGACGCGCTTCTTCTTCGACTACAGCCTGCACTGGATCCTCGGTGCGCCTGTCGACCAGTTCGCCGTTTCCAGGGACATCCAGATCGTCAACGTTTCGCTTGGCCCCGATATCGGTTCCGATCATTTGCCGCTGATCGTGGAGATCGCCCAGACGCCGAGCAACTGACTTCGGCGACCTGCGCCCGGCACCTGAAAATTGCGACATTGGCTGTGACTTCAACCGGAAAGTGTTTGAGGCTTCGGATGGTTTCCTGAAAACTGCCCGCAACTTCAAGACCGATTCCCAAAGTTCCGCATGGCCAAGCTCTATTTCAACTACTCCTCGATGAACGCCGGCAAGTCGACTGTGCTGTTGCAGGCCGCCTATAACTACGAGGAGCGCGGGATGAACACGCTGCTCCTGATCGCCGCCTTCGACGACCGGGGCGGCAAGGGCCGGATCGCATCGCGTATCGGGTTGGGAGCGGATGCCGATGTCTTCAACTCGGCTGACAACGTCTTTGATCACATACTGCGCGCCGACGAAGCGAAGAAGGTCGACGCGGTCTTCGTCGATGAAGCCCAGTTTCTGACGGAAGACCAGGTCTGGCAGCTCGCCCGGGTGGCCGACACGCTGCGCATTCCGGTGATGTGCTTCGGCCTCAGAACGGATTTCCAGGGAAAGCTCTTCCCCGGCAGCGCCGCCTTGCTGGCGCTTGCGGATAATCTGAAGGAAATCAAGACCATCTGCTGGTGCGGACGCAAGGCAACCATGGTTGCCCGGTTGGATGCGGACGGCAAGATCGTCGAGGAAGGCGACCAGGTCGTTATTGGTGGCAATGACAAGTATGTCTCGCTCTGCCGCCGTCACTGGAGCGAGCGGAAGCTGGGCTGATCGCCACTTTCCGTTCGGAACCTTGCAGCACCGCACCTCGGACTGGTCGCAGTGCCCTCACTTTGTGATGGACAAAGCCCCCTAGAGCAGGATTATCGGTTTTTCTGACAAGAAGCCCCGCCGCAGCCCAATTCGTTGAAGGTGCTACCGCGCGCACTCTGGTCAGCGATCCGAAGACTTTTGGGGTATGCATATGATCAAGGAATTTCGCGACTTTATCGCCAAGGGCAACGTCATGGACCTTGCCGTCGGCATCATCATCGGCGCAGCATTCACCGCCATCGTCACCAGCCTGGTCAATGACCTGATCAACCCGATTATCGGGCTCATCATCGGCGGCATCGACTTCACCTCCATGTATGTCGTTCTGTCCGGGGAGGTTCCTGCCGGCACCGGTCTTGCCGCTGCTCGTGAAAGCGGAGCCGCCGTTTTCGCCTATGGCGCCTTTCTGACGTCCTGCATCAACTTCATGATCATCGCATTTGTCGTCTTCATGCTTGTGAAGTCGGTCAATCGGATCAAGTCCATGGCTGAAAAGCCGGACGACGTAGAGCCTGAGGTCAAGACCGGCCCGTCGGAAATCGACGTCCTGATCGAAATCCGCGACGAGCTTAAGTCAGCCAAGGCCTCTGCCTGATTTCACCTTCGCGGGACCCTTTACCGCGATTACTCTTCCTCGCCCCGGTACTGCCGGGGCGAACGGCCAAAAGCCTTGCGAAACAGTGTCGAGAAATGCTGCAGATTGTTGTACCCGCAGCGCATCGCGATTTCACTGATCGACATCGCTGCAAATCTCGCATCATGCAGCGCCGCTGCAACGACCTCCAGCCGTTTCTGCCGGATTTCGCCTGCGATCGAAGACCCTTCGCACTGGAAGATCGCGTTGAGACGCCGTACCGACAGTCCGGTGGCCGACGCCACCTGGTTCCGGTCCAGCTCCGGATCGTGAATGCGGCGCGCAATGCAGCTGCGCGCCCTGAGCAGGATCTGACGATCGAACGAGGAAAGCGCCAGCTCGCTCTTGCGGCTGCCCGCCAGCCCGGTCGCCACAAGGTCCAGAAGTGTTTCCTGAAGCGTTGAGGCGAACGCCGGAGAGCCGCTGTTCAAGTGGGCTGAAAACGCCAGGATGCTCTCCCGCACAAGACGGCCGATGTCGCTTTGCCCGTCGATCCAGGTTCCGCCGAGCGTCTCGGCAAATGGCAATCGGGAGAGCAGACTTGCCTTCGAAAACTGCAGGACCGTTTGCGAGAAGGGTTCCGTCAGATCCAGACAATAGGGCTGGGTGCTGTCATAGACCACCATGTCGCCGGGACGCAGCACCGATGTTTTTCCGAATTGGGTCAGACGCGAGGAGTTTGCGGTCTGCAGGCTGACGAGGAAATCGGCTTCCGACGCCGACCGGATGTCGCTGGGACGCCGCACCACCCTGTGGGCTGTCCCGGACACTCTGGAAACGGACAGGGCCGAATGGCGCTCGATATCCAGACTGCCGACGAAACCGGGGCCCTCGCCTGCTTCACAGCCCAGCTGGACATAGGAGTCACAGACTGCTTCCCGCCAATAGGCGAAGCGATCGCGCGGGGCGATGTCCACTGTGCTGTATGAGGCCTGGCCGCTCATATCCGTTTCCGTGTTCGACTGGTCGATTTTCGGCAGTCTGCCCAAAAACGCAAGTTTTTTGGCTCAGGGGCAAAAGTAATCTCTTCGTCACTCCGGCAGGCTGGGAGGCCTAGGAGGACATCACATGACCAAGCAATTCAAAGTCGCAGCCGTCCAGGCTGCCCCCTGTTTTCTCGATCTTGATGCCGGCATCGACAAGGCCGTGCGCCTGATCGAGGAAGCTGCATCAGCCGGAGCCAGACTGGTCGCCTTCAGCGAAACCTGGCTGCCCGGTTATCCAAACTACATCTGGCTCGGCCCCGTCGCCTGGCAGATGCAGTTTGCCGGACGCTATTTCGAAAATTCCATCGTCGCCGGATCGGACCATGAAAAGCGCCTGGCCGACGCCTGCCGGAAAAACAACATCCAGCTTTCCATGGGCTGCTCGGAACGTGACGGCGGCTCGCTTTATATAGCCCAATGGCATTTCGACGAGACCGGCACGGTCGTGAACCGGCGGCGCAAGCTGAAACCCACCCACGTGGAACGCACGGTCTATGGCGAAGGCGACGGCTCTGATCTTGCCGTGGTCGAAACCTCCCTCGGCCGCATCGGCCAGCTGGCCTGCTGGGAACACCTGCAACCGCTGTCGAAATACGCCATGTATGCCCAGAACGAGCAGATCCATTGCGCCGCCTGGCCCAATCTCCACCTCTACAAGGGCACGGCCTACGCCCTTGGCCACGAAGTCAACAACGCGGCGTCGATGATCTACGCGGTTGAAGGCGGTTGTTTCGTGCTTGCACCCTGCTCGCTGGTCACCAGGGACATCCAGGACGAGCTCTGCCAGGGCGATCCGGAAAAGGAAGCACTATGCCCGCTCGGCGGCGGCTATACCCGCATCTACGCTCCGGACGGACAGGAAATCGGCACTCAGATTGCTCAGGACGAAGAAGGCCTCGTCTTTGCGGACATCGACCTCGGCATGATCGCCTTCGCCAAGGCAGCTGCCGATCCGGCGGGTCATTATGCCAAGCGGGACGCCACCAGACTGTTGCTCAACCGGAAGAAACAGCGCCCCGTTATCGCTTTCGACGATGCCCCCGGCTGGGAAGATGCAAGCGAGCTTGCCACAGCGCGGCAGAGCCCAATGGAAGAGGCTGCTGAATAGACCAAACGAGCCGGTGCGCGGTACCTGCGCACCGGTCCGGAATTGCCCGGGTCTACCGTACGCTGAGCCAATCCGTCGGCGACGACCTCGCCGGCACACTTGGACAAACCCGCGGAACCGAAATTTGCGCCTTGTCCAGGCGTGGCCGGCAAGGTCAATATCGGCGCATGAGAGACGAAGACAGCAGTCCCCGGTTCCGCATCCGCCTCGTGTTCGGCCCGGACGAAATGATGGGCCCCGGCAAGGCCGAGTTGCTGGAACGCATTCAGCGCACCGGATCGATAGCGGCCGCGGGCCGTGAGATGGGCATGAGCTACAAGCGGGCCTGGCAACTAGTGGAAACACTCAATGCCATGTTCCGCTCTCCCCTCGTGGAACGCAGCCGCGGCGGCGCAAAAGGCGGTGGGGCGCAGATTACCGAGACCGGCCTCGCCGTTCTCGAGGAGTATCGCGCGATTGAACTGAAGGCGCGTGCCGCCGGAGACCCGCACATTGAAAAACTGAAGACCCTGCTAAGCGATATTCCCGACGGAATATAACGCTTGCCTTTTGGCAGCTTCGCCTGCGATATTCCCGAAGAAACATATCGCAATTTTGAGGAACCAGCTGCATGTCCAATTCCAGTCTCTTCGCCTGCTTGCGCTCTTTGGCTGGTGCGGCCTTTCTTGCAGGCCTTGCGGCTCAGCCAACCACTGCGGCAGCAGGGGAAGTCACCGTTTTTGCCGCAGCAAGCCTGGCGGACGCCCTGGAAGAGATCGAACAGCGTTTCGAAGCAGCCACCGGACACGATCTGGTGATATCACTTGCGGGCTCTTCGGCGCTGGCGCGGCAGATCCAGCAGGGAGCACCGGTGGACATCTTCATCTCGGCGAATCCGGACTGGATGGATGTTCTGGAAAAGGACAGGCTGCTGGAGGCCGGCACCCGGTTCGACCTGTTGAACAATTCCCTCGTCCTGATTGCACATGGCCGTGAAGCAAAGCCACTCGATATTTCGGCCGATCTGAACCTCCCCGAAATCCTGGGCGACAACCGTCTTGCGATGGCTTTGGTCGACGCGGTTCCCGCAGGCATTTACGGCAAGGCAGCCCTGCAAAGCCTCGGGCTGTGGGACGAGGCGGAACCACGTGTAGCGCAGTCGGACAATGTTCGTTCCGCGCTTGCGCTGGTGGCAACGGGTGAAGCGCCCTACGGCATTGTCTATGCCACGGACGCCGTGGCAGAGGACAATGTGACTGTCGTTGGAACCTTTCCGGCAGAAAGCCATCCGCCGATTGTGTATCCGGTGGCGGATCTGGCCAATCGGGACACACCCGCGGAAGAAGAGTTTCTAGCCTATCTCCAGGGCCCCGACGCGCGCGAAGCCTTCGAACGTCAGGGTTTCGTCGTGCTCGACCGCTAGGTCTTCAAGCCGGTCAACGCAGGAACCTCAAATCGCCGAACACGTGAGCAGGCCGGACGAAACGCCTCTGCGCCATCACCTTGCGCTGAAGAATGCAAATTCCCGCAAGCTTCTCCGGCCTCTCCCCTTGAAGCCCTTCCCCGCCCCTCGTAAAAGGGGGCAAATGAAACGGATTGAGGCCTCAGATGCTCGGCAAGATGTTCAAATCCCTTTTCGGCTCTTCCGGAGACGGCAACAAAGGCGCCTCGAAGGCAACGACGGTGGACTATGACGGTTACCTGATCGTCGCTCAGCCCCAGCTGTCGAACGGCCAATGGCAGGTCAGCGGCCGGATTGAAAAGCAGGTTGGCGAGACAACCAAGGTGCATACCTTCATTCGTGCAGACACGCTGCCGGACGAGGAAGCTGCGGCCAACGAGATGATCCGCAAGGCCAAATTGATGATTGACCAGGTCGGCGATAGCATATTCGATTGAGCAAGGACCGGATCTTCACCGGAAATGAATAGTCATGGCGCTGCCGGGAACCCGTATCCCGGGCCGAAAGCGCCGGGTTCAGCCCGAAATCCGAAAGCCGACATGAAACGAAATATTGTCCTGAGCCTGCCCAATCTCCTCACCTATGGGCGCATTTTGGCGGTTCCTGCGGTTGCGGTCTGTTTTTATTTCGAAGGCAACACAGCCCGCTGGGTTGCGCTTGCGCTGTTCGTTCTGGCAGCGATCACCGATTTCTTCGATGGCTACCTGGCGCGGGCCTGGCAACAGCAGTCCGCGCTCGGGCGCATGCTCGACCCGATTGCAGACAAGCTGCTGGTGTCCGTCAGTCTGCTGATGCTGGCCGGTGACGGAACCATCTACGGCTGGACCATGATCGCGGCAATCATCATCCTGTGCAGGGAAATCCTGGTCTCGGGACTGCGCGAATTTCTGGCCGAACTGCAGGTCAGCGTTCCCGTTACCAAGCTTGCCAAGTGGAAGACCACCGTCCAGTTGATCGCTGTCGCCTTTCTGCTTGCAGGCCCGGCGGGCGACACCGTGTTCGCCTATACGACGCAAACAGGCCTCGTGGCACTTTGGCTCGCCGCCCTGCTTACCCTATATACAGGGTACGATTATTTCCGGGCCGGCATCGGCCATCTGATAACGGAATAGGCGCCTTCATACCGGCCCTGACCGCACACCACCTGGAGGTTTCATGAACATCCGCTATTTCGCCTGGGTCCGTGAACGGGTCGGCGTCGAAGAGGAAACCATCGAGGTTCCGGCATCGGTTGCGACAGTTGCTGATCTGATCTCGCATCTGAAGACACTCGACGACAATCACGCCGCCGCGTTCGAGGAAGAAGACGCCATTCGCGTCGCACTTGACCAGATGCATGTGGAAACCGACGCTGCGCTTGGCGATGCCCGGGAAGTCGCTTTCTTTCCGCCCATGACAGGCGGCTGAACGATGGCCACAACCCCGCTTGTCCGCGTCCAGGCAGAAGACTTCGACCTGCAGGCCGAAAGCCTTCGTCTTACAGAAGGACGCAAGGACGTCGGTGCGCTGGTGACCTTCACAGGTCTGTGCCGGGATGAAGCCGGAACCCTGGCGGCACTGGAACTGGAACACTACCCCGGCATGGCCGAAGCCGAATTGACCCGGATTGCCGGAGAAGCGGCAGAGCGCTGGCCGCTGACAGGCCTCACCGTGATCCACCGCTTCGGCAAGATCGCACCAGGGCATAACATCGTTCTGGTGATCGCTGCCTCTTCCCACCGCCGGGCCGCGTTCGAGGCTGCCGACTTCCTGATGGACTACCTGAAAACCCGCGCCCCCTTCTGGAAGAAGGAACACCCTGCGGAAGGCGGCACCGGAGCCTGGGTGGAAGCGAAAACCGAAGACGACACGGACGCCGCACGCTGGACCTGAGCTGCACAAGCGAATAGTCTGCTATTGATTCAAGGCCGCTCTGCCGCTTCTTTCCCATTCTCAAGCTTTGCGGCTGCCCCGGCAGCCCACCCATTTGAATTGGTCCGACCCCGTGAAACACGACAGTGAACCCTCCGGCACAGCCGCCGCAACGCCGGCGGCAGAAAAGGGTGCTTCAGGCTCTTCTTCAGAAGTTCTGCGCGAGCCAGGCATTCCCTTTGCCGAGTTTGTCGCCATCATCGCCATGATCATGGCGCTGAATGCCATGGCCATCGACGTCATGCTGCCGGCCCTGCCCGCGATTGGCGATGCACTCAACATCGTTGAGGAGAACAACCGCCAGCTTGTGCTCCTGTCCTATCTGGTGGGTTTTGGTGGGGCGCAGCTCTTCTTCGGCCCGGTAACAGATGCACTGGGGCGGCGCGGCATCCTGGTCGGCGGCCTTGCGCTTTACAGCCTTGCCAGTATCGGCGCCATCTTCGCGATGGATCTCGACACGCTTTTGATCGCGCGCGTCCTTCAGGGCATCGGCTGTGCGGCTGCCCGCGTCACGGCGCTTTCCGTCGTGCGCGATTGCTACACCGGCAGGCGCATGGGCAAGGTCATGTCACTGGTGATGATGGTCTTCATGGCCGTTCCCGTGGTCGCGCCCTCCATCGGCCAGGCAGTTCTCCTGATTGCCGGCTGGCACTGGATCTTCGCGCTTCTGCTCATTTACGGCGTTGCGATGATGATCTGGTCCGCCCTCAGGATGCCGGAAACCCTGGCGGTCGAAAACCGCCGCCCGATGGAAGTCTCCACCATCGTCAGTGCCTATATGACGGCTCTGACCACCCGCGTGAGCCTTGGATACACGGTCGGCACCGCATTCATTTTCGGCGGCCTGTTCTCGTTCCTGGCCATGTCGCAGCAGATCTTTGTCGACATTTTCGGCCTTGGGACGCTGTTCCCGATCGTCTTTGCTGCCATTGCCATCACCATGGCCGGTGCGTCCTTCACCAACGCGCAGCTGGTGGAAGCCATCGGCATGCGGCGGCTCTCCCATGGGGCAGCGGTCGTCTACACCGCGCTCGGGTTTATCGTGTGGCTTCTGGCGTTTCTAGGTTTGGAGAACTTCTGGGCGTTCATGATACTGGCAACGCTGATCATGACCAGCTTCGGCTTCCTGGGCGCGAATTTCAATGCCATGGCCATGGAACCGCTCGGCGCCATCGCCGGAACCGCTTCCTCCGTCATCGGCACCATTTCGACGCTTGGCGGCGCGATCCTGGGGTACATCATGGGGCAGCTTTTCGATGGCACGACCCAGCCCCTTGGCCTCGCCTACACAGTCTATGGACTTTGCGCCATCGGCTGCATTCTCTACGCCGAGCGTGGCCGCATGTTCCACGCCATGCACGACAAGCAGTCCCAGGACTGAGAATGAAATGTTGATGTCGGCGCTTCACGCGCCGACATCAATTGCGATTTTTCCGATGAAGGCTTTTTCCAGGAACTTTTCCTGCGCGGCACGCAGCTCGCGCAAGGGATAGGTTTCAGCAACCACCGGCCGGATCTCGCCCGCTTCGATGTAGCTCACAAGGTCCTGAAAGACGTTGTCCGGCTGATAGGTGCTTCCAAGAAGCATCAGATCACGCAGGTAGAGCGTCCGAAGATCCAGTTCGACAATTGGCCCGGCTATCGCACCCGATGTGACGTAGCGCCCTCTGTTGCAAAGCGCATCGATCAGCTTGCCCCAGGAAGGGCCGCCAACGAGATCCAGCACAACGTCAAAGGACTGTTGGAGCGGAACCGCGTCCCGATCCAGTGTGTCGTCGGCTCCAAGAAGCCGCAAGTCGGCTGCTTTTTCCCGGCTGGTAACCGCCGTGACATGCGCCCCCCGGCGCTTGGCAAGCTGAATCGCCGCAGAGCCGACCCCGCCGGACGCCCCTGTGATCAGCACACGCTCAGCCTTGACACCAGCGCGCTGCATCATTCCTTCAGCCGTGGAAAAGGCGCAGGGAAACGAAGCCAGTTCGACGTCGCTCAGACGGGAGTTTATCGCAAGCGCATCGTGAGATCTTGCCGTCGCGTATTGTGCAAATCCACCGTTGCTCTCTGACCCGAAGGTCCAGATTGCAGGTTCCTGGCCATCTGCTTCGACGGATTGAAGCGCCCGCACCAGAACCCGTTCGCCAATCCGGCTCGCCGGGACGCCGTCGCCAACCGCAACGATTTCACCACAACAATCAGCGCCCTGAATATGCGGGAAGGTCAAAGGCTTGCCGGACCAACTGCCATCCGCTCCGGTGTCGGCCAAATATCCGTCAGCCGCGCCGGAGGCGGTGTCGCCACGCACGGCCTTGGAGTACCACCCCGTTCGGGTGTTCACATCGGTATTGTTGACCGACGACGCACCGACACGGATCAGAACCTCGTTCTTTCCGGGCACGGGAACCGGCAGGTCTGTCCTCCAGACCAGCTTCTCAAGTCCGCCGTGCCCCGTCAGCACGACACCGCTCATCTTTTCGGGGATCGCCATATGCTTTCCTTTGGTAGAATGATCGTTCTACTTGCCACGTGTAGAACGATCATTCTACATAGTCAAGCATGACCGACACCATGACCAGGATCGCTTCGGGACTTGAGCAGGCATTTGCCGAAAACGGCTTTGCCTCACCAAGCGTGGGAGATTTGAGAGATGCGGCGGGCGTAAGCCTTCGCACACTGTACAAATACCTGCCGTCGCGGGAAGACATGGTCTACGCGGCCCTGGAGCATCGGCACCGGCGCTACCTGAAACTGGTGTTTGGCGACTTGCCGGCCGATCCGGAACAAGCTCTTGGTAAAATCCTCGACCGGGTCGCCAGCTGGATGGAAACCGAAACCACGAGGGGCTGCCTGTTCCATGCCGCTGTGGCATCTGCTCCCCATGACGAGAAGCTGTTTGATCTCCTGAAGGAACACAAGACACAGGTGGCCGACCGCGCCGCCAGCGCAACGGGGCTTGCGGGCTGTGAAATCGAACTCTCGCTTCTTCTGGAAGGTCTGACGCAGACCTGGCCGCTTCATGGCGACCGGTCGGTGGAACGCGCCAAGTTACTCGGCAAGCTCCTTTTGACGGCGCATTCCGACATAACCGCAAAATAAAAGGCGGGCCAATGCCCGCCTTTCTGGTCCTTGCCGTGCGGCAGTTCTATCAGCCTGCTGCGGCCTGCAGGGCCGGAGTTTGCGGACGCACAGCGGCATCATAGTCCTGCATCAGGGTCTTGATGATATCGCCGACCTGATAGGTATTTCCGGCAATCTCGGAAACCGGCGTCACTTCAGCGGCCGTTCCGGTAACGAAGCACTGTTCGAATTCCGGCAGCTCTTCCGGCATGATCACGCGCTCGACAACCTCGATACCGCGGTCGCGTGCCAGACCGATCACCGTCTGGCGGGTAATGCCGTTCAGGAAGCAGTCGGGCGTCGGCGTATGGATCTTGCCGTCCTTGACGAAGAACACGTTGGCGCCGGTCGCCTCGGCCACCTGGCCGCGCCAGTCCAGCATCAGCGCATCGGTGTAGCCCTTGGCTTCCGCGGCATGCTTGGAGATGGTGCAGATCATGTAGAGACCGGCGGCCTTCGCCTTGAACGGTGCCGTTGCAGGCGCCGGACGGCGATATTCGGCCATATCCAGGCGAATGCCCTTCAGGCGCTCTTCCGGCTTGAAGTAGCTCGGCCATTCCCAGGTGGCGATCGCCAGGTGAATGGTGTTGTGCTGAGCCGAAATACCCATCATCTCGCTACCGCGCCAGGCGACGGGGCGGATATAGGCATCGGTCAGGTTCATGCGCGCCAGGGTTTCTTCCTTGGCAGCGTTGATCTGTTCAGCAGTGTACGGGATCTCGAAACCGAGCATGCGCGCCGATGCAAGCAGGCGCTCCGTATGCTCTTCGGACTTGAAGATCCGGCCGCCATAAGCACGCTCACCTTCGAACACGCTGCTGCCGTAGTGCAGTCCGTGGCTGAGAACATGCAGTTTGGCTTCCGACCAAGGCACGAAAGTGCCGTCGTACCAGATATCACCACTGAGCTGATCAAAAGGCGTTCCAGCCATTTTTCATCTCCCGCTCGCTCTATGAGCGTTGTTTTGTTTTCTCTTTAACAGAGGCAAATGACGCCAAAGACTTGCGCCTTTTTTACCGCTGTATTTTTTGCACAGCACGCCAACTATCGGTATCCTGATGGCCGCGGCGACGATGATAGGATTCGTTTATCATCTGATGCGTGAAAATGCATCAAAAAGACCGATCATTTCGTTCGCGACCGGATAGAAGTAACAATCGACCAGAATTAAGTCAATATGACTGACGTAAATTTCAAACCGGACCAACCGCCCCTCAGACGGGATACGGACGGGGTTCGGCCCAGGCAGCCCGAAGGGGACGATACGGATGGCGCCAACGCGCTGTCCTACGACCTTATCGAGCTTCTTTTTTTCGCATATCGCGACTTCACCGGTGACCCGGATGACGTACTGGCCAAGTACGAGTTCGGCCGCGCACACCACCGTGTTCTGCATTTTGTGGATCGCAATCCGGGCATCATGGTCACTGACCTGCTCGGCATTCTCCGGATCACGAAGCAGAGCCTTGGCCGGGTGCTCAAGCAACTGGTGGACGCCGGCATCATCGAGCAGCGCGAAGGCCATCACGACAGGCGGCAGAGACTGCTCTATACCACCGAACGCGGACACGCCCTTGCTGTGGACCTTACCAGCCTGCAGCAAAAGCGCCTTGAACGCGCCCTAATTGGATTGCCAGATGGCAGCGACGAAATTATCCGCAGGTTTCTGCTCCGAATGATCGATCCCGAAGCGCGGCCTCAGATCCTGCAGCTGATACGCAGTCTCTACGATCTGAAGGATTGACCGGCAGAGGTCACAAAAGGACGACAAAGCCGACATGAATGCCCAGGTGCCTGACGACAACGCCAACCACATTCTCCTGGTCGACGACGACAAGCGCATCAGGGACCTTCTGTCCAGGTTGCTCAAGGAGAACGGCTATCGTGTGACCGCCGCCGCCCATGCGGCCGAAGCCCGTACGTGCCTGTCCGGGCTGGAGTTCGACCTGATCATCCTCGATGTCATGATGCCGGGTGAGACCGGTCTGGAACTTGCCGTTTCCCTGCGCCAGGACTCTTCCGTCCCGATCCTGATGCTCACCGCACGCTCCGAGGCCCCGGACCGGATCGCCGGACTGGAAGCCGGTGTTGATGATTACCTTTCCAAGCCGTTCGAACCGCGGGAACTGATGCTGCGCATTGCCGCGATCCTGCGTCGTGGCAACCAGCAGCCGGTCATTGTCAGCGAAGAGATCCGCTTCGGCCCGTTTTCGTTCAATTCTTCCCGGGGTGAACTCAAGAACGGCGAGGCCATGGTGCGCCTGACGGACAGGGAAAAGCAGATCCTGTCGATATTTGCCGAGCAACCGGGCGCGACCGTTCCTCGCCACAAGATCGTCGGTGATGATAGCGGCCTGGGTGAGCGGACGGTCGACGTCCAGATCAACCGGCTGCGCCGCAAGATCGAAACGGATCCGGGAAACCCGATCTACCTGCAGACGGTGCGCGGCATCGGATACAGGCTCGCGTGCGACTGAGCCGGAAACAAATGGCGAGACTCGACAGCTTCTTCCGGCGCGTTCCCCTGACGGTTCCCCTGAAACCGCTGATGGCGGTCTATCGTCAGGTCGCCAGGCTCATGTACCGGGTCATGCCGAAGGGCCTGTTCACCCGGACCTTCCTGATTATTGTCGCCCCCATCGTGATCCTGCAGTCGGTGCTCGTCTTCGTGTTCATGGAGAGGCACTACCAGCTTGTTTCGCGCAGGATGTCGGAAGCCGTGGTGCGCGAAATTGCAGCCGTGGTCTATGTTCTGGAGAACTATCCGCAGGATCCGGACTACGCCAACATCGAGGAACTCGCCTCGCGGGCGCTCGGCATGTCCATGACGGTGACACCGCTTGAACCCTTGCCCCCTCCGACGCCCAAACCTTTCTTCGACGTCATCGACCAGGAACTGAGCCAGGCGATCGGGCAGCGCATTGGCAAACCGTTCTGGATCGATACGGTCGGCCGGTCCCGCTTCGTCGAAATCCGCATCCAGTTGAAGGATTCCATCCTGCGCGTCTTCACAAGGCGCAGCCAGACCTACGCCTCCAACTCGCACATCTTCCTGGTCTGGATGTTCTCCACGTCGCTGGTTCTGGTGATCATCGCCCTGTTGTTCCTGCGCAATCAGATCCGCCCGATCGTGCGCCTTGCCAATGCGGCTGAGGCCTTCGGCAGGGGCCGGCCGGTGGAAAACTTTCGGGCCAGCGGCGCACGCGAAGTTCGCCAGGCGAGCCTTGCGTTCATCGACATGCGACGGCGCATCGAACGGCAGATCGAGCAGCGTACCACCATGCTTGCAGGTGTCAGCCACGATCTCAGGACCATTCTGACGCGTCTCAGACTGCAGCTCGCGTTCCTCGGCGGCTCGCCGGAAAGCGAGGCGATGCGCAAGGATGTCGACGAGATGAGCCACATGCTCGAGGATTATCTGGCCTTCGCCAGCGGCGATGGCGACGAGGACATCCAGAAGACCGACCTGTCGCTGCTTCTGGAGGAACTGGAAGAAGAAGCGGAGATCTCGGGCCACGATGTTAGGACCCGGTTCGAAGGTTTCCCGGAAGTCGAGATCCGGCGCCTGTCGATGAAGCGCTGCCTCTCCAACCTGGTCACCAACGGCTGCAAGTACGGCAACCGAGTGGAAGTACTCGGCCGGGTCGACAGAGGCTGGATCACCATCACCGTCGACGACGACGGCCCGGGCATTCCCGAAGACCAGCGCGAGATTGCCTTCAGGGCCTTCCACCGGCTGGATTTGGCTCGCAACATGGATGAAACCGGCAGCGGCCTCGGCCTTGCCATCGCCCGTGACATTGCCCGTGCCCATGGCGGCGACCTCTATCTCGAAGACAGCCCAATGGGCGGCTTGCGGGCACGGCTGCGTATCCCGGCATAGGAAAACTTTACTTTCCAGGCAGGAATTCGCCGCCATACTGGCCGTGAGACTTGCCTTTTCAGCCACCAGTTTGTTTCATTTGAAAGTCTTTCAAGGTGATTGAACACAATCGCCACCCAATTTCCGGTTGACTGGGCAAACATCAATTTTCTACCAAATGGCTTGCTGGTTCTTGCCCCCGTTTTCCACCAGCCGAGCGCATTCCGATGAGACGGGGACTTGAGGAATGCACCATGCCTGAAATTCTGCTGAAAAATGCCGAAACCGTCCTCACGATGGATGACGACCGCCGGGAACTGTCAGCCGTCGACATTCGTCTGCGTGATGGCGTGATTGCGGAAATCGGCAAAGACCTGGAGACCTCCGGCGAAACGCTGTCCGCTCGTGGCTGCGTCGTGACACCCGGCCTTGTGAACACGCACCATCATCTCTACCAGAGCTTGACCAGAGCCGTTCCCGGTGGCCAGGACGCCCTACTTTTCGGATGGCTGCAGACCCTTTACCCGATCTGGTCCCGCTTCGGCCCGGAGGAAATGTTCGTTTCCGCGCAAACCGGACTTGCCGAACTGGCACTTTCCGGATGCACGCTCAGCTCCGATCATCTCTACCTCTATCCCAACGGGTCGCGGCTGGATGACACCATCGCCGCCGCAAGAGAGATCGGCCTTCGCTTTCACCCGACCCGTGGCGCCATGAGTATTGGCGAAAGCGACGGCGGCCTTCCGCCCGACAGCCTTGTTGAACGGGAAGCCAGCATTCTGGAAGATTCCATTCGCGTCGTAGACGCCTTTCACGACCCGTCAGAAGGCGCAATGGTTCGTGTCGGCCTTGCCCCTTGCTCACCCTTCTCGGTCAGCCGGGACCTGATGCGCGATGCGGCTCTGTTGGCTCGCGACAAGAAGGTTATGCTTCATACCCATCTTGCGGAAAACGATGAGGACATTTCCTACTCGCAGGAAAAATTCGGCTGCCGACCGGGTCAATACGCCGAGGATCTCGGCTGGACCGGGCCGGATGTCTGGCACGCCCATTGCGTCAAACTGGATGATCGGGAAATCCGGTTGTTCGCCGGCAGCGGCACCGGCGTTGCCCATTGCCCCTGCTCCAACTGCCGGCTTGGCAGCGGCATTGCCCCTGTTCGCGCAATGCGCGACGCCCGGGTGAAGGTTGGCCTTGGTGTTGACGGTTCGGCCAGCAACGATGCCGGCAACCTGGTCCTGGAAGCGCGCCAGTCGATGCTGCTGCAACGGGTGGCCAACGGTGCGGATGCCATGTCTGCCCGCGAAGCCCTGGAAATCGCGACGCGTGGCGGAGCCGATGTGCTCAACCGGCCGGACTGCGGCCGGCTTGCCCTCGGCAAACGTGCAGATATCGCACTGTGGGATGTTTCCGGCATAGAAAGCGCGGGCAGCTGGGATCCGGCGGCCCTGCTGCTCGCCGGCCCGACACGCGTCAAACACCTGTTCGTGGAAGGTCGTCAGGTCGTCAACGACGGTCAGATCACCACGATCGACCTGCCGAGGGTGATCGAACGCCAGAACCGGCTTGCGCGAAATCTGCAACCCTGAAACGAGCTTGTCCCTGGAGACGGGGCCAGGCGCGCCGGATCAGTAAAGCCGACCGCCGATCGGAACGTCCTTGGTCGGCGACAACAGCACCACTTCGCCATCAGCATCCGGAACGCCGAGTGTTAGCACTTCGGACATGACGGGGCCAATCTGGCGCGGCGGGAAGTTGACCACCGCCATCACCAGCTTTCCGACCAGGGTTTCCGGCGTGTAGTGTTTGGTGATCTGTGCAGAGGTTTTCTTGATGCCGATTTCCGGACCGAAATCGATCTGCATCTTGTAGGCAGGCTTGCGTGCTTCGGGAAATTCCTCGGCCTTGATAACGCGGCCGACACGCACATCCACTTTCAGGAAATCGTCAAAACTGATCTGATCGCTCACGAAAACATTCCTTTTGTTCCGCGAGCGACCATGGACGGTCAGATGACTGTTCGCAAGGCCCGGGCAGCGCTCAGGCGCCTGCCGGGGCCTCTCCGCCGAGGTCTGTGTCTTCCCGGCCACTTTCCGCCCTGTCACCGCGGCGGCCAGAGCGTTCCGATGCCTTGCGGAAGAACGACCGGATGCCTTTTGCGACGCCGTCCAGCTTGTTCAGCCGCTTCATGAAGGACGTGCCCTTGTCCAGTTCCTTGTCGAGGCGCGCCATGGTGCGCGGCATGCCTTCGTCTTCCTCGTCCAGCCAAACGCCGATGACACGGGCAAAGGCAACGGAGAGACCCTGGGCAACGAGGGTTGCCTTGACCCCGGAAACATCGATCCCGGCAGCGATCAGCATCCATTTCTGCGAGCGCACTTCAAGGGCGTTGAAGTCAAGCGCAAGGGCGGGATCCTTTCGCGCCGCCTTGTGGAGCGCACGCACGGCTTCCTTGTGTTCGGCCATGGCGTCGATGCGGCTCATCAGGATGTCGAACAGGCGATCGCGCGGGGGTTGGTCGCCCATATCCTCGTCGCGTTCGTCCAGAACAGCGGTGTCGATCTGTTCCAGGAAGGCGGCAACCAGCTTCAGCTTGGAGGCATAAGCGCTGCGCATTTCGGAAAGCTTGACCTTGGCCGTCTCGGCGATCAACGGCAGCGAGACGTCTTCATAAGGATGTTCCGACAACAGATCGAGAAAGGTCTTCAGGATCTTCTGCTTGGTCTTCGCGGTCGCCATTGCTGGCCCTCCTGTGTGTTTACAGCCCTCAACATAGGATCGCAGGCGCTTGCAGAAAAGGGTGGCCCGCTGCCGCAGGCTGTCGGAGTGCCCCTCCAGGAACGCGGGTCTCAGGCAAATGCAGGCACCGGACAGGAACCAAACCGACTGGCACGGCGTTTCCTGAACTGACGGGCCTGAGACCGTGTACGGAGTGTCCGGAAGGACTCCCGGTCACCTTTCTCATGACCTGTTCCGCCCGAGCGATCGGTTCCCCCACGCGAAGCCCCGTTGAAACGGAGCATCGCGCCGATCGTCTCCGGGTGGCTTTGACAGACCTTTGCCGAGCCCCGCCCCGGGCCAAGCGCATCTTGTGAAAGGACGCCCCATGAAAACGCTTGCCGATGCTTTCGAGCATACGCTTCAGGACATCTACTACGCCGAAAAAACCATGACCAAGACCATGCCGAAACTGCAGGAAGCTGCAAACGGCAAGAAACTGAAGGATGCGATCGGTGAGCATCTGGAGGAAACGAAATCCCAGGTCAAGGTTCTGGAAAAGGTCTTCAAGTCGCTCGGAAAGAAGCCGGAAGGCGAGAAGTGCGATGCCATTGAAGGCCTTATCAAGGAAACCGACGGCATCATCAGCGAGGCGAGCGGCGCGGCCAGGAACGCAGCATTGCTGGCTGCCTGCCAGGCGGTCGAGCATTACGAGATCGCCCGCTACGGAACACTGCGCGAATGGGCCAAGGTCCTCGGCCACGATGAGGCCCACGACCTGCTGACCGGCATTCTCGACCAGGAAAAGGCGGCAAACAGCAAGCTGACCAATCTTGCCGTTTCGACCATCAACGCGCAGTAATCGCGCCATGCGGCTCGAAGGCCCTTCGGCTTTCAGGCCAGGTAACCAAAAGGCCGCCGGAGTTCCGGCGGCCTTTTGTCTGATTAAACCCGTGTTGCCGGGACGACCTCAGCCGGCCAGCTCCCGCGCGCGTTTGACGGCGGCGGCAACCGCCTCGCTCATAACCGGCTGCAATCCTTCGGCGTGCATCAGCACGTCAAGCGCAGCAGCCGTCGTGCCGTTCGGGCTGGTAACGTTCTGGCGCAGGATGGAGGGATGTTCACCGGACTGGTGCATCAACTCCCCTGCCCCGCACACCGTGGCAACGGCCAGCTCATGAGCTATCTCTTCGGGAAGCCCGGCCTGCTTGCCCGCTTCGCTCAAGGCTTCTGCGAGGAAGAAAACATAGGCTGGGCCCGATCCACTGACACCGGTCACCAGATCGATCTGGTCTTCGCTGTCGAGCCAGACCACCTTTCCGACCGCCGACAGAAGTTTGGTGACATCTTCACGGGAAGAAGCGGAAACTGCCTCAGTCGGATACACCGCCGTGATGCCGCGTTTGACCATGGCCGGTGTGTTCGGCATGCAGCGGCAGATCGGCACCTTGCCGAAGTATTCCTCGAATTTGGCAACCGGAGTACCCGCCGCAATCGACAGCACGAGCGTGTCTGCAGCAACGGCAGACTTCAGCCCGGGAAGGACCTGGTCCATGAGCTGTGGCTTGATCGCCACCAGCACGATGCCAGCCGTAAGGTCATCCGGGACCGAAGTCACATGGCGGATGCCGTGTTTCTTGAGGAGCGCGTCCATCTCTTCGGAAAGACGCGGGTCGCTGACCACGATGGCGGCGGGATCGATCCCTTCCGCCATCCAGCCTGATAACATTGCCCCGCCCATCTTGCCGGCTCCGACAAGAAGGAAAGGCCGTTCCTTTGAAAAGCTCATGCTTCTCCTGCGGTTTCAAACAAGGCCGTATTCAACGCCTCGGCTGCCGAATGACCGGCCCAGACGACGAATTGAAAGGCTTGATAGAAACGTTCGCAGTTTTCAAGGGCATTTGTCAGCATTCCCTCGATCTGTGCCGAGGAGGCCTCCGCACCGCCCGCAAGAAGCAGCGACTGCCGGAACATCACCACGTTCTCCTTGTTCCAGAGATCGAAGTGGCCCATCCAGAGCTGTTCATTGACCAGTGCGAGCAGACGGACAACTTCCGTCTTGCGCAATTCGGTGACCTTGAGGTCAAAAGCGCAGGCAAGATGAAGGGCTTCGACTTCCTCCATCCACGAGAAGGAGACGTGGTAATCACACCAGCTCCCCTCCAGGGATATGGTGATCTCGTCTTCGTCCGACCTTTCGAACGTCCAGTCGTTCAAGGCGGCGAACGTCTCGATGGTGTCAACGGGATTACCAGGTCGCTCGAGTTCAAGCTCGATGAGGCTCATGTGCCTACTCCCCTTCTGAGCCGGGGGCCTGGAACCCGATCACGATAACCGGGCGGGCCGCCGGGAAAAGTCCCATGCCGGAGGAGCAAAACGCGTCCTGTTACGGCCCTTTTAGAAGGGAACCGGTTCCGTCTTGCTCCGACGAATCCCTGTTATCTTTCAGTATAGGAGCAGGATTGACTTAAGCGATACATACCAATTGAGCGAAAAAAGCCGAAACTTGTGGACGACTCAGCGGTATTTTTCATCACACTGCCCAAAATCAACGCAAACCCGCCATGTTCACGCGTCGTAATTCTGTCATCAACTATTAACAGAAAACGCTCACATCGACGTCAACAAATCGGGTTAAGCGTCTCCAGCAGCGCCGGATTCCGGATTTTCGAGTTTGGCGATCCGCGATTCGAGCTCGTCGATCCGGTCCAGAGCGCGCACTGCCATCTCTTTAACCGCTTCATGCTCTTCGCGCGAAACCACGTCCATGTCGGACAGGAAACGCTCGGCCTGCGCACGGAAGGCAGTCTCCACCTCGCGGCGGGCACCCTGGGCAACACCGGCGGCGTCGGTCATCAGCTTGGCAAAATCATCGAGAAGACGGTTCGGGCCTTGGGTCATCGGACCCTCCTTGATCGGAAAAACATGCGATGGGAGAGAGGTATGAGGGAATGGCGGGAACTTCAAGGACCAATTCCGCCGCAGCCGAATTCACTATCAACAGGAGCAATCTCCCGAACCCTCTTGCGGGCAGCGCCCCACCGGCCTGACAAACCCGTGTCGGCTTGACGAGGCGGACAAGATCGCGCAAGCGTTCAGCCCGAAACCCGCCCGCGCACCATCGGAAGGTTCTGCCGTGCCGCCTGTTCTGGTTATGCCCTTTCCCGCAATCGATCCTGTACTCGTCGAATTCGGGCCCTTTGCCCTGCGCTGGTACGCGCTTGCCTATATCGTCGGCATTCTGCTGGCCTGGCGCTACATGCGTCTGCTGGTGGCCAACGACCGGCTGTGGGGCGGCATTGCCCGCCCCACACAGCTCGAGATCGACGACTTCGTGCTGTGGGGAACGCTCGGTATCATCATCGGCGGCCGCCTCGGCTACGTGCTGTTCTACAATCCGGGCTATTATATCGCCCACCCGGCTGAAGCGCTCGAGATCTGGACCGGTGGCATGTCCTTCCACGGCGGCTTTGCCGGCACCGTCATCGCGATGATCCTGTTTGCCTGGAAACGCGGCCTGTCGATCTGGACCCTGTTCGACCTTGCCGGTTGTGCGGCTCCCATCGGCCTGTTCTTCGGCCGTATCGCCAATTTCATCAATTCCGAACTCTGGGGACGGCCGACGGATGTACCCTGGGCCGTGGTTTTTCCGAACGGCGGACCGGATCCCCGTCATCCAAGCCAGCTCTATGAAGCCGCGCTCGAAGGCATCGTGCTGTTTCTGGTTCTGATGGTGCTCAGCCGGCGCTTCAAGCTTTTGCAAAAGCCCGGCTTTCTTGCCGGTGCCTTTGCCTTCGGCTACGGCATCGCCCGGTCGATAGCAGAACTCTACAGGGTTCCGGATGCCCATATCGGCTATTTGAGCGGCTTTCTCACCATGGGCATACTGCTGTCTGTACCGATGATCCTGGCGGGCCTCGCAACCATGATCTGGGCCGCCCGGCGCCGGACCGGAGCAACCGCGGCGTGACGGGACTGAAAGACAGGATCAAGGTACGGATCGAAACCGAGGGCCCGCTTTCGGTCGCACAATACATGTCCGTTTGCCTCGGGGACCCGGACGCCGGCTACTACATGACGCGCGAACCGTTCGGCACCGCGGGCGATTTCGTCACAGCACCCGAAGTCAGCCAGATGTTCGGCGAACTCGTCGGGGCAGCCTGCCTGTCCGCCTGGCAGGCACTTGGAGAGCCCGCGGAATTTCAGCTGGTCGAACTTGGGCCCGGTCGCGGCACACTGATGTCCGACCTCTTGCGGATGGCAGCCCTGCGTCCTGCCTTTGTGAAGGCGGCTCGCCTGAACCTGGTTGAGACCAGCCAGCGACTGAGGGACATGCAGTCAGCGGCTCTGAAGCGCGGTCCGTTGAAACCGCAGTTTCGCGACCGGTTCCAGGACGTTCCGGACGGCCCGCTGATCCTGGTTGCCAACGAGTTTTTCGACGCCCTGCCGATCCATCAGTTCGTCAAGACCGAACACGGCTGGCAGGAACGCCAGATCGGGCTTTCGCAGCACGGAGAGCTGATCTTCGGTGTCGGCACCGCCCGTCTGCCCGATGACGCTGTGCCCGCTGGCCTTTCCACTGCACCGGACGGCACGATCTTCGAAACCCAGCCCGCAGCCAATGCGATCGCCGAAGAAATCGGCCGGCGGATTGCAGATAGCGGCGGTGCAGCACTCCTCATTGACTACGGGTATCTGAAGACTGCTGCCGGCGACACGCTGCAAGCACTTTACAGGCACGCCTATGACGACGTCCTGGCTCATCCGGGAGAAGCGGATCTGACCGCCCATGTGAATTTTGAGGCGTTGGCGGCGGCGGCTGTCCGGGCGGGAGCACACACGCTGGAACCGCTGACCCAGGGCGAATTCCTGCTTCGCACCGGTCTTCTGGAACGGGCAGGTGCCCTTGGTGCGGGTAAAACCCACAGCGAACAGGAGGCGATCCGCGATGCCGTCGAACGGCTGGCCGCGCCTGACCAGATGGGGGATCTTTTCAAGGTGCTCGCAGTGACGAATTCCGGAAATTCGTTTCCCCCGTTTGACAGCGCGTCCTGAACACCCCAAGGATCAGTCGCTGGCGTGGCGAATCCCCTCCCCCTCAGGAGCCCTGAATGAAAATTGAAGCAGACGTCTTGAAGCTGGATGGCATCCGGCACGGCTTCTTCACCCGCCAGGGCGGCGTTTCCGGCGGCATCTACACCAGCCTCAATATCGGTCTCGGTTCGGACGATGAGCGCAGCAGCGTTCTTGAAAACCGCGACCGTGTTGCCGGCCAGCTCGGTATTGGTGCCGATCGCCTGGTGTCCCCCTATCAGATCCACTCCGCCGACGTGATCACTGTCAGCGCACCGTTCGCACAGGATGCAGACCGCAAGGCCGATGCCCTGGTCACGGCCACACCGGGCCTTGCCATCGGCATCGCGACGGCCGATTGCGGCCCGCTTCTGTTTGCAGATACCAAGGCGGGTGTCATCGGCGCTGCCCATTCAGGCTGGAAAGGCGCCGTTACCGGCATCTTGCAGAATACGGTTGCCGCCATGGAGGCTCTCGGCGCGACCAGAACCAACATCACGGCGGTGCTGGGTCCGACGATTTCGCAGGGCGCCTATGAGGTCGGCCCCGAATTCAAGGAACGTTTCCTTCAGGAACACCCGGACAACACCCGCTACTTCAAGCCTTCGGAACGGGCAGAGCACTTCATGTTCGACCTGCCCGCCTTCATTACGGACAAGCTTCAGGCTCTTGGACTGGGGGCCGTTGCCGACCTGGCACTGTGCACCTATGCCGATGAAGACCGCTTCTTCTCCTACCGCCGGACGACCCATCGCAAGGAACCGGATTACGGCCGCCAGATCAGCGCGATTGCACTTTTGTGAGGACCACCCATGGCACTTCATTTTTCCGATGCCGAGTTTGAAAGCCGCTTTGACAAGCTGAAAGCCGCCATGGAGGCGCAGAAGCTGGATGCCATGCTGCTCTTCGCCCAGGAGAGCATGTACTGGCTGACCGGCTACGACACCTTCGGTTTCTGCTTCTTCCAGTGCCTCGTGGTGACGAAGGAAGGACGCCGGGTGCTCCTCACCCGATCTGCCGACGAACGCCAGGCCAAGCACACCTCGAACATCGAGGACATCCGCATCTGGATCGACCGCGGCTCCGCCAGCCCGGTGCTGCAGCTGAAGGAACTGCTGTTCGACATGGACCTGCTCGGCTGCAAGCTGGGCGTTGAATACGACACACAGGGCATGACCGGCAAAATAGCCCTGAAGCTGAACGAGGAACTTACAAGTTTCGCCGATGTCAGCGATGCCTCGCCCCTGATCCCCGAACTTCGTGCGGTGAAAAGCGCCGAGGAAATCGTTTATGTGCGCAAGGCCGCGGAGCTGGCGGACAAGGCCTTTTATGCGGCAATGGATGAAATCCACCCCGGAGCCGACGAGGGCCGCATCCTGGCTGCGATGCAGGGAGCCATTTTTGAAGGTGGCGGCGATTACCCCGGCAACGAGTTCATCATCGGCTCCGACCGCGACGCTCTCCTGTGCCGTTACAAGGCAGGTCGCCGGAACCTGTCCGAACAGGACCAACTGACACTGGAATGGGCAGGCGCCTACCGCCACTACCATGCCGCACTGATGCGCACAGTGGTGATCGGCACGCCGACGGACCGGCATCTGGAGATGTACACCGCCGCACGTGAAGCACTGGCCGCCGTTGAAACACAGCTCGTTCCCGGCAAGACATTCGGCGATGTTTTCGACGCTCATGCGGAACGGGTGGACGCTCATGGCCTGATGCCGCACCGGCTGAACGCCTGCGGTTATTCCCTGGGTGCCAGGTTCACACCAAGCTGGATGGATATGCCCATGGCGTACCGGGCCAATCCGGCCGAGGTAAAGCCCGACATGGTCATCTTCATGCATATGATCCTGATGGATTCCAACTCCGGAACCGCCATGACGCTCGGCCAGACCTATCTGACCACGACCGGAACGCCAGAGTGCTTGTCCAAGCTGCCTCTCGACCTGCCGGTCAAGTCAGGCTAAACCAGTTTCAACCTTGCGGCCCGGTTCGCGTTTCGCGTTTCCGGCAGGGCCGCTGCCACGACGATATCGACCGCGAGAGCCAAGCGTCTCCATGACAGACAAGACCACCCAACAATCCATTTCTTCCCGGCGCCTGTTGGCGGTTCTACTGCTTGGAGCAGGGCTTGCAGCCTGTCAGGCTGCTCCACAGCCCCCTACTCCGATCTCGACCACTGTCACCGCGCCGACGATCGCCGGTCAGGTCGACCCGGAAGAAGGCATCACCTTCGCGTTCGAACCGTTTACCGGTGCACCGGGCAACATTGCCGACGAGCTGTCCGAAATGATCGGCTCCGAAGCCCGCAAACAGGGCATCACGCTGGTACGCCGCATCGGCGCGGCCGCCACCTACCGGGTCAATGGCTATCTGTCGGCCACCGGGCAGCCTTCCAACGGCACGGTCTTCTACGTTTTCGACATCGTCGACAGCTCTGGTCGCCGCGTGAAGCGAATCTCCGGAACGGAAGATACCGGCGGAGCCTCGGGCGACCCATGGCAGGCTGTCAGCTCCGGCACGCTGTCACGCATTGCCAATCGCTCGATGGTGGAAATCAAGGCTTGGCTCAACCGATAATGAATTGCTTTGCCGGGTAATTCCGGCGTGGCGTCACAAAAAATAAAAAAAAGCGGGCGTCAGGCACGAACGCCTGTTGTGGTCCGGTTGCTTGGTTGTTACAACGCCGCCGCCTGCCGAGGGTTTCCGAGCGAGGCTCCCGGCACCCGGCACATGACTTAAGACCTAGGCCTTTCCGCGTGTTTGCAAGGCACAACCTGTCTGCAAAACCGCCGTCGCACCAGAAGGACTTGCGGCTCATGAAGATCGTCGCGGGCAATTCCAACCGAGCCCTGGCTGAGGAAATATCCAAATACCTGGATGCCCCTCTCGCCAAATGCCAGGTCCGGCGGTTTGCCGACCAGGAAATCTTCGTAGAAATCCAGGAAAACGTACGCGGCGAAGATGTATTCGTCGTCCAGCCGACCAGCTACCCGGCAAACGACCACCTTATGGAGCTGCTCATCATCATCGATGCGCTCCGCCGGTCCTCTGCCCGCCGCATCACCGCGGTCATTCCGTATTTCGGCTACGCCCGGCAGGATCGCCGCGCCTCCGGCCGAACCCCGATCTCGGCAAAGCTGGTGGCCAATCTCATTACCGAAGCCGGTGCCGACCGCATTCTAACCCTGGATCTCCACGCCGGTCAGATCCAGGGTTTTTTCGATATCCCGACAGACAACCTGTTCGCAGCGCCCGTCATGACGCGCGACATCAAGGAACGCTACGCGACCGACAATGTGATGGTCGTGTCTCCGGATGTCGGCGGCGTGGTGCGCGCCCGTGCACTTGCCAAGCGCATCGAAGCTCCGCTCTCCATCGTCGACAAGCGTCGCGACAAGCCCGGGGAATCGGAAGTCATGAACATCATCGGTGATGTCAAAGGCTATGACTGCATCCTGGTCGACGACATCGTCGACAGTGGCGGCACGCTCTGCAACGCTGCCGAAGCCCTGTTGTCCAAGGGCGCACAGTCGGTAACGGCCTATATCACTCACGGCGTTCTGTCCGGTGGTGCCGTTGCCCGCGTGACCTCTTCCAAGCTGAAGGAGCTGGTCATCACCAACTCCATCGAACCGACTGCCGCCATCACGGCTGCAGCCAACATCCGTGCAATCTCGATTGCCCCGCTGATCGGCGAAGCAATCAACCGCACGGCACTGGAAAAGTCGGTTTCCAGCCTCTTCAGCTAATCGCCGAAACGTCGACTGCTCAAGACGCCCGGCCCGTGCCGGGCGTTTTTGCGTTCAGCCCACATTTTTCTGCAAGACTTGCCTTTTCCGCGATTGCCGTATTGCTCGCTGCCGTAAAATTGCGGCCGTGCCCGAGCCGGCGGGAGGGAATCGGAGCCGGATGCCGGCAGCCACAGGTTTTGCAGCCGGGACCTTGTAACCGCTCCTTCGGGCCGCATTCACGCCGACACCGGACGGGTAGTTTCCACCCCTCACAACCAGTCCGCGCCAAGCTTCACAAATTTTCCCAATTGTTCAAAAAATTTGCCACCGAAGCTCCTGCCCAGCTTGTGAGCACGCATATTTTGTGGTCATCTAAGTCTGCACAAGGTCTTTTCCAGGGGATTTCAGATGCTCACTTCCAAACCATTTTCCAGGGCCCGCAGGGCCATGTTGACGGCCGCTCTGGCTGTCACAGTATCGGCAGGACTGTCCGTTCCTTCCGCCAATGCCGCCGACCCGGTCAAGGTTGCAGCGATCTACACCGTTCCCGTCGAACAGCAGTGGGTCAGCCGCATCGACAAGGCGCTGAAAGCCGCCCAGGAACGCGGTGAAATCACCTATACCTTCTCCGAAAACGTTGCCAACACCGACTATGAGCGCGTCATGCGCGAATACGCCGAACAGGGCATGGATCTGGTGGTTGGCGAAGCATTCGCCGTCGAGCGTGCCGCCCGCAAGGTGGCTGCGGAATATCCGGACACGGCTTTCCTGATGGGGTCGTCCTTCGGACCGGCTCAGCCGAACTTTGCCGTCTTCGACAACTGGATCCACGAGCCGAGCTATCTCTCCGGCATGATCGCCGGCGCCACCACCAAGTCGAATGTCATCGGCATGGTCGGCGGCTACGCCATTCCGGAAGTGAACCGCCTGATGAACGCCTTCATGGAAGGCGCAACTTCCGTGAACCCGGACGTGAAGTTCCTCGTGACCTTCATCAACTCCTGGTACGACCCGCCCAAGGCCAAGGAAGCTGCCTTCGCGATGATCGACAAGGGTGCGGACATTCTTTACGCAGAGCGCTTCGGCGTTTCCGATGCGGCCAAGGAAAAGGGCATTCTGGCGATCGGCAACGTGATCGACACGGCAAGCGACTATCCGGGCACCATCCTGTCCTCCGCGCTGTGGCACATGGAACCGACCATCGACAAGGCGATCGGCCTTGTTGCCAGCGACACCTTTGAACCTGCCGATTTCGGCCCCTACAGCTTCATGTCCTACGGCGGCGGCAGCTTCGTTGTTGACGAAAGCCTTGCTCCAGCCGACGCGGTTTCCGCGGCAAAGGCCAAGGAGCAGGAAATCCTCGACGGCCTGTTCCGCGTCAATGTGAACGACAGCGAACCGAAATCCACCATGTAGGCTTTCGCCTGCCACGTCCGGCGGTCACAATGACCGCCGGCGATTCCCGGCCGCGGGGTTCAAGTGCGGCACTCATTCTTTTCCCGGGGGGATCATATGGCAGGTCCGGCACAGGACGCTGGTGTCGTGCTGCGATTGGACGGCATCACCAAGCGCTTCGGCGCTCTGACGGCCAATGGCGACGTATCGCTCGATTTGAAACAGGGCGAGATCCTTGCCCTTCTCGGCGAGAACGGCGCCGGCAAGACCACCTTGATGAACATCCTTTTCGGGCACTACGTGGCCGACGAAGGCCGGGTCATGGTTTCGCCGGACGGCTCCGGCTTGAGCGAACTGGAACCAGGGTCGCCGCATGCCGCGCTCCAGGCCGGCATAGGCATGGTGCACCAGCACTTCACCCTTGCCGAAAACCTGAGCGCGCTCGACAACATCCTTCTGGGCACGGAACGGCTTGCCGCGCTTTCCTCTTCCCGGGCGCCTGCGCGCCGCAAACTGGAAGAGCTGATGGCCCGCTCCGGCCTGACGGTTTCCCTCGACGCCCGTATTTCCCAGCTTTCCGTCGGCGAAAAACAGCGGGTGGAAATCCTGAAGGCGCTCTACCGCGATGCCCGCGTGCTGGTTCTGGACGAACCGACCGCTGTGCTGACACCCCAGGAATCCGACACTCTGTTCGCGACCTTGAAAAAGCTGGCCGACGACGGGCTCGGCATCATCTTCATCTCGCACAAGCTGGCGGAAGTCCTTGCCTCTTCGCACCGGGTCGCCGTGTTGCGCGGTGGCCGCAAGGTGGCCGACCTGCCGACAGCGGAATGCGACCGGCGCAAGCTGGCCGAATTGATGGTCGGCCATGCCATTGTCGAGACAATGCGGTCCCCCGGCACACCGGGCGCACCGCTTTTCGTCTTGAACAAGGCCTCCGCCGGACATGGCCGCGACGCCTTGCACGCGGTCGATCTCACGCTGAAATCCGGTGAAATCCTCGGCATTGCCGGAGTTTCGGGCAACGGCCAGACGACGCTTGCACGGGTCATTTCCGGTCTGGAACCGCTCACCCAAGGATCCATGACGCTGGAAGGCACGGTGATCGGCCACGCAAGTGCCCGAACCATGATCGACAACGGCCTTGCCCGCATTCCCGAAGACCGTCACCACGACGGCATTGTCGGAGCGATGAGCGTTTCGGAAAACCTTGCCATCGAAGCCATCCGCAAACCGGAAAACCAGCGCCTCGGTCTGCTGCGGTTCTCCGCCATGCGGGAGCGGGCGCGCAACCTGATCAAGGCCTACGATATCCGTTGCCAGAGTGAGGACAGCCCGGCGCGGCTACTGTCGGGTGGCAATATCCAGAAGATCGTACTGGCCAGAACCCTTGAAACTGTTCCAAAGGTGGTGCTGGCTGCCCAGCCGTCGCGCGGGCTGGATGTCGGCGCCACGTCCGATGTTCACAAGCGCCTGCTGGCGGCTCGCGACCGCGGGGCCGGTGTCATCCTGATCTCGGAGGATCTCGACGAACTCATGCGCCTTTCCGACAGGATCGCCGTGATCCACCGCGGGCATCTTTCCGAAGCCGAACCGAGCGAGATGCTGGACCGCGGCTCTCTCGGCCTCAGGATGGCCGGCCACAATGCGGAGGACGCAGCATGATCCGCTTCGAACCGCGTGCCCCCTCCTCCGTTTCCCGTATGCTGGGTGTATCGATTGCCGCCGCCGTTGCTGCCCTGGTGCTTGCCGCCATCCCCATGGCCTTTGCCGGCTTGTCGGTGTTCGAAGCCTACAGCCTCATGGCCAAGGGCGCCTTCGGCTCACTCTTTGCCTTCACCGAAATGCTGACAAGGGCGACACCGCTGATCCTCACCGGCCTGGCGGCAGCCGTCGCCTTCCGGGCCAAGCTCTGGAACATCGGCGCGGAAGGCCAGCTTTATGCCGGCGCCCTTGCGGCGGTTGCCGTCGGCACCGGCGTCATTTCCGCACCGCCCTACCTTCTCATTCCCATGGTGATCGTTGCCGGTGCGCTCGCCGGCGGGCTGGTCATGCTTGGTCCAACCCTTTTGAAAACCCGGCTTGGCGTCGATGAAGTCGTCACCACCTTGCTGCTGAACTTCATCATCCTGCTCTTCGTGCAGATGATGCTGGAAGGCCCGATGAAGGACCCCATGGGCATGGGCTGGCCACAGTCGGAACCCATTCTCGATGAAGCGGCCTTGCCCAAGCTGATGGACCGGATGCGCATTCACTGGGGTCTTGTCATCGCCCTCGTTTCATCGCTCGGCGTCTATTTCCTCTTGAAACGCACCGTCTGGGGTTTCGAAATCCGCGCGGTCGGCGAGAACGCCGCTGCCGCCCGACACGCCGGCATTCCGGTCACCGCAACCTTCATTCGCGTCGGGCTTCTGTCCGGCGCGCTGGCAGGTCTCGCCGGCGTTGGTGAAGTTGCCGGTCTGAAAGGCTATCTGACCGCTGACCTATCACCCGGTTTCGGTTATTCCGGCATCGTTGTCGCCATGCTTGCCGGGCTCTCCCCGGCCGGTGTCGTTCTGGCGGCTCTCTTCATTGCGAGCATCTTTGTAGGGGCCGATTCCATGTCCCGTGCCACTGGTGTCTCCAACTATCTGGCAGACCTGATCGTCGCCATGGCGCTGTTGTGCGTCCTCGTCTCCGGTCTGTTCCTGCGCTTCAAGATCCGCTTCGTCGGCAGCCAGGCAAACCCGGAGGCGGCAGAATGACCGAGATCCTCGACATTCTCATCTCCGCCAACTTCTGGGCGGCCGCGCTCCGCATCGCGACCCCGCTGATCTTCGGCGTCATCGGAGCGCTTGTTTGCGAACGCGCCGGCGTCCTCAACCTCGGCATCGAAGGCATCTTCACCGCCGGTGCCATGGCCGGCTGGATGGCGGTCTGGCTCGGCGCAGGCCTGTGGGGCGGCGTTCTGGTCGCGGCGATGGCCGGCGCCTTCTTCGGACTGATCCACGCCATTCTGACCGTGCCTCTCGGGCTCTCTCAGCACGTCTCGGGCATTGGCGTGACGCTGTTTGCCACTTCGCTCAGTTATTTCATCTACCGGACGGCCCTGCCGGATGTCTCGTCACCGCCCCGGATCGAGGCTTTCAAGCCGCTCGACATTCCGGGCCTGAGCGACCTGCCGTTCCTCGGGCCGGCCCTGTTCCAGCAGACGCCCCTGACTTTCCTCGCCCTGCTGTTGGTCGCGGTTACGGCCTATGTGCTCTACCGGACCCCGCTCGGCCTGGCCATTCAGGCGGTCGGCGACAATCCGGCTGCCGTGGAATCGCAGGGCCTCTCGGTCTATGCGATCCGCATCGGTACGGTGGTTGCGGGCTCCGCGATCATGGCGCTTGGCGGCGCGTTCCTGACCATGTCGGCCTTCGACGCGTTTTTCTTCGGCATGGTCAACGGCCGTGGCTGGATCTGCATCGCCCTGACGGTGTTCGCCTCCTGGCGACCCGGCAAGGCCCTGATCGGCGCTCTGCTCTTCGGGGCTTTTGATGCCTTCCAGGTGCGTCTTCAGACCGAGGTCGGCAGTTTCATTCCCGGCCAGGTGTTCCTGATGATGCCGTATCTGCTTTCCATCGCCGCGCTGATTGTCGTTGCCCGCCGGGCAGACTATCCAAGGGCTCTTCTTGTGCCCTACTTCCGTGGTCAACGCTGAGACAGTCCCATGAGTTTCGATCTCCTCGTCAAGAACGCCAACCTGCCCGACGGCCGCCACGGCATCGACATTGCCTGCCGGAACGGCCGTATCGAGGCTGTGGAAGCCGGGATCACGGCGGACGCCGGCCAGGTGATCGATGCTGGCGGACACCTCGTGTCGCCGCCGTTTGTCGACAGCCACTTCCACATGGATGCGACGCTGTCGCTCGGCCTGCCGCGCATGAACCGCAGCGGCACGCTGCTGGAAGGCATCGCGCTTTGGGGAGAACTGAAAGACATCCTGACGGTTGATGCCGTTGTCGAGCGGGCCCTGAGATATTGCGATCTGGCCGTCTCGCAGGGACTGCTGGCAATCCGCACCCATGTGGATGTCTGCGACGACAAGCTGACCGGCGTCAAAGGCCTGCTGGAAGTGCGAGAGAAGGTGAAGGACTACATCGACCTGCAACTGGTCGCCTTCCCCCAGGACGGGCTCTACCGCTCTGCCACTGCCGAGAAGAACCTTCTGACGGCACTCGACATGGGCGTCGACATCGTCGGCGGCATTCCGCATTTCGAGCGCACCATGGACGACGGTGCCCGTTCGGTCGCGCGGCTGTGCGAAATCGCGGCAGAACGCGGTCTGATGGTCGACATGCACTGCGACGAGACCGACGATCCGATGTCACGTCACATCGAGACGCTCGCCTATCAGACCCAGCGCCTCGGGCTGCAGGGCCGCGTTGCCGGATCGCATCTGACGTCCATGCATTCCATGGACAATTACTACGTCTCCAAACTGTTGCCGCTGATCGCCGAAGCGGAAGTGCATGCCATTGCGAACCCGCTTATCAACATTACGCTCCAGGGCCGCCACGACACGTATCCCAAGCGCCGCGGCCAGACCCGTGTTCCGGAGATGCGGTCCTACGGCATCAATGTCGCCTTCGGCCACGACTGTGTGATGGACCCCTGGTACTCAATGGGCTCCGGCGACATGCTGGAGGTCGCCTCCATGGGGCTTCACGTTGCCCAGATGACCAGCCGCGACGCCATCCGCTACTGCTACGACTGCGTCACCGCGCATCCGGCCAAGGCGATGAACCTGGACGGGTACGGCCTGGACAAAGGCTGCAAGGCGGATTTCGTGTTGCTGCAGGCCCGGGACACGATCGAGGCCATTCGCCTGAAGGCAACGCGTCTTGCAGTTGTCAAGTCCGGCAAGGTGATCGCAACAACCCCGGCCCGGCAGGCGCAACTCACCCTCCCCGGACGTCCGGCCCAAGTCGACCCGGCCTCCTACGCTCCGCACGAGGGCTGACCGTTTTTCCAAGTTCGACCCCTGCCCCTCAGAGCCCCCTTCCCCCGTCATGCCATGGCTCGACCATGGCATCCATTCCATTTCCTTGCCCAAGTCACGGCCTAGGGACCCGGCCCGGTCGCGGCATGGATTGCCGGGACAAGCCCGGCAATGACGCGGTGAGTGGTTGGTGCTGATGCGGCTCAGTTCCCGGTCAATTTTCCCGGCAGGCTGAGATCGCCGGAGGCAACGTCGAAGACGTCGACGACGCACAGCAGTGGGGCGTGGACGTTCTGGTTCACCCGCAGGGCCGACGTGACGCCGTCATACGACAGGGTCTCAACAGTGCTTTCATCGGCAAAGGCCACGTTGAGGGTAATTTCCTCTGCCTCCAACACGGGTGAAAATCCAGGGCTGTCGATGTAGATCGGCAGGCCCGGCCAGGTGGCCGGCATCTTCGGGTTGGTACCATCGGGAATATCCTGCACGGAGAGTGCGCCGGCACCGCAGGCCTCGTTCGGTGTCAGCACCACCCAGTGCGAGTGCCATTTCGCGCCATCGTTCAGAAGGTCGCCGTCGCCATCTTCATCAAAAAGCGGTGTGTCGTCGAAATCCGGATGGCTGGTAGCCACCAGCGCAAGGATGCCGTTCCCCCCTTCAAACCCGACCGTTTCCGGCTTCAGTGACGTTGGCCAGACATAGGACTGCACCGACGCCCCTGCGAGCGCACCGTTTGCCTCCAGCACGCTCGCACCGGCCGTTCCCTTCAGTGTCATGTGGAAGGTTACGACACGCCCCTTGCGGTGCACATGGGCGGCCAGGATGTCGTAGTTCGGGTCGATCTCCGGGTTTTCCTGCGACAGGATTGCTCCCGTCTGGTGGAGCGCGTGATTGCCGCCTGCAGATGCCACAGTCGGCAGGGCGATCGTTGACATACCTGCGATCAAAACAGCTTGGGAAATGGATTTGTACATCGGCTTTCTCCTTGATTGAGGACGCAGTCTTATTAGTAGCGAGTCGAAACTATTGCAAGTTTAATTTCGACTCGCTACATAGAGAGCATGTTTGCTCCAACCGACACACAGACCATTCGCGACCTGATCGACCGGTTGACGCGTCTTGCCGCTGCCGAGGAATGGAACGGGCCTTTGAACCCGTCACAGTTTGCTGCGCTCAACTATCTTGCCCGGGCAAACCGCTTTTCACGCGCGCCCTCGCACGTGGCCGATTTTCTGGCAACGACACGCGGCACGGCTTCGCAAACCCTCAAGGCGCTTTCCCGCAAGGAGCTGATTGCCGAAACGCGTTCTGACGAAGACAAGCGCAGCATTCGTTATGACGTCACCCAGGCAGGCCGGGACCTGTTGCATGACCCTTCGTCTCTGGAGAATGTCATCGACGCCTTGCCGCCGGACGTCGCCGCGTCGCTGGCCTCGTCCCTGAAAGCACTTGTCCTGACGATGCTGCACCAGCGGGGGGGCCGCTCATTCGGCCTCTGCCGCACCTGCCGCCATCACGAGGCACGGGAAACGGGGGGCTATTGCAAGCTGCTCAACGTGCCGCTCTCGCCTGTCGATGCCGCACAGCTCTGCCACGAACACACACCAGCCGAAAGCCATCAGCCATGACCGCCAAAGCCCGTATCGTCTCCCTCTTCACCGGGGAACCAGAACACCGTTGGGAGGGCAAGGAGCCGTCTGCCATCCGCAAGACCCGCGCAGATGGTATCCTCCAGGTCAGCTCCACCGGCATCACCACGGACCGTCAGGCGGATCTTTCCGTACATGGCGGACCGGAAAAGGCACTGCATATCTATCCTTCGGAGCATTATGCCCACTGGCGGGACGCCTTTCCGGAAAAGGCGGAAATCTATCAGCCCGGCGGTTTCGGCGAGAACATCGCTTCAGAAGGCTTTACCGAGGAAGACCTGTGCATCGGCGACATCCTGTCGGCCGGCACGGTCCGCATGCAGATTTCCCAGGGCCGCCAGCCCTGCTGGAAGCTGAACATGCACACAGACAACCCCACGCAGGCAGCCCATTTCCAGAAGACAGGCCGAACCGGCTGGTATTTCCGGGTGCTGCAGGAAGGGTCGTTTCAGGCAGGCGACGAGTTGACCGTCGTTGAACGCCCCTGCCCTGACTGGAACCTGCGCGAGGTGATCCACGCCCGGTTCAACCCTCGGCTGGATCCGGCGGTGGCAAAGGCTCTGTCAGAACTTGAAGAGCTGGCTGAACCCTGGCGTGTCTCCTTCGCCAAAAAAGCCGACCCGGCCTTTCAGGAAGACACATCGAAAAGGCTCAACGGATAGGTCAGGCACCTTTCGGCGGCAGTGTCAAAGCATTGGCGATGGCAAGATCCAGCCAATTTTGGAGAACTTCGTCGGTGCAATCGTCTTCACCGACGAAGAACATGCCACTCAACGTGCGCCCGCCCTGAACGATCGGTTCAGCACCCGGCAGTGCCAGCCCGGCAGCATGGCTGGACTTGCCAAGACGGAAAATGAAACGCCGTTCGCCCTCCCTGGTGCGGTCGGCACCCGCGATCATGTGGCCATGCAACAGAAAGCACATCGCGCCCATCATCCTTTTTTCGCTGATGCCTGCCCTGTTTCCAAGCGCCTCGCGCAAACGGTCGTTGAGGTCTTCATCGATGGCCATGGGGTCGATTCTTTCAGACAGGGAAGGTCAGCAAAACGGTTTCGGACAGCGGGAGACACACCCGCACAGAGGACCGCAGCCTCTTCCGGACGAGCCAATCGGTCAACCGGAAGGTTCAGCAAATCTGTGTTACAGACCGGTTTGCGGGTGACCAGCTTGAAATTTCCGCAGTTCCCTGCGACAAACGAGCGACTGCGGACTTGCACTTTCCTTGCGCTTTGGGTATATCCGCGCTCGCGCCTGCACCCCTGGAGGAGGCGCTTCTGGACCGATCCCGGACAACATGAGTCTTCTGGCACGGTGGTTCGCCGGTCCGTTACCTATACACTCGAAGGAGTTTTGCCATGGCTGCCAGCTATGAGCTGAAGGCGTCGGCACGGGACCGGGTGGGCAAGGGGGCCGCACGGGCACTGCGTCGCGAAGGCCTTCTCCCTGCCGTGATCTACGGCGACAAGAAACAGGCACTGCCGATCACCATTCCGGTGAAAGAAACCACCATTACCCTGCACAAGGGTGGTTTCCTTACACACATCGGTATCATCGATGTGGACGGCGAAAAGCATCAGGTTATTGCCAAGGATTTCCAGCTGCACCCGGTACGCGACGACGTCATGCACGTCGACTTCCTGCGCGTTGCCAAGGGCTCCACGCTGACGGTTGAAGTTCCGGTTCACTTCCTGAACGAAGAAACCTGCCCGGGCATCAAGAAGGGCGGCGTCCTGAACATTGTTCGCCACACCGTCGAAATGACCGTTCCGGCCGACAACATTCCGGAAGCTCTCGAAATCGACCTGGCCAAGGCACAGCCGGGCGACAGCCTGCACATTTCCGCAGTTAAGCTGCCGGAAGGCTGCCAGCCGACCATCACCGATCGCGATTTCACCATCGCCACGATCGCTGCTCCGGCCGGTATGAAAGAGACCGACGACGAAGCTGAAGCAGAAGAAGGTGAAGGCGAAGCTGAATAAGCTGCAGCCTTGCTTCAAAAATCGGGAGGCGGTCTCCGCCTCCCTTCCCCTTGCGGGAAAACTTGCAGAGCAGCCGCCATCGGCTGCTTTTTTGTTTCAGGATTAGCCAGCCGGTCTGCATTGCGCTAAATGCAGCACGCTCTACCTTGAAAGGCACACCATGAAATTGATCGTCGGCCTGGGCAATCCGGGCGCCAAATACGAAGGCAATCGGCACAATATCGGTTTCATGGCCGTTGATGAGATCCATCGCCGCCACTCCGGCTTCCAGCCCTGGAAAGCCCGTTTTCAAGGTCAGGTTTCCGAAGGCCGCCTCGGCTCGGAAAAGGTCCTGCTGCTGAAACCCAGCACCTACATGAACGAATCCGGCCGCTCTGTCGGCGAAGCCATGCGGTTCTACAAGATCGAGCCGGCAGACATTGTCGTCATCTACGACGAACTCGACCTGCCGCCCGCGAAATTCCGCATGAAGATCGGCGGCGGCCACGGCGGCCACAACGGCCTGAGATCAATCACGGCGCATATTGGCGAAAGCTACCGCCGGCTGCGCCTCGGCATCGGTCATCCGGGCGACAAGAAGCTGGTGTCCAACTACGTGCTGGGTGATTTCGCAAAGGCCGATCGGGACTGGCTCGAGCCGCTCCTGATGGAAGTCGCCGATCAGGCTGCATTGCTGGCCGAAGGCAAGGACAGCCAGTTTGCCAACAAGTTGACCCTGGCCCTGGAGCCCGAAAAGGCACAGCGCAAGGGCAAGAGCCAGGACGGCAAGGCAAAGGATGGCACGACTGGAGCCGCCAAGGCCGTTGCCCCCGGACAGGGCACCCCCGCACCAGCCAAACCCAAGGGCCAGAGCCATATCCGCCAGGCCCGGCAAGGTAAGTCAGTCAATTTGCCCAAGTCAGGGCCCATGGCTGACATGCTGAAGAAGCTGCTCGGCGGCGGCGACTGAGGCCGGTCCCTCCAAGAACACCGGCACAACCGGGCTGCCTGCCTTTGGCGGTCAGGACAGCGGCTGAACGTTGATGATCTCCACACGCCTGTTGCGGCCGCTGGCCGGATCGCCCGGATCGACAGGACGGCTTTCGCCGTACCCCACCGGCACAAGCCGTTCACGGGGGATCGTATAGAACGCTGCCAGAAACTCCGCGACCATGAAGGCCCTTCGTTTCGACAGGTCCAGATTATAGGCCGACGTGCCGCGCAGGTCCGTGTGCCCGGCGATCTGGAAACGCATGTTCCTGAGACGGGGATCCTGCAAGGCCTGTCCGAGCGCCTGCAACGTCAGAATGCCGTCGTTGGTCAGTGAGGCGGAATCGAACTCGAAATTGACCGTCAGATTGATGCGCGGCAGCTCCACTTCCGGCGGCAACTGGCCCTCGATGCTGATCCCGCGAAACGGGTGCGGTTCCTGCTTTCGCATGGACCGGGATTTCGGCGCGCCGGCGTCTGGCAACAACGCGTTGATGATCTGATCCGGCGTGACGGACTGGGCGGAGACGCTGGTTGGCAGCATCAAGGGGACCAGCAGAGCCAGAACGGGTGCCAATGCCAGGCGGGCGGTTGCAAATTCGATAAGAAAGCGCATGTCGAAACCTTTGAGTGTCACTCTTCCCGGATCGTCAAATGAAGGACGGCTGCAGAAATCTCACGTGGCAGGCTCATTTCGTCCGGCCGGTCCGCCATCCCTGCCCGCAATGCCGTCAGGAAATATCTGTCGTCCGCGGTACCGGCGCCGCCTTCAGCGCTCACAGGCATGGAGAATTGCCCGGATCCGCCGTTTTCCAGTTCTTCCAGTTGGATGACGGGGCTATGAGCTGCAATCACGATAATGGCTTCCGATCCGGCAGGTGGCTGCACGGTGAACTTCTGACGCCCCTGCCGGCCATCGCCATAGACGAAACGGTCGCCGAATTGCACCTGCTGGCGCACCGGACCGCGACGCGGCAAGAGGTTCACCACAGTGCCGTCGGCCTGCAGATAGACGATATAGAGAAACGAGGCGAAATCTGGCGCAGTCACCTCGAAGGCCAGCGAATCTCCGTAGCGTAGATCCGCGCTGCCTCCCAAGAGCCGAATGCGCGGTCGCGAAGGTTCCGCCAGTGGCCGGGCAAGGGTCTTCAGGGCTTCACAGACGGGCCAGGGCCTGACATCGATTTTCTGAAGCTGCTCGGGCGGAAACTCCGCTTCCAGTTTCCGGAGCGCTTCCTGAGTACTCACGAAACCGGCGAGCAGCGGCATGCCGTCCGGCGTATCTTCGCTCACGTAAAGGCTGCTGCAGCTATCCTCTGCAAAGGCCACCTCATTGTCCCGGTCGGTTCTGGTCAGCCCAGGCACCGGACGCGGCGGCACGATGGACGTGCGCATGATCGACGCGTTGTGCATGTCGGCCTTCGTTGCCTCGTAGCTGATCCAGCCATACCCGTCTCCGGACCAGTATGGCCCCCAGGAGTTCTGGACGAGGAATGCCTGACGCCGTTCATCGTACCCGACGAACACCATCTGGTGGCCTCCGGCGGCCCCGCTGTGACGCCCGAGCGATCCCTGGTAGATCTCTCCCGATTTCAGATATTGCAGCGTCACCCCGTCCGGCGTCTGGGAGGACGGCACCACGCCGACCATCAGGAACCCGGTGGCCACGGGGTTCCCCGCCGCCAGCTGCTGCTTGATCGCATCCAGATCCCGATCCGTCGCGTTGCGGCGCTGGCGACCCTTGTCGAACACGAACAGGAAGTCTCGAATGCGGAACCTGTCGGGGGCCATCGTTGCGGTTTCCACCCGTTCCGAACACATGGCTGCGTCCGGAATGTCGTCCTGGTCGGGAGAGCCGTTGCCTTTGAAATAGGCCATCGCCAGAAACGCATGACTTCCGGCGGTTTCACAGGCCTCCTGCCGGTTGCGGATCTGCGAATGGAGAAACGCCGGACTTGGCGTGAAGGTGCGGTTGCCGGGTTCCACGTTGTTTTCAAGCGCAGCGTAATATCCGCGCATGGCATACCCGATGGCATAGGAAACACAGCTGCCGTAAGTCTGCAGCAGGGGTGGTGGCATCATTGGCGACAGGTCGATCGCGTCGGGGATATAGGCCCGCGTGACATTTACCTGTCCGACGCCTTCCAGCAGCGCAGGATCGATCGGCGCATCGCCCAAAAGGCCCGTCAGATCACGCGGATTGAAGCTTTGAGCCGATGCCGGATTTGCCGAGAAGACAGTGGCACAAGTGGTGACGGCAGCCAGGGTGGCAAACAGGCTGCCGGAAAATGCACACAGAAACCCGTGTTTCTTGCGACTGAAAATCATCGCGTCCCAATTCCCAAAACAATCGCCCAAAACACCCACACGACTATAACCGATAAACAACCGGAGGGAAGCTTTCAGCCGGATCACATCGCCGGACGCCTTTCCTTTTGCCGCTTCATCCTGACATGCTCTTGACAAACACCCGCCCGCAGTCCGCCAAAGCCTTGACCTCTTGACCCGGCTCGGGCATTTAGCGCTGCAAAGTCTCAAGACCAACCGAAAGCGAACTCCCATGGGTTTCCAGTGCGGCATTGTCGGACTGCCGAATGTCGGCAAGTCCACACTCTTCAACGCGCTCACCAAGACGGCAGCTGCACAGGCTGCCAACTATCCGTTCTGCACCATCGAGCCGAATACGGGCGAAGTTGCCGTTCCGGACCCGCGCCTCTACGCGATCCGTCAAGTTGCAGGGTCCAAGGAAGTCATTCCGACGCGCATCACGTTTGTCGACATCGCCGGCCTCGTGCGCGGCGCCTCCAAGGGCGAAGGCCTCGGCAACCAGTTCCTGGCCAACATTCGCGAAGTCGACGCCATCGCACACGTGCTGCGCTGTTTTGAAGACGACGACATCACCCATGTGGAAGGCACTGTCGACCCGATCGCCGATGCCGAAACGGTCGAGACCGAACTCATGGTCGCCGACATGGAAAGCCTTGAGCGCCGCATTGCACCGCTGAAGAAAAAGGCCTCCGGCGGCGACAAGGAAGCCAAGGCTGTGCTGCCCGTCATGGAAGCCGCGCTGGCCCTGCTGCAGGACGGCAAGCCGGCACGCGTTCTGGAAGTGTCCGGTCCGGATGAAGAGAAGATCCTGAAGGGTCTGAACCTCCTGACTGCAAAGCCGGTTCTCTACGTCTGCAACGTCGACGAGGCATCCGCAGGCGAAGGCAATGCCCTCTCCGCCAAGGTCGCCGAAAAGGCGAAGGCAGAAGGCGCTGCCGCCGTCGTGATTTCCGCTGCCATCGAGGCGGAAATCTCCCAGCTCGACAAGGAAGAACAGGAAGAGTTCCTGGAGACCATCGGGCTTGAAGAGCCGGGCCTCGACCGGCTGATCCGCGCAGGCTACGGCCTGCTGGGCCTGATCACCTATTTCACGGCAGGCCCGAAGGAAACCCGCGCCTGGACCATCACCGAAGGCACCAAGGCCCCGGGCGCAGCCGGCGTGATCCATACGGATTTCGAACGCGGCTTCATCCGCGCGCAGACCATTGCCTACGACGATTACGTCGGCCTCGGAGGCGAAACCGCAGCCAAGGAAGCGGGCAAGGCTCGCGACGAAGGCAAGGAATATGTCGTCAAGGACGGCGACGTCCTGCTCTTCAAGTTCAACACCTGACGAAATCCCGCGCAGGCAGCCAGGCGCTGCCTGCGCGTTTCCCGTCCGCTTCCACCTCCCGGTCAGCCGCCTGCCTCAGAAGGCACGGAAACGGAAGATAAAGATATCCCCTCTAGGGTTACCCGGACAAACGGGAATTCGACCTGCAGGAGGGGCCAATATGGCGGGACGAAGCGACACCAGGATCCGCAAGATCATTGCGGGAACGGTGGGGAACACGCTGGAATGGTACGATTTCGCCGTCTACGGCTATCTTGCCCCCATCCTTGCGCAACAGTTTTTCCCGAGTGACGATCCGACCGTCAGCCTGATCAGCACCTTCGGTGTCTTTGCGGCAGGCTTCCTCATGCGTCCCATCGGCAGTCTGCTGCTCGGCCATATTGCCGACAAGACCGGCCGCAGCCGGGCCCTTCTGTTGTCCGTCGCCCTGATGGCCATTCCGACGACGCTGATCGCCTTCTTGCCGACCTACGACCAGATTGGCATTGCCGCACCCGTGCTGCTGACGCTGCTGCGGTTGCTGCAGGGGCTTTCCGTCGGCGGCGAATACACCGGCTCGACCGTCTATCTCTACGAGATAGCCCCGCCCAAGCGTCGGTGTTTCACGGTTTCCTGGGCCCTGGTCGGAGCAACATTCGGCATTCTGCTCGGTTCCGGCGTGGCGGCACTGGCAACCGGCCTCCTGCCGGCGGACGATCTGGGAAGTTGGGGATGGCGCATTCCCTTCGCCTTCGGTCTGCTGGTCGGCCTGACCGGTTTCATGATCCGCAGCGGCACCAAGGCAGAAGAAAGGGATCAACCGCCCTCCTCGCACGATCCTGTCAGTGCTCCGGTTGGCGAGGTCCTGCGCAACCACCGACCCGCCCTGCTGCGGACGATAGCGTGCAACATCCTCAACGGCGTCGGCTTCTATCTGACGTTCGTCTATCTCACGTCCTACCTGGTCGACTACGTCAAGTTCACGGAAAGCCGGGCCCTGACGATCAACACCAGCGTGATGGTCGTCTTCATGCTGCTGTTGCCGATTGTCGGCTATCTCGCCGACAGGATCGACCGAAGAACCATACTGCTGTTCGGATCGGGCGGTGTCGCCCTCTTCGCCCTGCCGATGTTCTGGCTGGTGCATCATCCGGATCCGGTCATGGTCATTCTGGGCCAGCTCGGCATGGCCGTTATTCTCACCGCCTTCTTTGCCCCGCTCATGGCCGCCATGGTCGGCCAGTTCCCGGTGTCCGTACGCGTGACCGGCTATTCCATCGGCTACAACATCCCGCTGGCGCTCTTTGGCGGCACGGCACCGCTGTTTGCCACCTATCTGATCGACAAGACTCACCTGCAGCTCGCGCCGGCGTTCTACATGATCGCTGCCGGCCTGCTGGCCTTCGTGGTCATCTGGTTCATGCCTTCGGAGGACGGTAGTATCAGCCAGGACGAAGAAGCGGAGCCGGCTCCAACGTAGTCCAGGGCAATAGGACCACCTGCATTCCGGCCTGAACGCCTCTGGTGTGCCCAACAAATCGCACGGCAAAGGCTGGCTCCACCGGGGCGAACATAACTCCCGCTCGACAGGATGCTGCCGAACCCGGTACAAGCAGGCTTTCGTCAATTCTCGAAAGTGTCTGCGATGTCGACCGTCATTCCGGCTCCCTTCCCCACGATCCTGCCCGTCAGCGAAAGCCAGAAGGGTTTTCCAGTCCGCCGGGTCTATTGCGTCGGTCGAAACTATGCCGCTCATGCCGTGGAGATGGGCCACGATCCGAACAGGGAAGCGCCGTTCTTCTTCCAGAAGAACCCGGACAACCTCGATCCTTCCGGCGAGTTTCCCTATCCGCCCCTATCCAGCGACGTGCATCACGAGGTCGAACTCGCGGTCGTTCTGAAGTCCGGCAAGCGCAGCATCCCGGCAGCCAGTGCACTTGAACATGTTTACGGCTACGCCGTTGCCCTCGACATGACCCGCCGCGACCTGCAGGCGGAGGCCAAGAAGGCGGGGCGCCCGTGGGAAGCCGCCAAGGCTTTTGAACGCTCTGCCCCTATCGGCCGGATCATGCCGGCGGCAGACAGTGGCTTCCTCGACCAGGGCCGGATTGCTCTCAGCGTGAACGGAGAGCTTCGCCAGGAAGGCGACCTCAACCAGTTGATCTGGAAAATACCGGAAATTATCGCCAAGCTGTCCGAGCTGTTCCAGCTTGGTGCGGGCGACGTCATCCTGACCGGAACCCCCGCTGGTGTCGGCTCCGTCCAGCGCGGCGATCTCATGCTGGCGACCATCGACGGCTTGCCGGAGCTGACCGTCAGGGTCATTTGACAGGCCCGGGTGGGCGTGTGCGCGCTCGCGTTGAGATCCCCGGTATTGCCGCATTGCAAGGGCCCGGAAAGCAGCCGCTTTCCGGGCCTGGTCTTATTGGCCTTCTCTCGCCCTTGAAAGCTGCGGAACCTTTTGGTGGCAATCCGTGTTTAGAAGTCGTGGTCCCGGTTTCTCCGACAACGGCGCTGTCCAGCTCTGTTCGGCCGGAAATGCAAAGGAAGACGGACCAAGTCCTTTAAGTGGTCTTGAGATTGCGGGTCGGCCATGTTCAGGTCGAACCCGGATTTTGAAGTCTTTGCCGGAGCCTGTTCGTGACCTTTGACCAGATTGCCCTGTTCGTCCTCTTCGGCACTGTCTTCGCACTGCTGGTCTGGGGCCGTATCCGCTTCGATCTCATTGCCTTTGGCGCGTTGATCCTGGGTGCGTTCCTGGGTCTCGTCCCTTCCGAGGAAATCTTCTCCGGCTTCGGCCATTCCGCCGTCATGATCATTGCCCTCGTGCTGATCGTCTCGCGCGGGCTGATGAACTCAGGTGCCGTGGAACTGATTGCGGGCGTGGTGATTTCCGCTTCCAGAGGCCTGTCGCGGCATATCGGTCTCATGGCCATCGTCGGCGCCAGTCTGTCGGCAATCATCAATAACGTGGCCGCGCTGGCATTGCTCATGCCGCTCGATATGGAGGCGGCCAAGAAGGCGGAACGTTCGCCCGGCCTCTCCCTGATGCCCCTGTCTTTCGCAACCATCCTCGGCGGCATGATCACCCTGATCGGAACACCGCCAAACATCGTCATCGCGCAGTATCGTTCGGATGCCTTTGGCGCGCCCTTTTCCATGTTCGATTTTGCCCCTGTCGGCCTCGTGGTCGCAGTGACAGGCATTGCCTTTGTTGCCCTGTTCGGCTGGCGCCTGCTGCCCCGCCATTTCCGGGACAAGCCGAAGCAAGAGGGCTTTGCCGAAAGCCTTTATGCGGCCGAACTGAAGGTCGGGGAAATCTCGGAAGAAAAGCCGCTCACTGTCGGCGATCTATACCCAGTTGCCGACGAGAAGGATGTCGCCATCATCGGCCTCATCCGCAATGGCCGGCGTGTACGCGGGTTTGCCCGCCGCGAGGCGATCAAATCCGGAGATTACCTTTTCGTGGAAGGCGACCCCAAGGCCATCGAGGCCTTCATGGGCGCCGCCAAGCTGGAATTCGCCGGCTCAGAACAGCACAAGGGCGGCCTGAACAACGACGCCCTGTCACTGATCGAGGCAATCGCGCCGGACAATGCCAGGATCATCGGCCGGTCGAGTTTCGACATGCGTCTCCTTTACGGCCACAGCGTTACCTTGCTCGGCATTTCCAGGCAGGGTCGCCGCGTACAGAAACGCGTTCGCCACGAAGAGATACGCCCGGGTGATGTGCTTCTGCTGCTGGGCACCCCGGAGCGGCTGGAAAGCGCCTGCGCCTGGCTTGGTGTTCTGCCTCTGGAAGGACGCAAGACGGGCGTCATGCAGCGCAACAAGGCCTGGCTGGCGATCGCAGGCTTTGCCGTTGCGATTGCAGCAGCCGTTGCTGGCCTTGCCTATCTCCCGGTGGCCCTGGCTGCCTGTGTGATTTTTTATGCCGCCGCCGGCCTGATCAGCGGATCGGAGGTTTATCAGTCCGTGGAGTGGAAGGTGATCGTGCTGCTCGGCTCGTTGATCCCCCTTGGACAAGCATTTGAGGAAGCAGGAAACGCACAGCTGATCGCCGACGGTATTCTCGCCCTCACCTCGACGGCTCCGGCATGGGTCACCCTCGCCATCCTGATGGTGGTGACGATGACCCTTTCCGACTTCCTGAACAACGTTGCCACCTGCCTGATCGCAGCGCCCATCTCGGTCCAGATCGCCAATTCCCTTCAGGTGAACTCCGACCCGTTCCTGATGGCGGTGGCGGTTGCTTCGTCCTGTGCGTTCCTGACGCCGATCGGCCACAAGAACAACACCATCATCATGGGCCCGGGCGGCTATCGCTTCGGCGACTACTGGCGCATGGGCCTGCCGCTCGAGATCCTCGTCCTGGCCGTCAGCATCCCGGCCATCCTGCTGTTCTGGCCGCTCTGAAACAGAGCTCAGGCAGCAGGCTTCAGAGGCAGGCAGATGTCGGTCAGAAGGTCCGCCGGCGCCGTGTCGCGCGGGTTGTTGAGATAGACTTCCAGACAGGGCGCATCGTCCGGTTCACGGCCGGACTGCGTCAGCCACTCGCCGTAAAGCCACTCGTAGGCCCATTTCATGTCGGCGTAGGGTCCCTTGTAACGCAGCACCGCGTAGTCACCGGCACGCGTTTCCCGCTTTTCGAGCGGAGCATCGACCGGGAAGCTATCGTTTATGACCGCTCCGGCAGCCGACTGCAGATCATCTTCGGCAACATGGGTCGGGTCGGAATAATAGAGCGCCTTCATCGCACCGATCCGGTCGACCAGCTGACGGCTCACCAGAATGCCGAAAAGTGTCTCAAATGCCTTGCCGATTTCCATGTAGGCGCCTCGGTGAGGCAGCACGGCCAGGGTTTCGGAAGGAAGGGTTTTGACGGAAACGTCATGCATTGGAGCTGGTCCTTTCTGTTTGGGAAGTGGTGCACCGCCGTTGGCCGGCTGAACCCGGCGCGAGGAAACGGAGGAGCGGTAGGCGGTGGGGGTCTGGCCGTAAGCCTGTTTGAAGCTGCGTGAAAAAGCCTCCAGGCTGCCGTAACCGGCCCGTTTTGCGACGACGGGCAAGGCCAGGTCCGTATAGGCAAGGTCTCCCGCGGCACGATGAAGGCGCAGACGCTTGACCGTCGCGAAGATGGATTCGCCATAGGTCGACTGCCAGACCCTGTGCCAGTGTGAGGGAGAAAGGGCTGCCACCTCGGCAAGCGTTGCCAGATCAGGATCCTCGTCGAGGTTGGCGTAGATATATTCGATCACCCTTGTGAAACGGCGGACATAGCCGTTGTCTCGCGGTGAGAGTGTGAGTTTTTCGTGATTGGTCATGGACTTGGCCCCGTTCGATTGATGGGACCCTAGCACCATGCTTTTTGATAAATCTTGCTGACTTCCAGCCCCTCACACCGGCACATTCCGGAAGAACAAGGTCTTTCTTCCAGAAAGACAAAACAGGCACTGGCTTCCGGCGTCGGAATGGCCATGATGTACGCAACTCAAAAACAGGGGAGTTGAACCATGACCACCCAGAAACGCATTCTGTTCACCGGCGGTTCCGGCAAGGCCGGACGGCACGTCATTCCCTATCTGCTGGCCCAGGGACATCGCGTCGTCAATGTCGACCTGAAACCGCTTGATCATCCAGGTGTCGACAACCTCATCGCCGACATCACCTCATCGGGTGAAATGTTCAACGTCATGACCAGCTACGCCAATTTCGATGAACTGGAACCGGGCAACGGGGTGCCAACTTTCGATGCGGTGGTCCATTTCGCGGCCGTGCCGCGCATTCTCATTCATCCGGACAACAGAACCTTCGAAGTCAATACGATCGGCACATACAACGTCATTGAAGCCGCCGTGAAGCTCGGCATCCGCAAGATCGTGATCGCCTCTTCGGAAACCACCTACGGCGTCTGTTTCGCCGATGGCGTGGTCGACCCGAAGGTGCTGCCCGTCGAAGAAGATTATGACGTCGACCCGATGGACAGTTACGGGCTTTCCAAGGTGGTCAACGAACAGACCGCCCGCGCCTTCCAGCGCCGGTCCGGCTTCGATATCTATGCGCTGCGGATCGGCAATGTCATCGAGCCGCACGAATACGACCGGTTCCCGGATTTCTTTGCCAATCCTGCGCAACGCCGCAGAAACATCTTCTGCTATATCGATGCGCGCGACCTCGGTCAGATCGTCAACCGCTGCCTCGAAAAGGACGGGCTCGGCTACCAGGTCTTCAACGCCGGCAACGACACGAATTCCGTCGATATTCCGAATGCGGAAATCCTCAAGCGCTTCTTCCCCGATGTGCCGCTGAGCCGGGAACTCGGCGAGCACGAGGCCCTGTTTTCGAACCGCAAGATCCGCGAGGTTCTGGGCTTCCAAGAAGAGCACAACTGGCGCAAATACGTGACCGTATAACCGGCGATCCAGGCAAGAACGAAGGCTGGCGGATTTAGTTTTACTTCCGATACGGCTGGGACTAGCTTCTGAACGCAACACTGTCGGGCAGCAAGGCTGCCCACCTGGGAAACGTGCCATGAAGCTACTGAAATCTGCCACTCTCGGCCTTGCCCTCCTGGCGTCTGCGACTGCAGCCGTCGCACAGGGAACCGGCTCGCAAGGGTACTTCCAGATCTACAACAACACCGAAGACAACGTTGTCGTCGGATTCTACACCAATGACGGCGACGGCTGGTCGGACAACTGGCTGTCCGGACCGCTTTCGCCGGGTGAAAGCGCGAAAGCCGAGTTCGCCGCGGACACCGGCAATTGCGCGCAGACCTTCCAGGTCGGCTGGCTGGCCGACGACGATACCGAAGTTCTCGACGATCCGATCGACATCGATATCTGCGAAGCCAGCAACGTCTACATGGATGATAACGAGATCTATTACGACTGATCTTTTCTTCCAATCTCAAGGCGGGAACGCGGACCATCGCGTTTCCGCGGACTGCCAACACCACCGGAATTCATGACCGATCTCCTTTATTTTGAAGACTTCGAACCTGGTCAGGTCTTCGAGCTGGGCTCCCTCACCGTCAGCAGGGACGAAATCATCGATTTCGCTGCCGAGTTCGATCCGCAGCCTTTCCACCTCGACGAAGAGGCCGGCAAGGCATCCATCCTCGGCGGGCTCGCCGCCTCCGGATGGCATACAGGTTCGATGGTGATGCGTCTGCTTGCCGAAAATTTCCTGACCAGAACAAGCGGCCGAGGTTCGCCGGGTATCACCAAACTGCAGTGGAAGCGTCCCGTTCATCCAGGTGACTGCCTAACGGCCCGGGTCGAAATACTCGACACAAGAGACTTGCGGTCGAAACCGGACCTTGGACTTGTCAACATTCGCGTGACGGCCAAGAACCAGAAGGGCATTGAAGTGCTCGTCTGGGAAAACCCGAACCTGTTCGCAAGACGGGAGGTCGCCCGGTGAGTGCCTTTTTCGAAGATATTGAAGTGGGTGACACGCTTGACCTTGGGGAACACACCTTCACCCGGGAAGACATCGTGCGTTTTGCGGAAAAATACGATCCGCAGGCTTTTCATCTCAGCGAGGAGGCCGCCGCGCAGACCCATTTCGGTCGCCTGTGCGCTTCCGGTTGGCACACGGCAGCGGTATTCATGAAGCTCTGGGTCGCAAGGCACAAGGCTCTTCAGGAAGAAGCGCTGGCAGCAGGGCAAACACCAGCCAATATCGGCCCCTCGCCCGGATTCGAGGATCTCAAGTGGATCAGGCCGGTCTTTGTTGGTGACACGCTGCGATACCGGCGTGTGGTCACCGGCAAGACCGAAAGCCGGACCCGCCCGGACTGGGGTCTGGTTCATTCCGACATGCAGGCCTTCAATCAGGACGGCACGCTGGTGTTCTCCTTCAAGGGCGCGGTGTTCGTCGAACGCCGCAAGCGCTAACCGGACAATCAGTCGGCACTGTTAAAACGCAAAAGCGCGCTGCGTCCTCAAGACGGCAGCACGCTTTGCGGTTGGCAATCCTGTCTTGCCATGTCTCGCATGCGAGCTGTGCCTCAGCGGCAGACGTCCAGGATCCACAAGAAGGCCATCGGCACCATGGTCAGCGCCGGCAGGATGATCGCCGGGTATCCGAAGGCATAGATCGACACCGCCCAGATCATCGCGAGATTGGCGATGAACCAGTATTTGGCATCGTCCGCGCCATAAAGCGCTTCCTTGAGAAACAGGTTCAAGATGGGCACGGCCAGAAGCAGCCGTAGCACCAGGACTTCCTTGGGGGCAGATGAAGCAGACATCTCTTCTCCGGATCTTAGGGAAAACACGTAGAGTTTGTCCCTAATCCGTTTGCCTGTTCCAGGCACTGCGGCAAACGGACATCATGCCCATTTGCCGCAGTTTTCCGCGTGATGCTATTCCGGCTTGCGGCCGTGCACCAGCATCGTCATGCCCGGGATCATCACTTCAACTGCGATATCCGTGAACCCGGCGGCTTCCATCAAGCCGGCAACGTAGGAACTCGTGATCGAACGGGCTTCCGGGTTAAAGGCGGTGTGCTGAAGCTGCCAGAGCGCGGCCAGCTTCGGCCCGTCGCGGTTTTCGTCGACCATGAAGTCATGCACCATGAAGTCACTGCCCGGTGTCAGAACCTCGAACGCCTTGCGCACAAGCCCGGGAATGGCCGTGCCCGGGACGCCGGAAAAGAGATAGGACATCAGCACTGCGTCCGCGCTGTCCGGCCATGTGTCCTTCAGGGCATTGCCCGGCGCATAGCGGATGCGGTCCTGCAGGCCTTCTTCGGCAATGAACTCTTCGCCTACCTTGGCGACATTCGGAAAATCCAGAACGGTTGATCGCAGTCCCGGATACGCCTTGCAAAGCGAAATCGAGAAGGCCCCGGTGCCACCGCCAACGTCTAGCAACTGCTTGGCAGCGGACAGATCCACGAGCTTGGCAAGTCCCCGCCCGGGCCCAAGCGAGCCTGCATGCTGGGACCGGGAATAAAGCCGTGCTTCTTCCGGGTCGCTGAACCACGTCTCGTAGGAAGCAACCTGGTCGTCTTCCAGACTGTCCGTCAGGGCGTCGTTGAGCTGGGTCATGAAGGGGTACATCTGCTTGTCGATCTGAAACCGCAGATAGTCGCCGAAATCATACTTCCGTCCTTTCACCAGAAACGCCTCCGCTGCGGGCGAATTGGTGAAGCCTGCTCCCTCCCGGCGCACCAGCCCGAGGCTCGTAAGCGCGGTCAACAGTGTTGTGGCGCGATCAAGATCAAGCTCGCTTTCTTCAGCAACTTGCTGTGGCGTCAAGGTCTTTTCGGAAAGCAGTGAAAACAAATCTACATGAAGTGCAGAAAAAAGAGCCTTGGAGCCCATAAATCCGAAAGCAATATCTGAAATTTCCTCAGCCGTTTCCAAGGACCTGGCGACGGGCATAAATTATCCTCCTCAGGAATTCTGAGCACAAATGTGCGGAATTTTTCCGTTCAGGAAAAATGAACTTGGGAATGAGCAAGTATAACTATTGTGCGCCGCAATGCAAATTCCGCTCCCCATCCGGCAAGAGCTGACGCGGGAGCCGGTTTTTGTCCTTGAACTTTGGCAGACCCCGGTCTTCGATTAAGCTGAGGCTGATGCTGTCAGGCATCGAAAGCGTTCTCAAACGCCCGGTAATTTGCCTTTCTGCAGATTACCGCCCGCAAGAAACCGAACAGGACCGACCGAGTGCCTTTTCTCGACTTTCCCGCACAGCTTCCAGAAAACCGGACACCACGTGCTGTGATCTTCGGTGCCGGACACGGCAGCACTTACCCTGGCAAGGACAGCAGCGGGTACACCGGAGCAGCCGATGCCATTCGCGCAGCCAGTCAGGAAGATGCCGGCCTCGTCGGCCACTGGGACTTCGATCTCGGTGGACCGCTTTTCGAGGGTCAGCCGGTGTGCTGCACCGACATCGGCAATATCGACACCCGGCTGCACGACAACGCAGGCAACCGGGCACGGATCGAGGCACAAACACGCTCAATCCTGGCACTGCCAGCCGTTCCGATCCTGCTTGGCGGTGATGATTCCCTACCAATCCCCTTCCTCTCCGCCTTCGCTGCTCAGGGGCCCCTATGGGTGCTGCAGATAGATGCCCATATCGACTGGCGCGATGAGGTCGACGGCGAGCGCTACGGCTACTCCAGCCCGATGCGCCGCATCAGTGAGATGCCGCATGTTGCGGGCCTCGTTCAGGTTGGCCTGCGTGCCGTTGGCAGCGCCGGCAAAAACGAAATCGAGGCTGCACAAACCTATGGCAGCCGCTTTGTCACAGCGCGCGAGGTCCACGCAGAAGGCATCTCGGCCGCGTTGAAGCATATTCCGCAAGGCGCGCGCTGCGTCGTCACGCTGGACTGTGACGGCCTTGACCCGGCAATCATGCCCGGCGTTGCCGCGCGCACGCCCGGCGGGCTCACCTACACGCAGGTGATCGATCTGATTGCGGGTCTGGGCAGACGCGCAAGGATCGTTGGGTTTGACCTTGTCGAATTCTACCCGCCGAACGATATCGACGGCCTCAGCGCGCTGACCGCCTCAAGACTTTTGGTCAACGCCGTCGGCGCGATCGTCCGGCAATAACAGGATACTCGGACAGGTGTTCGGGCTGGCAAGACCGATGCAGAAAAGGTGGGAAAGAAAGGGGATGTCGCCAGCACCTCAAAGGCTGCGGGCAAACAGGACTTCGTCGCGGATTTCGATACCGTAGTCGCCACGCAGCGGGATTTCCGGCTTCTTTTCGCGCTCGGCGTCGATGACACCTTGCGCGATCCGCTCCAGACGGAAGCCGCGCCGTTGATAGAAGCGGAAGGCGTCGAGGTTGTCGTTGGACGTACGGACGGTCAGCCGGTTGATGCCGGACGCCTTTGCTTCATCGACCACGGCGTTCAGCAGCAGTGTTCCGGTGCCACCCCAGCGGCTGAGCGAGTCCAGCGTGAGGATTTCCCATTCGCTTTCCCGCTTGATCAGCGTGACAAGCCCCACAAGATCGTCGCCTGCGTAGGCAACATAACCCGGCAGGCTCGACGCATCGACGATCTCGCCGTCCAATAGCATTTCGGGGCCTGCCCATCGGTCTGCCAGAAGCTGGAACACAGCTTCCTTGTCTTCCTCGTTGATCCGTCGGATGATCACGCTCATGGTCTGCCCTGCCTCCAGATCAGCGGCCCTTCAATCGTCGCCAATTGAACAAGCATTTGCCGATCGCTTCCATAATTTGCGAGCATCCTTTTTGCGGTCGTCTGGCCGCAGGATGCCCTATCGGTGAATGACGCGGGATGCCAGAGGCGTGCGCGCCTGCCAACGCGCTCGCTCCAGCTCCGGGTCGATATGCTCTTCTTCCGGATAACCGACGCATAGATAAGCCACGAGGCGCCAACCGGCGTCAACCTGCAGCGCCTCTGTCACCGCGTCCGGATCAAGGATCGACACCCAGCCAACCCCGACACCTTCGGCACGAGCCGCCAGCCAGAATGTGTGGATCATGCTGACCGTGGAATAGGCCAGCGTTTCCGGCATGGTCAGCCGGCCCAGTCCGTGGCCCTGTTCCGGGTCGTCGTCGCAGAAAATCGCCAGATGCACGGGGGCTTCCTTCAGCCCCGCCAGCTTGAGCTGGCGATAGGCGAGCGCCTTGTCGTCACTGTAGGTCCTGGCGGCTTCTTCATTTTCCGCTTCGAAGCTCGCGATGATCCGCCCACGCGCCTCGGCACTGTCGACAACAACAATTCGCCAGGGTTGACTGTTGCCAACAGAGGGGGCGAGGTCTGCCAGTTGCAGAAGATGGTCGAGAGCGCCTGCCGGCAACGGCTCCTGCTTGAAACGGCGCACGTCCCGTCGCCATTTCAGAAGGGTCTCGAAATCCTTCTGAAATTTCGCTGAAAAGTCCGGTATCACGTCTCTGCCCTCGGCTCCTCCCGCCATGACAGACCTAGTGACCCGGAAATTCCACGAGGGTGCGCACTGGAACGTTCATCGCTTCCAGTTTCTTGCGCCCGCCGAGATCTGGCAGATCGACGATAAAGCACGCCGACTCGATGTTGGCGCCCATGGACCGCAACAATTTGCAGGCAGCCTCTGCCGTTCCACCGGTAGCAATCAGGTCGTCAACCAGGATGACACGGTCACCCGGTTTGATCGCATCCTTGTGCATTTCCATCTCATCCAGGCCATATTCCAGGGAATAGGCGATCCGGACGGTTTCGTGCGGAAGCTTGCCCTTCTTCCTGATCGGCACGAAGCCGGCGGACAGCTGGTGCGCGACCGCACCCCCGAGAATAAAACCGCGCGCCTCGATGCCTGCAATCTGATCGACCTTGGAGCCGGCCCAGGGCTGTACCAGGGCATCGACCGCCCGGCGGAAGGCACGGGCATCGCCGAGCAGCGTCGTGATATCCCGGAACAGGATGCCCTCTTTCGGATAGTCCTTGATCGTGCGGATTGCACTGACAAGCTCATCCTGAATGGTCTGTGCGGTCATCGGGATATCTCTCTGTTAAAATAGTTCCAGGCATCTGCCCCGGCCGGTGGTTATAACAAGTTTGACCTGCCGGTCGAAGCAATTTCGCTTTGTCTCAAGGGGTTATGCTGGCCACACTTTCGGCCGGCAATCCGGTTAGGTCCGGTTCAGGATCCGTCCTGCGACAGCGTCGAGCTTCGCCACCAGCGCCGGGTCGCGTTTGTCCGGTGCGGTCATCATGGCAAACTCCAGCGCAGTATCCGACCCGGCCGGGCAGGACTGATGTTCGCGCGGCAGATCCCTTGCGACACGGGCAACAAGCCTCTGGGCGTTTTCCGCGTTCTCGTGAAGAACCTTGATGATGGCCTGAATATCGACTTCGCCGTGGTCCGGGTGCCAGCTGTCATAGTCGGTGACCATCGCGATGGTGGCGTAGGAAATCTCCGCCTCGCGGGCAAGCTTTGCTTCCGGCATGTTGGTCATGCCGATGACGTCGCAGCCCCAGGACCGGTAGAGCTGGCTTTCCGCTAGAGAAGAGAACTGCGGGCCTTCCATGGCCAGATAGGTGCCGCCCTTGGCATAGGCGAGGCCCTCAGCTTTCGCGGCTGCCGCCACTGCATCGACCAGCTTCGGGCTGACCGGTGTCGCCATGGACACATGCGCGACACAGCCGGTACCGAAGAAACTCTTCTCCCGCGCAAACGTCCTGTCGATGAACTGGTCCACCAGCACGAAGGTGCCCGGAGCATGTTCTTCCTTGAGCGATCCGCAGGCAGAGACAGACAGAAGATCGGTGACACCGCAGCGCTTCATCACGTCGATGTTGGCGCGGTAGTTGATGGTTGTCGGCGAATAGACGTGTCCGCGCCCATGACGGGGCAGGAAAACCACCTTGAGACCATCAATGGTGCCGATACGCACTTCATCGGATGGCGTGCCCCAGGGGCTGTTGACGGCGATCCATTCGGAGTTTTCCAGACCCGGAAGGTCGTAGATTCCAGACCCGCCGATAATGCCCAATACTGCGTCTGCCATAACCACTCCAAACAGATTCAAAATCAATTCCTGCGGGACACAGGCCCGCATCAGCGATGGTTTATTTCAATTGATCCGCGATGGCGTCAAGCCCGGCCTTGGCGCATTTCGCCTCGTTCTCGCCGCCACCGCCTCCGGCAACGCCAATCGCTCCGAGAAGCATTCCGGTCGCCGAGACGATGGGCAGCCCCCCAGCCAGAGGCAACGCCCCTGGAATAGCTGCAAGACTGGCCTCTCCGCCCGGTCCGGCGAGCGAACCAAGATCCGAACTGGGAAGGTTGAAAGAAGCGGCGGTCCAGGCCTTGCGACGGGCGGTTTCGGCAACATGCGCACCGCCCATGTTGCTGCGCAGTGTCACTTGCTCGACGCCGAAACGGTCCACCACGGAAGCTCCGGCCTGAAAACCTGCCTCGTTGCAGACCTCGACGGCTCGCAGCGCAGCGCGCATGGCAAGATGCATGTCCAGAACCTCGACCATGTGGGTTGCGGCCGATTGCGAATTTGCGGGGACAGGAAGCAGGAGAATTGCCAGAAACATCAATGCGCGGCGCATTGCATTACCCCTCAAAGAAAAAGCCGCCGGAAGGTCCGGCGGCTTTCATCATGCACTTAGGCGGCAATCAATCAATGCTCAACGTTGCGCCACAGTTTCTTCTTCGTGAAGTAGAGCATGCCGGCGAAGACGATCAGGAAGATCATGACCCGGAAGCCGATCTTCTTGCGCTCTTCCAGATGCGGCTCGGCGGCCCACATCATGAATGCAGCGACGTCATGCGCATACTGGTCGACCGTCATCGGTGTGCCGTCGGTGTATTCGACCAGCTCGTCGGACAACGGTGCGGCCATGCCGATCGGACCACCTGTCAGATGCTCGTGCGCACAAGCTTCAGCGGTAACGGAACCACCCAGGAATGCCGGGTTGTAGTTGCCGGTGAAGTCCTCACCCAGACATGCCGGGTTTTCTTCCGGATAGCTGGTGAGAAGCGCGTAGATGTAATCCGGGCCCTGCTCCTGATACTGGGTGAAGGCGTCGAAGACGAACCACGGGAAACCGCGGTGCGCAGCACGGGCCTTTGCCAGCAGCGAGAAGTCCGGCGGGTAAGCGCCGCCGTTGGAAGCGCGGGCAGCCTGCTCGTTCGGGAACGGAGACGGGAACTTGTCCGCCAGGATACCCGGACGCTCATACATGTCGCCGTCGTCGTTCGGACCGTCGATGACGGTGTACTCGGACGCGATCTGCTTGGCCTGGTCTTCGGTGAAGCTCGGGCCACCGTCTTCAGCAAGGTTACGGAAAGAAACCTGCTTCAGGCCGTGGCACGAAGCACAGACTTCCCGGTAGACCTTGAAGCCACGCTGCAGCTGGCCACGGTCGTAGAAACCGAACGGACCCGAGAAGGACCACTGCTCCCGCTCGATGTGCGGGGCGTTGCCTGCTGCGAAGACCGGGGTCGCGATGGCGACAGCCGCCACCGCAGCGAAGGAACGAACCATTTTGATCATGGTGCTCATTGTCTCAATTAACTCCTGATCCGGGCCGCGTTACTTCGTTTCCGGTGCTGAAGTCGCACCAGCCGGTTTGCCGGCTCCGCCCTTCAGAACCGCTTCGGAAATCGAGGCCGGCAAGGGCCGCGGTTTTTCCAGGAACCCGAGCATCGGCAGGATGATCAGGAAGTGGGCGAAGTAGTAGGCGGTGCAGACCCGGGCGAGCAGAACGTAGGTGCCTTCGGCCGGCATGGCGCCGAGATAGCCAAGCGCAACGGCGTTGGCAGCGAAGATCCAGAAGAACTGCTTGAACAGCGGGCGGTAGGTGCCGGAGCGAACCTTGGACGTGTCAAGCCAGGGCAGAACGAACAGAACTGCAATGGCACCGAACATGGCGACAACACCGCCGAGCTTGTCCGGGATGGCGCGCAGGATCGCGTAGAACGGCAGGAAGTACCATTCCGGAACGATGTGCGCCGGGGTCACGAGCGGGTTTGCTTCGATGTAGTTGTCCGGGTGACCCATGTAGTTGGGCACGTAGAAGACGAACCATGCGAACAGGATCATGAACACGATGATCGCGAACAGATCCTTGATCGTGTAGTACGGGTGGAACGGAACCGTGTCCTGCTTGGTCTTCGGCTGAACGCCTGTCGGGTTGTTGTTACCCGTGGTGTGGAACGCCCACACGTGCAGGATAACGACACCGAAGATCATGAACGGCAGCAGGTAGTGCAGCGAGAAGAAGCGGTTCAGGGTCGGGTTGTCGACCGCAAAACCACCCCACAGCCAGGTGCGGATTTCTTCGCCGACCAGCGGAATGGCCGAGAACAGGTTGGTGATAACCGTTGCGCCCCAGAAGGACATCTGGCCCCACGGCAGCACGTAACCCATGAAGGCAGTGCCCATCATGATCAGGAAGATGATCACGCCGAGGATCCAGGAGATCTCGCGCGGCGCCTTGTAGGAACCGTAATAAAGACCACGGAAGATGTGGATGTACACGGCGATGAAGAACATCGACGCGCCGTTTGCATGCAGGTAACGCAGCATCCAGCCGAAGTTCACGTCGCGCATGATGTGCTCGACGCTGTTGAAGGCTGCATCGGTGCTTGGCGTGTAGTGCATCACCAGCACGATGCCGGTGATGATCTGCGCGATCAGCACGAAGAACAGGATGCCACCGAAGGTCCACCAGTAGTTCAGGTTCTTCGGCGTCGGGAAATCAACAAAAGAGCCGCGAACGAGCGAGATGACCGGCAGGCGGCTTTCCAGCCACTTTGCCGGAGCGCTCTGCGGTACATAGTTTGAATGTCCAGCCATGGCTGTCTCCTAAAAATCTATGCCGTTAGCCGATCTTGATCGTCGAGTCGCTGACGAACTCGAGCGGCGGAATCAGCAAATTCTCGGGAGCCGGGCCCTTACGGATACGGCCGGCGGTGTCGTAGTGAGACCCATGGCACGGGCAGAACCAGCCGCCGAAGTCGCCGGAGCTGCCGATCGGCACGCAGCCGAGGTGGGTACAGATACCGACCTGGACGAGCCATTTCTCGTTGCCTTCGACGCCACGGTTGGCGTCAGACGCTTCCGCGTCCGCCGGCAGGTTAGAATTTCGTGCAAGCGGGTCGGGAAGATCAGCCAGGGGAACAGCCTTGGCTTCTTCCACTTCCGTTTCGGTACGGTTGCGGATGAATACCGGCTTACCGCGCCATTTGACTGTAATCGACTGCCCCTCTTCCACGGCAGAGATATCCACCTCGATGGAAGCCAGAGCCAATGCGGAGGCATCCGGGTTCATCTGATCGATGAACGGCCATGCCAGCGCGCCAGCGCCAACGACGCCCATGGCGCCGGTCGCAATATAGAGGAAATCGCGGCGGGTCGGTTCCGCCTGATCCGTATGTGCCAAGGTCGCGTCCTCTCGAAACCTGTTCAACCTGTACCGAAAGCCCGCATCACGTCCGGGACCCCTTCTTTGCCCAAGAAGGGAACGGAACCATGCCGGGCTCATCGGGGGCCGGATACGGGCTATTCCGCACCGGCCAAGCGGCTTGTCTTTTTGCACCCTTCGAAACGCTTGTCCAGTTCAACAAACGCCTCGAAACGCATATGTCGCAGGCAAAACAACCGCCGCGCCGCTTTTCTGCCCTTTTTTGGGGAATGAGTGCAAGAGCGGAATCCGATTGAATCCCGCTCTTGCCATTGGTCTTTGGATTTAGGCGGCCTGAACCGAGGACAGAAAGCCCCCCGACTGGTGCTCCCAGAGCTGTGCGTAAAGTCCGCCCCGCTCCAGAAGCTCCTGATGGGACCCCTCCTCGATGATTCGACCCTTGTCCATCACGATCAGCCGGTCCATGGCCGCGATCGTGGACAGACGGTGGGCAATCGCAATCACCGTCTTGCCCTGCATCAGATCGAACAGGCTCTCCTGAATGGCCAGCTCCACTTCACTGTCGAGAGCGGATGTCGCCTCGTCGAGCGCCAGGATCGGCGCATCCTTCAGCAGGGTTCGGGCAATGGCCACCCGCTGGCGCTGGCCACCGGACAGCTTGACGCCCCGCTCGCCGACATGAGCATCGAGACCCTTGCGGCCCTCCATGTCCTCCAGCTCGTCGACGAAGGACAGTGCATGTGCTTTTTCAAGCGCTGCCAGCACCTCTTCCCGCGTCGCATCCGGACGGCCATAGGCCACGTTGTCGAAGATCGACCGATGCAGGAGCGAGGTATCCTGCGTCACCACACCAACCTCGGCCCGGATGTCGTCCTGACGGACATTGGCGATGTCCTGGCCATCGATCAGGATCCGGCCGCCTTCCAGGTCGTAGAAGCGCAGGATCAGGTTGACCAGCGTCGACTTGCCTGCACCCGACCGACCGATCAGACCGATCTTCTCACCCGGATGGATCGTCAGGCTGAGGTCCTCGATCACGCCGGCTTCCTTGCCATAATGGAACCGGATGCGATCGAAACGGATCTCGCCCTGCCCGACCTCGAGCGCCTTGGCGTTCTTGACGTCCATCACCTCGCGTTCCCGCGAAATGGTGGAGATGCCATCCTGCACGGTGCCGATGTTCTCGAACAATCCTGCAAGCTCCCAAAGGATCCAGTGGGACATCCCCTGAAGACGCAGCACGAAGGCAACCGCAATGGTGACTTCGCCGATGGTCACAGTGCCGGCCTGCCACAGAATGATCGAAAGACCACCGATGGAGGTCAGCAGCAGCATGTTGATGAACACCAGGACGATATTCAGTCCCGTCACCAGCCGCATCTGCAGGAAGACCGTCTTCAGGAAGCCAAGCATCGACGTGCGCGCATAGGCTTCTTCGCGCTCCGCATGGGAGAACAGCTTCACCGTGGTGATGTTGGTATAGGCATCAACCACGTGACCGGTCATCAGGGAGCGTGCATCAGCCTGCTCCTTCGACACGTCCCGCAACTTCGGAATGAAGAAGCGGATCGTGAGCAGATAGGCACAGATCCACACCAGGAACGGCAGGCTGAGCCAGATATTGGCTCCCGCGACCACGATCACGGCCGCGGTGAAGTAGACTGCGACATAGACCATGATATCGGCCATGCGCGAGACGACCTCACGCACACCAAGCGCTGTCTGCATCAGTTTCGTCGCGATCCTGCCCGCGAAATCGTTCTGATAGAACGACACGCTCTGGCGCAGCAGGTATCGATGCACCCGCCAGCGGATGGACATGGGATAGTTGCCCATCAGCCCCTGGTGAAACAGCAGCTGCCAGATAACCTCCAGCAGCGGGCGCAGCACCAGCAGGATCAGCAGCATGAAGAGGAGCGTGCGCCAGTTCTGACTGACGAACGTATCCGGATCGGATTTTTCCAGCCAGGTGACCAGGTCGCCCAGGAACGTGAAGATATAGACTTCCACGATCGCGACCAGCGTGCCGAGAAGCGACACACCGGCCAGGATCGGCCAGACAGGTTTGGTGTAGTACCAACAGAAGGCCCAGAAGCCCTTCGGGGGCACTTCGAGAACAGTCTTCTCGAAGGGGTCCACGAGTTTTTCGAAACGCTCGAACATGATTACCTCTCGGCCCCGCTCAACCGTAACACATTGAGATGCACCAGGGCATCGTCAGTGCGCACAGGTTTTCTATGCGGGCGAATTATGCGGCCAGTCGCAAACAGCAGCAGACTGGCGATGAAACTTGTAAAGGCGAGAGCCACGATGAAGGTGCCCCAGAAAAGCGCGCCGAGTTCATCGGCAAACTGCGTCACCGGTATGTGTCGGCCGGCGATTTCCAGAGCCTCGATCCGGCTCAGATTGAAGACGATGACCGGAATGAAGAACACGACGGCGATCGCAAAAGTGGTTCCCAGAAAGACGCCAGCGGCGACAGCGGCACGCATCGCACGGCGGGGAAAAGCCTGTCGTGGCTCTTCTGGTAAAGACACTTCAATATCCGGACGGCCTGTCGCTGGGGACAGGTCCGGCGTGAAATGGAATGACATCGGATCATCTCCGAAATGGGATCGTAAACGTGGTGACGGCAGACACGCGCGGCAACGCATGCAGCTCAATGGGAACGGCTTCAGCCGGTCACCGCAAAAGTCAGGAATTTGAAGAAGGTCTGTGGCTTCCTAGCGGAAGCGGACAGTGATACCTGGGCAAGCCTGGAGAGCGGCATATGGGTGGATCATGCAGCGATCTGTCATTTAGTGCCCTCCTGGTTGCGCAGCCGGGCGGCTGCTGGGGAAACAAAGCCAACCACCATGAGTTGACTGGGGATGTTGGTACCTGCTTTCGGAGAACTTGAAAAGCAAAAATGCGTCAAATTGCAGCACGAAATATCGATCTGTTGCCCATCGGCCACAGACCCCCAAACCTCTCCCAACGGCAGAGAGCTTAGGACTGATACTCCAGCAGCTCGAACTCGCGCATGTGAATTTCTGCTTCATGCGGCGATAGCGGATCCGCAATGACCTTGCCCTGCACCGTCGTGCAGCCGAATTGCTTGAGCAGATCGACCTGCTTTGTCGTATCGACCCCCGCCGCGGAAATCTTCAGCCCCAGATTGCCGGCAAGCCGGGTGACCGACTGAACCAGCTGCCGTTTTTCCTTGCTGTCCTCAAGCCCTGCAATAAGCATCGGACACAGCTTCAATTGATCCGCGTTCAGATAGATAAGCTGACCGGCACCGCCATGTCCGCCGCCGAACTTGTCCAGGGCAACCCTGCAACCGATTTCCCTCAGAAGGTCGACAGATCCGGCGAGGCCGTCCGGTTCGTCGAAACGGATGATTTTTTCGTCCAGCTCGACCACGATGTCGTCGGTCTTGAAACCAGCCTCACAGGCAGCTTGACGAAGTTGTTCAACGAAGCCTTTTTCCTTCAGGCTGGCTCCGCTCAGGTTCACCGACAGGAAGAACGCCGTATTCGAGAGCTCTCGAAGTCGCCGGACCTGGGAAAGACCCTCCAGCAGCGCGAAACGCTCGATCTGGGCGATTCTCTTGACGTCTTCGTGCGTCGACAGAAGGCTGACCGGGTCCACGAGCCCTTCGGAAGGATGCAGCCAGCAGGCAGTAACTTCGTATCCGATGATCCGCCGGCTCTCCAGGTCGTACTGCGGTATCATCATCAAAGACAGACCGCCGTTTTCAAGATCCTCGTCCAGCTGTGCCTGGATCATGCGCCGGTGGCGATGTGCCGCTCCAAGCGCATCCGTGTACCAGGAGATCTGGCTACGGCCCGAACGTTTGGCAGCATAAAGAGCAATATCGGCACAATTGATCAGTTCCGACGCACTCGCAGTCGCCGTTTTCGCCAGCACTAGCCCGACACTGCCGGCAACCCGCAACTCGTGACGGTCCACTCTCACCGGCTTGGCCAGTCCCTCAAGGATCCGGCTGCCCAGATCTTCCATTTCGCCTGGGCCGGATGGGTCCGCGACCACCGCGACGAATTCATCCCCGCCGATACGTGCGACCAACCCCTTGTTGCCCAGCACACGGCTCATCACCATGGCCACATGGCGCAGCACGGCATCGCCTGCTCCGTGTCCATGGCTGTCGTTGATGTCCTTGAAGTGGTCCAGATCAAAATGAATGATTCCGATCTGAGCGCTGCCGTCCGTACCTTCTGCAACGCGCTCCTTCAGGTAGGCATTCAGCTTGGCCCGGTTGGCAACGCCGGTCAGGTCGTCATGCTCCGCCTGATGTTTCAAACGGATGCGCGCATTCTCCAGCTCCTTCACATGCTCTACCTGGCTGGTTACATCCCGGCAAATCAGAATGATCTTGGTTTCTTCCAGCGTCTTTCCCTCGACCACAGCAAAGGTCAGCTGGTTCCAGAACAATTCGCCGTTCTTGCGCCGGTTGAGGATCAGCTCTTCGGTTCCCGACCGGAACTTCGTCAGGTCGTAGCGGAAGTTTTCAATCTCGTCCGGGGAGAGCTGGTTTTCCGGCGGCAAGATGAATTCCTGAGGCCGCCGGCCGCGAATTTCCTCAGCGCTGAAACCGGTGATGCGGGAATAGGCCGGGTTCGTCCATTCGATGTGTCCGTCGATGTCCTGCATGACCAGTCCTTCATGGGCATGCTCCACGACAAGCTGAAGGATTGCGGCATCGTTGCCAAATCTGGAAACGTTGGAAGGAGCCGAGCCGTCCCGCTGCTTTCGGCCGCATAAATAGCATACGGCCATGAGAACCAGAGCGGTGCCCAATGCGAGCAGGAGATGTTGACCCGGCACATTCGCTAAGAATTCTGCCATATTCCGTCTTCAGCCAAGATATTAGTTACGCTTACTCTACGGGAGCAAAACTGAACCAATCTCTAAACTGCAAGTGATTTTATTGGGTTACTGTCATTTATACCAATACACAAGGCGTTCCGCGGCAGTCTCTCAGGCAGCCCGCACGCTTTGCAGAAATTGCCGAACCTGTTCTTGTAGGCTGTTTGACAATTGCCCGAGTTCGGCAGCAGCACCGTTCATTTCATCGGTAGCCGTCCGGCTGGTCTCCATAACGTCGCTCAAGGTATCGACGTTTTCGGCCACTTGATCGGAACTGGTCCGCGCCGTCAGTGCATTGCTGCTGATCTCGTGGGTGGCCGTTGTCTGTTCCTCGACCGCTTCGCGGATTTTTCCGGAAATCTCGCTGACGCGGCCAATGGTTTCCGCGATCGAACGGATGGCGGTTTCGGAAAGCTCCGCGACTTCCTGCACCGCCGTCACCTGCGCGGAGATGTCTTCGGTCGCCCTGGTCGTCTGCTCGGCAAGGGCCTTGACCTCATTCGCAACGACGGCAAATCCCCGCCCGGCTTCGCCAGCCCTTGCAGCCTCGATGGTCGCATTGAGCGCAAGCAGGTTGGTCTGGCTTGCGATCTGGCTGATCAACTCGACGATTTCGCCGATGGCACGGCCGGTTTCCGCAAGCCGACCGACAATCTCGTCGGTTTTCCGGGCTTCCGCCACCGCGGTGCTGGCAATGTCCGTTGCCTGATCGACGTCCTCACGCACACGGCTCAGCGAACCGGACAGCCGGTCTGCCGAACTCGTCACGAAAGCGACGGAACTGCTGGCTTCCGATGTTGCCTGATGTACTTCCTGAACCGCCTGCATGGACGAGTTCACCGCCCTGTTCAGATCCGCCGAATTGCCTTCAACGCTTTTGGCAGCCGTCGACAAGGCAGAAACCACACCGATGACGGACTTCTCGAAATCATCGGCAACATCCTGCATCAGCGCCTTGCGCTCCTCGCTGAGGGCTTCCTGGTGGGCAAGTTCCTGCCTTGCCTGCTCTTTGGCCCGTTCGGCGAGATTGGCCCGGAAAGCGGTCACGGACCGTGCAATGGCTCCGATTTCGTCGCTCCGATGGGCACCGTCGATCTGGATGTCGAGATTGCCTTCGGACAGCATGTCGAGGCCAGTCTGCAACCGGTTCATCGGCCGGGCGAGCCCCACGGCCAAAATGACTGCAAATGCCAGAAAGGCCAGACCGACCGGCAGCACGACCAGACCGATGGTGATCATCTGATCCAGGATAAGCCCGTCGATCTTTCCGGCAACATTGCCTGTCAGAAAGTCCTGCGCACCGGCGGGTGTGCCGATCTTTTCCATGAAGGCCTGGCGGAAGGTATAGAAAGCAAATGCGGTACCGGCCATCATGATGGCGGCAGCCGTCAGAACCATGGCGACGAACCGGCCCTTGATTGAAAGCGTCACGTGGAAACCCCGACAGTAATTTTTCAGCCCCGCTTACGGCCGCTGTTGCTCAGCGCCGTTATCGCAAGATGAAACACTACCGCTCTGCACGTAAAAATTCAGTAACGGCCAGTCCTCGGAGAACTACGTAGTCTTGATATTTTTGACGAGACTGTTGTGCCCTGCGTTTCGCGTCTAGCGGATCAGGACATCAGCCGGGTGATCGTGAAGCCCGCACCGGCCGAAACCGCGGACAGGACCGCCCCCCAGGCAACGTCGACGAGAACAACGGAAACCGGCCACTCCCTGAGCGTTGCGTAGTTGGTGACGTCGTAAGTGCCGTAGGTGAAAAACCCGAACAGCGCTCCGAAAATAATGGCGGTCACAAGGCTGTCTGCCTTGAGCGCGGGCGCAACCGCGAAGATCACTATGCCGACGACATACACCAGATAGAAAACACTCGCGGCGGCGATGTTGGGCTTTTCCATCATCAGATGGCCAATACGGTCAAGGTAGAACCGGGTGGATACCTGCGTCAGCCAGACGTAGTCCACGGCAAGAAAAACGAGCATTGTTGCGATGTATGCCGTGACGTATTTCAAGATCGGCCCCCTGGTTTTGCACTGCCTTGTTTCGTCGGTTCTACGCCTCGGCAAGAGCACTGGATCAGCAGGAATTGAGCTGAGCTGCTGCGGCGAGCTTCAACTCAGGCGAATTCGCTTTCCGGTTCCAGAAATCCGCCGGACTGGCGGTGCCAGAGCTGCGCGTAAAGGCCGTCTGCATCTTCCAGGAGTGTCTCGTGTGTCCCCTGCTGAACGATCCGACCCCTGTTCATGACAATCAGTCGGTCCATGGCGGCGATGGTCGACAGGCGGTGCGCGATCGCGATCACGGTCTTGCCTGTCATCAATCCTTGCAGGTTCTCCTGGATGGCAGCCTCGACTTCCGAATCGAGGGCCGAGGTCGCTTCGTCCAGAACGAGGATCGGGGCGTCTTTCAGGAGCACACGCGCGATTGCAATGCGCTGACGCTGACCGCCGGACAGTTTGACACCACGCTCGCCGACAAAGGCGTCGAACCCCTTGCGGCCGCGCCTGTCTTCCAGCCTCTGGATGAAACCGGACGCGTGGGCCTTGCGCGTCGCCTCCAGCAACTCTTCTTCACTGGCCGACGTTCGGCCATAGAGGATGTTCTCGCGGATCGAACGATGCAGCAAGGACGGATCCTGGGTCACCATGCCAATCGACCGGCGCAGCGATTCCTGGTTCACATCGCGCACGTCCTGTCCGTCGATGAGAACACGCCCCGCCTCCACGTCGAAGAACCGAAGCAGCAGGCTTGTCAGCGTGGTTTTACCCGCCCCTGACGGGCCGACGATACCGACGCGCTCACCCGGCTGGATCGTCAGGTCGAGATGATCGATGACACCGCCCGCCTTGCCGTAGTGGAACCGGATTTTATCGAACCGCACTTCCCCCGCAGTAACTTTCAGCTCCGGCGCCGCCGGTTTGTCTGTCAGGGTCACTGGCTTGACGATGGTCTCCATGCTGTCCTGCAGCGATCCGAAGTGGCGGAACAGGCCGTTGAGCTGGTTGAACAGCCGGTTCAAAAGGATATTCAGCCGCAGGATCAGGCTGAGCGTGAAGGCCACATGACCGGCGCTGATACCGCCGTCCTGCCAGATGGACAGCGCCAGGCCCGCAATCGAAACGATCATCACTCCGTTGACCAGCGTCATGATCATGCGAATTGTGGTCAAAAGCCTGGTGAAGACCCGTATCTTGGCAATCATCGTCTCAACCGAGGCCCGCGCTCCCCGGCTTTCTTCTTCCGATGATCCGAACAGCTTGACCGACTGGATATTGGTGTAGGTATCCACCAGACGTCCGGTCACGCCCGAATAGGCATTTGCCGAATCCTTTGCCGCAGCACGAACCCGTGGCACGAAGATGATGGCGGTTGCGGTGAAACAAAGCAGCCAGATGGCCACGAGTGCGCCCAGCCAAAGGTCCAGATCCGCGACCAGCACGAGCGTCGTGATGGCATAAACGACAATGAACCAGACCACCTGCAAAAGGTTGGTCATGAAATCGCCCGCCGACATGCCCGACTGCATCACCTTCTGCGACAGGCGCCCGGCGAGATCGTCCTGAAAATAGGAAAGGCTCTGCTTCATCACCCGCTGATGGCACTGCCAGCGCACCAGATTGAAGAACCCGGGCACGATCGCCTGTTCTTCCACCAGCGCCATCAGCGAATTGGTGAGCGTGCGCACGACCAGCACCACGAAGGCCATGGTCATGAGTGTCCAGAAATGATCGGAGAAGAATGTCGCCCGATTGCCTTCTTCCAGAAGATCCACGATGCGGCCAAGAAAATTGAAGATCGCCACTTCAACAAAGGCGGTCGCCCCGCCGATGGCGAGCATGGCAATGAACGGCCAGCGCACCTGCGTGACGAAATACATCAGGAAGGCAAACCCGCCATGGGGCATGTCGGATTTGGACGGCTCCCGGAAAGGATCTATCCAGGATTCAAAAGCGCGAAAGAGCGGGGACACGTGGCGTCTCCATGGAGGCTGGAGCGATTCTTCACGTCATCCTACGCGCCACGCGCGAAATTGGCCCAATGAAAATATGTAACGATTTGCCCCAAACCCGCAGCTTCCGGCCTTGTACCGGGCATTGAAACCGGTCTTCCTGTGACAAATGTTATGCCTGCTGCTATTGAGCCGGTCTCCCGAAACCAATGCGGATACCCATGCCAGACATTGCCCTTTACCAACCGGACATCCCGCAAAATACCGGAACGATCCTGCGTCTTGCTGCCTGCATGGGCGTCACTGTGCACTTGATCGAACCTGCGGGATTTCCGATCTCCGACAGCGCTCTCAAGCGGGCCGGCATGGATTACCTGGAAAGGGCCGCGATGGTCCGCCACATCTCGTTTGCCGCATTCGATGACTGGCGACGTTCGAACAAGCGCAGGCTGATCCTGCTGACGACAAAATCGGAAGTGCCCTACGCGGATTTCGCGTTTCAGCCAGACGACATATTGATGATGGGCCGGGAAAGTTCGGGCGTGCCGGAGGACGTGCACACGCTTGCCGATGCCCGGCTGACGATCCCCATGGCCGACGGCATGCGCTCGCTCAACGTCGCCGTCTCAACAGGCATGGTGCTGGGTGAAGCCTTGCGGCAATCAGGCACATTTCCTAAAAGCCAAGGGTACACTCAAAGATAGCAATCACATGCATGCCCGCCGGCCCGGCAGGCCCCAACCAGTCCAGGCAGTCACATGAACGCACCCACACCTGAAAACCGCGGCGGTCCCATCCCGGACGGCATCGAGGACAAGAAGGCAACCGCACCGGCCTGGTTCAAGGAGTTGCGAGACCGTATCTGCAAGGCTTTTGAAGACCTGGAGGACGAGATCGGCGATCTCGCCGGTCCGCTGGCCGACCAGCCCGCCGGGCGCTTCGAACGCACGCCCTGGGAGCGCACCGACAGCACCGGGGCAAAGGGCGGCGGCGGCGTCATGTCCATGATGCATGGCCGCGTTTTCGAGAAGGTCGGCGTCCATATTTCCACCGTACACGGTGAATTCTCGCCCGAATTTCGCGGTCAGATCCCCGGCGCCAACGAGGACCCGCGCTTCTGGGCCTCCGGCATCAGCCTGATCGCTCACCCGCAGAACCCGCATGTCCCCGCCGTTCACATGAACACCCGCATGGTGGTCACCACCCGTCAGTGGTTCGGTGGCGGCGCAGATCTGACGCCGGTACTGGACGCACGGCGAACGCAGGACGACCCCGATACCGTTGCCTTTCACGAAGCCATGCGCGCTGCCTGCAACGCACACGATGTTGCCGACTATGATGCCTACAAGGCCTGGTGTGACGACTATTTCTTCCTGAAGCATCGCAACGAAGCGCGCGGCATCGGCGGCATTTTCTACGATTACCTCAACAGCGGAACCTGGGAAGACGATTTTGCCTTCACCAGGGATGTCGGCCTGGCCTTCTTGAACATCTATCCGGAACTCGTCCGCCGCAATTTCCAGAAGCCGTGGAGCGACATGGAGCGCGAGGAACAGCTGGTCCGCAGGGGCCGATACGTGGAGTACAATCTGCTTTACGACCGCGGGACGATTTTCGGACTGAAGACCGGCGGCAACGTTGCCTCGATCCTCTCGTCCATGCCCCCCGTTGTAAAATGGCCCTAACTCAGAAGGCCGAGGTGCCTTTCACCTTCTGAGGCTGCCGGCTGACTTCGCCGAAATCCCGATCGAGGACCATCTGGGCGAATTGCTTCAGCATGACCTGGTCGAGTTTCTTGCCCATCTCCAGCATGACGCCAATGGCAGCGCGAACCGGCATGCCGTCCTTGTAGGACCGGGTCTCGGTAAGCGCTGTGAATATGTCGCAAATGGTCATCAGGCGGACTTTTGGCGAGATCCTGTCTCCCTTCAGCCCATCGGGATAACCTGATCCATCCAGAAACTCGTGATGCTGGATGGCCATCTTCTTGATGTCGACCGACACTTCGAGCCGCGGTTTCAGAATCTCGCGACCGAACATGGGATGTTTGTCGATAATGGCGCGCTCGGCGTCCGTCAGCTTGTTGGCCTTGTCCAGGATGGTCAGCGGGATGCGCATCTTGCCGATGTCATGCAGCAGACCGCCGGCAATCACTTCCTGGCAATCCGCCTTGCTCCAGCCGAGATGCTTCGCAAAAGCCCCGGCGAGACCGGCCACCATCAGGGAATGACAATAGGTTCCACTGTGGTGAGATTGCACGGCTTCCAGCCAGGGTGAGAGACCGTCAAGTGACAGCGACGACAGGATCTCCGCCGCCCCCTCGTTCATCAGGCTGATCTGGATGTTGGATCCTTCCGTTGCAGACAGCGCGATGCTTTCCAGGAAGGAGTTGCCTTTCCTGTAGGCCTCAAGTGTCTTCGCCGGAAGTCCTTTTGGAACGTTGGCAAGCGGGTCGTCGGGAATGATTGCCTTGAGTTTGCGCACCAGAATTGCCAGTGGCGTGTCACGCTCCATGATGTCGGTCTTGCCGAGCGCTGCCGCCTGGATCACTTCACGCCGGTTCTTCTTGGACACCAGGCAGATCACCGGGATTTCCGCAATGCTGGCCCAGGATTTCTTGAGCGCGGTCAGCCCCGCATCAGTCGCGTCCAGCAACTCCACGACAGCGACACGGCCTTCGCCGACCGTCTTCGCAGACACCTTGGACATGTCGATCAGGCGCGCGGGAAAGAAGAACGGAAGTTTTCTGACCGGAGAATCGAGTGGAAGCGGGCCGTCTGAGATCAGGACAATTTCCATTCATCGCCTCATTGTATTCCGCACACGCCTTCTCACGACAAGTTAACCGGAAAACCCGCCCAACAGGAAATCACCATCACGATGTGACGCAATCTCAATAAGATTTCATTAAGTCGCAGCGCCTGCCCGCGTCAGCAAATCCTGTTTGGAGAGCGAGAAACCGCTGTCGCGCCAATCGGCCTCCAGAGCCTTGAGGCTATCCCCCAACGCGCGCCCGGGTGAGTGCCCGGCTGCAATCAGATCTGCGCCTTTGACCGGGAATTCAGGCACGGCAACCTCCCGCAACCGCTCCAGCAGCCCGCCAAAGATCTCCGTTGGATCTGATCCTTGCGCACGCAACCCGGCCCAGCGCCCCAAAAGGCCGTCGACCGCGCCCTGACGGCCGAACTGATACACCAAGTGCTCGGCCTCGGGCAGACCATCGGCCTGGCGAAGACATTTCATCGCCGCCCAGGCGGTCCGCATCCGGTCCCTTTCGGCATTCGACAGCCGAAGCCGGTCGCTAACGCGCTCCACGTCCTCGCGCACGAAACCGGCAAGCACCACCAGCCCGAGCTCCGGATCGGTCACATCACTTGCGGTGGCTTCCAGGCTGCGCAGTGCCAGGTAATCATCGATGCGGGCAAGGCCGCCCGTCGCGATTTCCCAAAGGCCGCAATCGTTCATCATTTTCAGTGCGGATCCTGCCAGAGGCGCGCGAAGCAGCCGCCGCATCTCGTGGCCGATACGTTCTGCGGACAGATGCCGCAAGCCGTCCCGCTGGCGCAGGCAGGCCCCGAGCCCGTCCGCATCCATCTCTCCGGCACCGTAGGCCGCATAGATCCGAAAGAAACGGAGGATGCGCAGATAGTCTTCCTGTATGCGCTTGTCCGGCTCACCAATGAAACGCACACGCCGGTTCAGACAATCGTCCAGTCCACCAAGTGGATCGTGCAATCGGCCATCGCAGTCGACATAGAGCGCGTTGAGAGTGAAGTCGCGACGTTCCGCGTCGCGCGTCCAGTTCCTGCCGAAAACGACACGGGCCTGACGGCCGAAGGTTTCCACGTCCTCACGCAGCGTCGTGACCTCGTAGGGATAACCGTTGCTGACCACCGTCACTGTACCGTGGTCAATGCCCGTTCCAACCGGCTTCAAGCCCGCGGCCAGCGTGCGTTCCATCACTGTTTGGGGCGAGGCAGTCGTCGCGATATCGACATCTGGAACAGGGTGACCGAGTAACGTGTTTCGAACGGCTCCACCGACAACGCGGGCTTCGTCGCCGTCTTGCTCGATCGCCGCAAACACCGCCTGTATTCCCGGTGTTTTCAGCCAGTCCGCCTGTTGCAGGATCTGATCGGCAGTCGTTGTCATCGCGTTATTCGTACCGGCCCGGAATAAACACACCATCGCGCATTTCCGATGGCCGCCAATTGGCCCCATCCGGTGCGTGATCGAAGGATGCCATGCCGACCAGGCCGGTAATGACCAGAACGAGGCCCACCAGCGTGAGCCACGCCATCGGCTTGGCAGACCAGCGGCCAGGCTCGGTGTTGCGCTTGCTCAGCCACAGCCAGAGTCCGTAGGTGATGAAAGGAAGAAGGAAAAGTAACAGATGCAGTATGAACACACGAACCATCAGCGGTAGACCGTTTCGTACAAGGAGCGGATAATGCCCGCGGTGACGCCCCAGATATAACGTTCTCCGAAGGGCATTGCGTAGAAGTAGCGGCGTTTTCCCTGCCACTCGCGGCTGAGTTTCTGATGGTTCGCGGGATCCATCAAAAAGCCCAATGGCACTTCGAAGACGCTCTCGACTTCGCCGGGATTGGGCCGGAAGGCTGCGCCGTCTTGAATGGTGCCGACCACCGGAATAACACGGTACCCCGAACCGGTGAGATAGGGCGCCAGATTGCCGATCAACTCGACGCGCTCCGGAGCAAGGCCGATTTCCTCGTCTGCCTCCCGCAGCGCTGCTTCAACAGGTCCATTGTCAGTCGGATCGATTTTGCCCCCGGGAAGGGCAACCTGTCCGGCATGGGATTTCAGGTGACCGGTTCGCTGCGTCAACACCACATTGGGCCCGTCGCTGCGTTCCACGATACCGATGAGAACTGCCGCATCGCGCGGTGGACCGTCCCACTTTGCATAGGGACCAAGGTCCGGATTGAGAATGTGGTCACCGGTCTCGCGTTCGATGTCGCGAAGCGCTGCATCATCCAGCCGCGTCCTGAACAGGGAAGTCCAGTGTGCGGAATCCGCAGGTGGTTTGGTCAGGAATGCAGTCATGCAATCGGGGTTTCCGGTCGTACGAAACAGTTCATTCGGTCAGTCCTGAACGCTCAGGAAGGCGGGATTTACCGAAAAGAACCGGCCACCGCTCCAGACCCCCATCCGGGTGTCGTCATCTGTTTCCTGCTCTTCCATAAGATCCGCCAGTTGATACATCAGCGCTCTGGTGAACAAGGCCTCCAGGCGCCCTCTGACGTGAACATAGGGTTTCAAACCGTCGCTGTCCGGTTCTTTTTCAAATCGAAGAGGATGGTCCGCACCAACGGCGACCAGATCACCGAGATTTGTCCGCAGCGTGAGCTGCTGCTCTTCCGCCTCGCCTTCCACCGCCATCTCGACGGCCAGAAGCGGGGCATCCTCCACGGTGATCCCGATCTTCTCGACTGGCGTGACCAGATAATGCCGGCCGTCCTCGTCCTTGCGCAGCACTGAGGCAAACAGCTTCACCAGAGGCATGCGGCCAATCGGCGAACCGAGATAATACCACGTGCCATCACGGGCAATGCGGATGTCCAGATCCCCGCAAAACGGCGGATTCCACTTCTCGACCGGAGGTGGTCCCTTGCCGCCTGTGTCCGCCCGGCTCATCAGTGCCTTTAAACCTTCGGGCAGTGCCCCGTCCGTTTTTGCGGTTGCCTCCGCCATGGATGTTTCGCCCTTGTCGTCTTCATCAAGGTACCGGAATTTTTGACAATTCCGCTACCGCCCGGATCTTCTTCGCCTGCTCCCGGCTTCCCGCAGGCCCGACCTTTTCCCCAAAGTGAGGAAAGATTCTTGGACCTTTCCACTGTATGGCGCACAATTGCGCCTTATCTACTGATTTATATGGTGTCAGACTGCTTGAGTCGCAGCAACAAAGGTCAGGGGTGTTGTTAGCCCCAGGGCCGGACAGGCAGTCGAAACGCAGATTGCGGGAAAGGTGATCCATGAGCGTTATTTCTCCCTCCAGCCCAAGCGAAGAAGATCTCGCCGCCGTCGCCGAACAAGCCGAACGTGCCGTCAACCGGATCAGCGATGCCAAGGTCGATATCGCCCGGATCATCTTCGGTCAGGAAAATGTGGTGGAGCAGTCGCTCGTCACCATATTGGCTGGCGGCCACGGCCTTCTTGTCGGTGTGCCCGGCCTTGCCAAGACCAAGCTGGTGGAAACGCTCGGCACCGTTCTGGGCCTCGACGCCCGGCGCATCCAGTTCACGCCAGACCTGATGCCGTCCGACATTCTCGGTGCCGAAGTAATGGAACAGGGTGCCGACGGCAGCCGCTCGTTCCGCTTTATTCCCGGTCCGGTTTTCTCTCAGTTGCTGATGGCTGACGAAATCAACCGTGCCAGCCCGCGCACCCAGTCGGCGCTTCTGCAGGCCATGCAGGAGTATCATGTGACCGTCGCCGGGCACCCGCATGACCTGCCGCGCCCCTTCCACGTGCTTGCCACGCAGAACCCGCTCGAACAGGAAGGCACCTATCCGCTGCCGGAAGCCCAGCTCGACCGGTTCCTGATGCAGATCGACGTGCATTACCCGGATCTTGAGGCCGAACGCCGGATCTTGCTGGAAACCACCGGTGCCGATCAGGCCAAGGCCCAGGTAGCCATGCGCGCGGAAGAACTGATGGAATACCAGCAGCTCGTTCGGCGCATGCCGGTAGGCGAATCCGTGGTGGAAGCAATCCTGAAGCTTGTGCGCTCCGCACGCCCGGACAACAGCTCCGCACCTTCCGATCTCACCAACCTGATCGCCTGGGGTCCGGGACCGCGTGCCAGCCAGGCACTGATGCTGACCGTCAGGGCCCGCGCGCTTGTCGACGGGCGTCTCGCACCTTCCGTCGACGACGTCTTGGCTCTTGCCGAACCGGTCCTTCAGCATCGCATGGCACTGACGTTCGCGGCCAGAGCCGACGGTCACACCGTTCGCGACGTCATTCGACGGGTCAAGGAACTGATCGCCTGATCCCCTCCCCTTAACCAGCCAGGAAGCCGACCGCATGGATTCGAGCAGTACGCAGGGCAGCAACCAGACAGGCATTGATGCCGATACCTGGCCGAACGTCATCGGCGAGGCCCGGTCGGTCGCCGATGCCCTGCCGGATCTGCTGGTCGAGGCAAGCCATGTTGCCAGTTCCATCATCGCCGGCTGGCATGGCCGTCGGCGTGCGGGCCCGGGGGAAAGCTTCTGGCAGTTCCGCCCGTTTAACATGGGTGAACCGGCAAAGCGCATCGACTGGCGCCGTTCCGCACGCGATGATCATCTTTATGTTCGCGAACGCGAATGGGAGGCCGCGCACACGGTCTGGCTCTGGGCAGATCTTTCGCCCTCCATGGTCTTCCGCTCCCGCCTTGCAGGTGTCGCCAAGCGCGACCGCGCCATTGTGCTGATGCTTGCACTTGCCGACATGCTGGCTGAAACAGGCGAACGGATCGGACTGCCTGGCCTCACCAGAGCCTTTTCCGACCGGCGCGCCGCTGAACGCCTTGCCGATGCACTTACCCATCTTTCCAAACCGATCGCCTATCCGGACACCACTGCCGTGCAACGGTTTGCCGATGTGGTTCTGGTGTCCGATTTTCTGGACCCGATCGAGGAAGTCGCGGCATGGGTTGCCCGTGTTGCCAGCACTGGTGCGCGTGGTCACCTGGTTCAGGTCCTCGATCCGATCGAGGAAACCTTCCCGTTTGACGGCAGGGTCGAATTCACCGATCCGGAAAAGGGGTTTCGGCTGACCGCCGGACGCGCGGAAAAATGGCGCGAGGATTATCGCAACCGGCTGGAAGCCCACCGCGCGGAAATTCGTGACATCGCAAGGCGTGCCGGCTGGACATATGTCCTGCACCACACCGACCGTCCGGCGTCCGAACCTTTGCTCGTGCTTCACAGTGCCCTGTCCGGTGCGCTGGACGTACTGCCAAAAGGAGGCATCTGACCCGTGTTCGCAGGATTGCCTCTGACATTCACCGCCCCCTGGATCCTGACCGCGCTGGCATTGCTTCCGGTTATCTGGTGGCTGTTGCGCCTGACACCGCCGCGCCCACGCGAAATCCGGTTTCCGCCGACCCGGCTGCTGATCGGCATCGATCAGCATGAGGAAACACCGCAGCGCAGCCCCTGGTGGCTGACACTGCTCCGCCTGCTGATGGCAGCCATCCTCATCATTGCCCTGGCCGGACCGATCTGGCGCTCCAGCGAACCGCTTGAAACCGGCGAAGGTGTCCTTTGGGTTCTGGTTGACAACGGCTGGACATCCGCAAAGGGATGGACCGCGCAGGTCAATGCAGCCGAGCAGATCCTGAGCGAAGCAGAACAGAGCGGTCAGCCAATCCTGTTTGCAGCCTCCGCCGAAGGCCCCGGCCAGAGTTTCACACCGGAGGCAGCAACAACGGCTCTGGAAAAACTGCGCGCACTTGAACCGCGTCCCTATCCGCCGCAGCGCGCCGAACTCAGCATCGGCCTGCGCAAGGCAGCCCAGGAGACACCGCCCGGTGCCGTGATCTGGCTGTCGGACAACACCAGCACCAAAGGTTCGTTTCTAACCGATCTCGCACAGATTTCCGGCACGGCTCCGATAACGGTCCTGACAGGTCTGGACACACCCATGGGATTGAAGGACCTCAACAACGACGCCGACGCCCTGTCGTTGACCGTTGTGCGCCACCCGGACCAGAGACTGGGCTCCGCAACACTTCAGGCTCTCGATCTGAAGGGCCTTGTCCTTGGCGAAGTGCAAGCGAATTTTGAAGCTGGCGCGACCGAAACACAGGCGCGCTTCGAACTGCCAAGCGAGTTGCGCAACGACATTGCCCGGGTCGAAATCACCGGTGAGGCCGCCGCGGGCGCCGTCCAACTGGTGGATGACAGCTGGCGCCGACGCACGGTCGGACTGATTTCAGGCCAGTCGGGCGATCTGGATCAGCCGCTGCTGTCGCCCCTTTATTATCTGGAGCGCGCCCTTGCACCCTTCTCGGACATACGCCGCCCGCGCGATGCGGATATTGCCGACGCTGTACCTTCTCTGATCGAGCAGGGCATTTCCGTGCTGGTTCTGGCCGACGTTGGCCGTTTGCCTGAATCGACGACCGAGACACTTCGCGACTGGATTGAAAACGGCGGCACGCTTGTCCGCTTCGCCGGCCCGCGGACCGCGGGTGGCAGTGACGATCTCATTCCCGTTCGTTTGCGCGCAGGTGACCGGTCCCTTGGTGGTTCACTCAGCTGGAAACAGCCACAACATCTGGCAGACTTTCCGGAAGGATCGCCCTTCGCGGGCTTGCGGGTCCCACAGGAGGTTACTGTGACCCGGCAGGTACTGGCCGAGCCGACATCGGATCTGCCTGAACGCACCTGGGCCATGCTCGAAGACGGCACTCCCCTCGTGACGGCGGCTCCCATCGGCGCGGGGTCGATGGTGCTCTTCCACGTCACAGCGGATTCCTCCTGGTCGAACCTGCCGCTGTCTGGCGTCTTCCTGAACATGCTGCGGCGGATCCTGTCGGTCTCGAACGTGGCCGCCGCCTCTGAAACCGCCGAAGATGGCACGCCGGCAACGAGCGTGTTGCCGCCCTTGCGCCTGCTGGACGGTTATGGCCGTTTCGGCCCGCCGCCGGTAGAAGTCACGCCCGTGAACGCATCTGTTTTCCGGGATGCGGAAGCTAGCCGCAGAACACCGCCCGGTCTTTACGGCACGGAAGACGGCTTCCGTGCGCTCAATCTGATGCAGCGAGACGATGAGCTCCTTCCGCTCGACCTCTCGGCGCTGGGCGACCGAACCGTGCAAACTGCATACCCGACCTCCGATCCCTTTGATCTGAGAGCCCTGTTCTTCACGCTGGCTTTCCTGCTGATGATCCTCGATACAATTGCCGTCTTCCTGCTGGCCGGTGGCCTGAGCCGTCTCGGCTTGCGCAGCCGCACCGCCGCCACGGCTCTTGTTCTGGCTTTCGGAGCAGGTCTCCTGGCCTCTGCCGGCGCTGATCAAGCCAGGGCGCAATCAAGCTCGGATGATCTTCTGGCCTTGGAATCGACCCTGGAAACCCGCCTGGCCTACGTGCTGACGGGCAATCCGGAGATCGACGATGCAAGCTCAGCGGGGCTTTCGGGACTGACTCAATTCCTGTCGGAACGCACTGCGCTTGAACCTGGGGCACCGATTGCCATCGACATCGAACGCGACGAACTTGCGTTCTATTCCCTGCTCTACTGGCCGATTGATGCGGCTGCCGACAAACCGAACGATCAGACAATTGCCCGCATAGACACTTTCATGCGCAACGGCGGAACGATCCTCTTCGACACGCGCGATCACATCAATGCCTCGGCCAACGGCTTTGCCTCGACGCCGGCAACGCTGAAGCTGCGTGAAATCCTGGAAGACCTGGACGTTCCCCCGCTTGAGCCGGTGCCGCCCGATCACGTTTTGACGAAGGCTTTCTACCTGCTGGATTCGTTCCCGGGACGGTATGCGACCAGCCCGCTCTGGGTGGAAAGCCTGGAAGAAGTTGCAGCCAGGGGCGACCGGCCGGTGCGGGCGGGTGACGGCGTGTCACCGATCCTCATTACCGGCAACGATTTTGCCGCTGCCTGGGCAATCACCGAGGCAGGTGAGTTCATGTATCCGACGGTGCCCAACAATCCCATGCAGCGGGACTACGCGTTCCGTTCCGGGGTCAACATCGTCATGTACAGCCTGACCGGCAACTACAAGGCCGATCAGGTGCACATTCCCGCTCTGCTTGAGCGTTTGGGACAATAGGAGACTAGATGGTCTGGTCACTCGCCTTCGATCCCCTCGTTCCGCTCTGGGCCCTTGTGGCAGGCGGCGTTATCGCTGTTCTTCTCACTGCCTTTTCCGGCTTTCTGAATTTACGTGGCTGGTTGCTGCGCACCCTGACAATGGCCTTGCTGTTGCTGGCGCTGGCCAACCCTGCTGTTGAGCGGGAAGACAGGGAACCGCTCTCAAGCGTCGTTGCTCTTGTCGTCGACAAGAGCCAGAGCCAACGCCTCTCCGATCGCCAGTCGACAACCGATGAGGCCGTGGAAGAACTGACCCGCCGCATCGGTGCCCTTGATGGCTTTGACCTGCGCGTTCTGGAAGCGCGCAACTCCGGTTCGGGCGATGGCACCGAGGCGTTCCAGACCCTGGCAAACGGTCTTGCAGACGTTCCGCCGGATCGGGTTGGTGGTGCGATCATCGTGACCGACGGCCAGATCCACGACATCCCCGGCAACGCAGGCGCCCTGGGTTTCGACGCCCCGGTTCATGGCCTTATCACCGGTACGGTTGATGAACGGGACCGGCGCATCGTACTCGACAAGGCCCCGCGGTTCGGCCTGGTCGATTCAGAGCAGATCGTCAGCCTGACTGTCGTCGACCAGGGCCGTGGCACGGGACCTGGCGACCAGGTGCGCCTGACCGTCAAACGCGATGGCGATGTCGTCACCGAACGCACGGCCCGGACAGGCGAGAAGATCGACATTCCGGTTGAGATCGCCCATGGCGGCAACAATATCTTCGAATTCGACGCCGAGCCGCTGACCGACGAACTCACGACGCTCAACAACCGGGCCGTTGTGACCATCGACGGCATCCGCGAGAATCTGCGTGTGTTGCTTGTTTCCGGGTCACCGCATGCCGGTGAACGCACCTGGCGCAACCTTCTGAAGTCCGATGCCTCGGTGGATCTGGTTCACTTCACCATCTTGCGCCCGCCGGAAAAACAAGACGGAACGCCGATCAACCAGCTGTCGCTGATCGCTTTCCCGACCCGGGAACTCTTCTCGGTGAAGATTGACGAATTCGACCTGATCATCTTCGACCGCTACGTGCGCCGCGGCGTTCTGCCGATGCTGTATTTCGACAATATCGCCCGCTATGTGCGCGATGGCGGTGCAATGCTGCTGGCCGGCGGTCCTGATTACGCCGAAGGTGGCAGCCTTTACCGCACGCCACTGGCGCCGATCCTTCCGGCCCGTCCGACCGGCACCATTCTCGAACAACCCTACCACGCCACCCTCGCCGACCTCGGCAAGCGCCACCCGGTCACCCGTGGGCTGCCCGGATCCGAACAGGACCCGCCCGCATGGAGCCGCTGGTTCCGCGTGGTCGACACTGAACTCGACGCCGGCCAGACGCTGATGTCCGGACCGAGCGACACGCCGCTGCTGGTTCTCAACCGCGAAGGCGAAGGCCGAGTGGCCATGCTGCTGTCCGATCACGTCTGGCTCTGGGCACGTGGTTATGAAGGCGGTGGTCCGCATGTTCCGCTGCTGCGCCGTCTGGCCCACTGGCTGATGAAGGAGCCGGATCTGGAAGAAGAAGCGCTGAATGTATCCATGCGCGGACCGGAACTGGTCATCGAACGCCAGACCCTGGGCGAGACCGTCGGGGAAGTCACGGTCGTCTCGCCGACAGGCGACCGGTCGCAGATCGTTCTGACCGAACAGGAACCAGGCCTGTGGCGTGGCGGCATGCCTGCCGGTGAAACCGGGTTGTTCTCGATCACCGAAGGCGACATGAGTGCGCTGATCCACGTTGGGCCCCAGAACCCGCGTGAATATACCGACGTTCTGTCCACCACCGAGCCATTGGCCCCGCTCAGCGAAGCGACGGGTGGAGCGTCTGAGCGCTTGCGGGATGTCGGCGGAGACTTGACCGTCCCGCGCATTGTTTCAATGCGTCCGTCAGCGAGCTACGCCGGCAATGGCTGGCTGGGGCTGAAGGCCACTGAGGCGAGCGTCCTCAACGGCATCGACCGCTATCCGCTGATGATCGGACTGCTTGGTCTTGCGCTTCTGCTGGGTGCCCTGTCCCTGACCTGGTATCGCGAAGGGCGGTAGCTTTTGCGCCGACCACCCTCGCGGCGGTCGGCAATCCGCTTGAGCTAAGTACGAACCGATCTGTTGTATTTGGGGCCCATCCTTCGAGACGGCTTGAAGGCCTCCTCAGGATGAGGAAGAGAATATTGATAGGCCGGTAGCTTCCCCTCGACCTCATCCTGAGGAAGGCCGAAGGCCTGTCTCGAAGGATGGGCCACACCCACCGTCGCCCCGCCCCGCGTCAGGCAGAAACAACCTCAGGAAGCGACCGCAACAGAGGCTCCGCCGTGCACCATTCCGCTCGGAATGTCGCCGTCATTCAACAGCGCGACGAGGAGCCGCGCCGGGTCGACGGGCCCGGGCAACGTAATGCGTCCGAACGGAACCTGCTGAAAGCCGAAGGGGCTGTAGTAAGGCGCATCGCCGACCAGCAGCACGACCTTGTCTCCAGCCGCAGCCGCCGCTTCCATCGCCGTACGCATAAGCGCCTTGCCGAGACCCCGGTTCTTGAAGTCGGGAGATACGGTCAACGGACCGAGTAGCAGGGCGTCACTCTCGCCAATCCTGATCGGTGTCAGTCTGATTGACCCTGCCACCTGCTCACCCGCAAGGCCGACGAAAGAGACATCCGGACGGTGCGGGACGCCTTCGCGGATCCGGAAAGCGGTTCGCGCGAACCGGCCTGGGCCGAAAGCTTCGGCCTGCAGATCGTCAATTGCGGAGGTGTCTGTCGCGTCTTCGGGCCGGATGACCCATGTGGTCTGTTTCATTTGGCTGGTTCCAGCAAGCATGCAGTCTTTGGAGAAATGCGCGCCTGCCAGTGCCTGGATAAAACGTAAGGAAGATCCAGGATCAGGTCAGCCGCGACGGTGCGGACGAGAGTTATCTCGTCGGCTGGTTCGTCGTCGAAGCGTAAGACCTGCGGTCATTTATCCCAGTCTCGTTGCGATATCAGCGTGTTCGAAAGCCGATATTTCCAGAAAGAGGAGAAGCGGTTACCACGCAATTGCTGCTTCGGTCCAGCCTTTTTTGTCCCTTCTCAACGGTCCGCTGATTGTTCACCGAGCTGGAACAGAGCATTCAATTGATTGATTTTCCGCCCGTGTGCACAACCTAACCAGACGAAGCACAACAAGGGAGCGCATCATGGGACTGCTGGTCGACGGCGTCTGGAAAGACAAATGGTACGACACGAAATCCACCGGTGGACGCTTCGTCCGTAAGGACGCGGCGTTTCGGAACTGGATCACGGCGGACGGCACTGCCGGCCCCACGGGCAACGGTGGCTTCAAGGCTGAAGCGGATCGCTATCATCTGTTCGTTTCCTATGCCTGCCCCTGGGCGCATCGCACGCTGGTATTCCGAAAGCTCAAGAAACTGGAAGACCTGATTTCCGTCTCCGCCGTACAGCCGCTCATGCTGGAGAACGGCTGGGAGTTTCCGGAGATAGATCCGCTGACCGGCGCGAAATACGCCTGGCACGTCTACACCAAGGCCGACCCGCACTACAGCGGCCGTGCGACCGTGCCGATCCTCTGGGACAAGCACCAGAACACGATCGTGAGCAACGAGTCCTCCGAGATCATCCGGATGTTCAACTCGGCGTTCAACGACCTGACCGGCTCACACCTTGATTTCTATCCGACTGCCTTGCGCACCGAAATCGACAGTATCAACGAGCGCGTCTATCACGCAGTCAACAACGGTGTTTACAAGTCCGGTTTCGCGACCACTCAGGAAGCCTATGAAGAAGCCGTCACGGAGCTGTTCAAGGCACTGAACGAGCTGGAAGACCGCCTGTCCCGTCAGCGCTACCTGGTCGGAGACCAGCTGACGGAAGCCGACTGGCGACTGTTCACGACGCTGGTGCGCTTCGACGCGGTCTATGTCGGGCATTTCAAATGCAATATCCGCAGGATCGACGACTATCCGAACCTGTCGAACTACCTGCGGGAGCTTTATCAGGTCCCGGGTGTTGCAGACACGGTCGACATGACAACGATCAAGCAGCACTACTACGGCTCACATGAGAGCGTGAATCCGACCAGGATCGTCCCTGTCGGGCCGGCCCTGGATTTCACCCGCCCTCACGACCGTGAGCGTTTCAAGGCAGCTGCCTGATCAGGTACGAAACTTCCAGGTGAGCCGGCTCCGGCTTACCCGGAAGACGACATGACAAACTTGGTGGTGGCAGGCTTCACCACTTGCCGCTTTCCGGTTCGCGGCCGGACCGGAACTCGTCAAGCCGCCGGGCTGTGGACTGCGTAAGCCCCTCCGGCAAAGCCTCCAGCTCAAAGAACGCCGCTTCCTCGATTTCCGCATTGGGCTGAAGGAAGGTGTCGGCCTGTCTCCACTCGGGCATGTGATAAAGCCCGACATGATCCCGGCCTGTCGCTTCTTGGTTCAGGAAGATATTGAGAAGCTGCGGGCGGCTGACCGAGACGACACCTGCTTCTTCCAGAACCTCCCGGCAGGCAGCCTCTTCCATCGTCTCGCCCTTGTCCACGCCCCCACCCGGCAGGTACCAGCCCGTGACATAACTGTGCCGCACCAGAAGGACCCGGCTGTTGCGGTCTTCAACGATCACGCGCACCCCAAGCGTGAACGGGTTTCGGACAAGTCCAATTCCCTGGATCAGGCGTGTGGTCACCGACTTCGGCAAGACTGATAATATCTTCAACATTTTCAGGACGTTACCGGATCCAGAGGGGAAATAAAACTTTTTTAACCCATGCAATCCCCGCAGGGCTGACCCGTGAGAATAACGCTCCTCCTTTGTGCACCGCATGCATATATATCGGGCAAGTTGATGAATTCGAGGGCAGCCCTTCTGACCGCCCGAACCTGAAGGAAAATAAAATGTTGAACGCTCTGTTTGGAAAACGCCGCCGCAACCGCAACAATTACCAGTGGAAGCCGGCTATCGACCTGACCAACCCGCGCATCGTCGCAACCCTGACCACTTTCCCGACCAACTAAGGTCGGTCGAAGGAACCTGTACGGAGAAGACCCATGTTCGGATTCGTGAATGTTGTTGGCGCGACGCTGCGCGAAACCACGCGCTCCGCAGACAATAACACCGAGAAAGCGCCGAAAGCCGCAAAGGCAGTCAAACCGGTCAAGTAACCGGTTTCCCGGCAGTTCCTGAACTCACTTGAAAGCGCCGCGTCATTTCCCCTTGACGCGGCGCTTTTCGTTTTGAAGATGCGCGACCATGTCCACATTCACGCTCGCTCATCTTTCCGACCCCCATCTCGGCCCGCTTCCGGACCCCAAGCTGCTGCAGCTTTTTTCCAAGCGGATCCTTGGTTACCTCAACTGGCGCCGCAATCGGTCGAGGGTCATGGGCGGCAGTTATCTCGAACAACTCGTCGATGACTTGCAGGCGCAGGCGCCCGACCATATTGCCGTCACCGGCGACCTGGTGAATATCGCGTTGCCCCTGGAAATTTCCGGTGCGCGGACCTGGCTTGAAGATATCGGCCCGCCGGAGGATGTCTCCGTCGTTCCGGGCAACCACGACGCCTATGTGCCTGGAGCCGTGCGCAGGGCCCGTGCGGCATGGTGGCCGTACATGCGCGGCGATGGCGCAGGCAATGTGCCGTCAAACGGCACCAACTCGGAAGCAACCTTTCCCTATGTGCGCAAGCGGGACGGCATCGCCCTTGTCGGCGTGACGACCGGTCGTGCCAGCGGCCCCTGGTTCGCTACGGGCCGTGTCGGCAGCAAGCAGAGCAAGCGTCTGCGGGCAATTCTCGACGACCTTGGCCGGGACGGTTTCTTCCGCGTGGTGATGCTGCATCACCCGCCGTTCCCCCATGCCACCCGTTGGCACAAGCGCCTGTCGGACGCCTCCAGGGTGCGCGCCGTCGTCAAGAGAGCCGGTGCCGAGCTGATCCTGCACGGCCACACCCATGTCGACAGTTTCGAGCATATCGAGGGACCGGACGGGCTTGTCCCGGTGGTTGGTGTGCCATCTGCCACGAGCGCACCTGGCGGCAAGAAACCGGCGGCGCGCTACAACCTGTTCCGGATCGAAAAGACAAACGAGGGCTGGTCCTGCCAAATGGAAGAGCATGGCTTTGCCGCGCCAGACGAGCCGGTGAAGCTGCTCGCGGAACGAGAAGTCGCCATTCCGGGCGGCAGGCCCTGAGGCCCTTCCTGCAGGCCTGACGAGTTGCCCAGAAAGGCACTCACAGGTTTGCGGTAAGCAGGATCGAGACTGGAGAGTGCTGGGCGTCTTTCACAAAAGCCGCCTTAGAGCGGATTGGCGAACCAGGCAAAGACAATGAGGCCGATGACACCCGCCGCAAGACCGATCCCGAAGGCACCTGCGACCGCCATCCACGGTGTACGGCTTTCCTTGACACGCACGACCTTGCTGTCGAGTGCGACCTGCCGCAGCCGGTTGTTGAGCCAGTCGCCTTCCAGCGCCTTTTCCCGCTCCAGCACGCGTTCGGCAATATATTCGGTCAGGCAGTCTGCCATGTCATCGATGTTGGCCGTTTCCAGAATGACCACCCGGCCGAGGCGCGTGTCCTTCAGGAACCTATAGGTGCGCCTGTCACCGCCAACGGCCACGTGGCTGGTCGCATCGATCCAGAGCCGTGGCGTGGAACCGGAGATGATCTGAAGGGAAAACTGGTCGTCATCTTCCGGGATTTCCCTGAAAACGTCCTTGAGTTCGTCTGCAAGCATGTCCAGCCGGGCACGCTCGGTCTCCTGGAGCTCAACAACCACGTCCGAACGTTCGACTTCGCCAAGCTGAACCTTCCGGATCGCATCGCGCAAGGACCGCATGCGCGTATGTGGGACAACGTTATCCTGCATTTCAGACATGGGGTACACGTGACTCCGTTGTACTGCCGTTGGTGAATCAAGTCTTAACTGACTCTATCCCGAGTGAAACAGCCGCATGGCCTCCACCTGCGAGCTATCCACTGGCAATGATCCAAACATGGTTAACGGAGATTAAGGTATTTTTGACAGTCGCGCCAGTAACGCGCGACTGGCCTGAAGCCTGTTCATGGGTTATGCAAAAAACATATTGCGATTGCGGAGTTTCGCTCATGAACGTGGACGGCAAGAAATATCGCACGATCTGGCTGGCGGAAGATGGCGGCTCGGTCGAGATCATCGATCAGACAAGATTTCCGCACACGTTCGAGACCATCCGACTGCATACAATGGAAGACGCCGCCCATGCGATCCGGTTCATGCAGGTGCGCGGCGCGCCTCTGATTGGTGCAACAGCCGCCTACGGTGTCGCGCTGGCCATGCGGACTGACGCTTCAGACGACAATCTCCATGCTGCCTGCTCGTCCCTGCTGGAAACCCGGCCGACAGCGGTCAACCTGCAATGGGCCCTCGACAAGGCGCGTCGGACACTGGTCCGGCTGGCACCTGAAATCCGCGAGGAAGCCGCCTTCAAGCTGGCCAATGACATCTGCGACGAGGACATCGCCATCAACATGGCCATCGGCATGCACGGGATGGAGCTGATTGCCGCGATCTCGCGGCTGAAACGCGCCGGTGAGCCGGTCAACATCCTCACCCATTGCAATGCCGGCTGGCTGGCCACCGTCGACTGGGGCACCGCGACGGCGCCGATCTACATGTCCCATGACGGCGGCATTCCCGTTCATGTCTGGGTCGACGAAACCCGACCGCGCAATCAGGGGGCTTTTCTAACCGCCTGGGAGCTCGGTCAGCATGGTGTGCCGCACACGGTGATTGTCGACAATGCCGGCGGACACCTGATGCAGCATGGCGAGGTCGATATCGTCATCACCGGAACGGACCGCACCACGGCCACCGGTGATGTCTGCAATAAGATTGGTACTTATCTGAAGGCACTGGCTGCAAAGGACAACAGTGTGCCCTTCTACGTCGCGCTGCCGTCACCGACCATCGACTTTTCCCTGTCGGACGGTATCCGGCAGATCCCGATCGAGGAACGCGGCGGCGAAGAAGTCAGCCGCATCACCGGCCGCACCAGCACAGGCGAGATCGAAACGGTGGACATCGTTGCGGACGGATCTCCTGTCGGAAATCCGGCCTTTGACGTCACCCCTGCCCGTCTCGTGACCGGCCTCATCACCGAGCGCGGCGTGCTGGAGGCAAACCGCAAGGCCATTGCAGATGCCTTTCCGGAGCGGGTTCGGGCAAGTGCCTAGACGGGCGCGCTTGCGAGCGGGCAGCCCCATTCCTTCGAGACCCCGCTGAAGCGCGTCCTCACTCGATTACGGGCACATGCGGGGCGCGCTCGCGGCCGAGAAGCCCCTGCAGACGCGGGTCTTCGGCAACTTCGATAGCGCGCTTGTAGGGTTTGAAACCGCAGGCCTGGTAAAAGATCAGCGCCTGCGGGCTGTCGCCGGTGCAAGTGTGCACCCAGAGCCGTTTCGTTTCCGGGCGTGACCAGACGATGTCCAGCGCCTGGGCCATCAGCCAGCGGCCAAGCCCGCCACCGATCGCGCCGGGGACCAGGCCGAAATAGGAAAGTTCGGGCTCTTCCGGGTTTGCAAAATCCAGCTCCAGCGTACCGACCGGCTTGCCATCGATGATCGGCAGGTAGTTCTCGCGGGCAGGCTCGGCGAGCAACTGTTCCAGCGTCTTGTCGTCATGAACCAGCCGGCCGAACCAGATCCAGTCTTCACCAACCTCCCGGAAAAGCTTTCGGTAGCTGTCAAGATCCGGCGTCTGCCACCGCTGCAATGTCACATCGCGGCGTGATGGCGCAAGAGGCTGTTCAGGTGCCTGAAGCATTTCCAGGAACGTGACCACGAAGGCAACCTTGCCCTCCGGAATATCCGTGTAGCCATCGAGGTTAAGCGCTTGCGTCGACATGAAAACTCCAGAATCTCGCGTGTTTTTCCGGGCTTAACAGCTGGAACGTTTGTCGCCAAGCCGCCCTGTGCACATTGCGCTGATTTAAGGGCTTGTTAACCATCTTCGCACACAGTCTGTTCAGATCTCCAGGAAGGAGCTGCCATGGCAAAGGTCGGAAACTACGTCCAGCGGGACTACCACAAAACTTTCAGCACGAAGCGGAAGTCGACTTGGTCTGACTACAACAAGGCCTGGAACGGGCGCCGTCAGGCATCGTCGCAGAAAATGCAGCAGCTTCGGAATCTGGCATCCACCTTCGCGACCATTAATACGCAGGCAGCTCAGACGAACACGTTGTTTGTCATGCAGAACCAAGGCCGGCTGGGTGGTTATGCGAACCAGACAGCCGCGATGGCCCGCATCAACGTACTCGTCTAGATTTTCCCGGCTAAACCGCCGGGCAAAGGCCCGGGAAGATGATATTTTCTCGAAAAAAGTTACGTAGCGTTTTCTGTAGAAACGCGCGTTAAGAGCTTGTTCATTCCTTCGGGAGCTATGCTGTTTCAGTCTTTTGAAAAGGCAATCGCATGGCTAAGGTCGGCAACTACTTCCAACGAGATTATTCCAAACGTTTCAGCTCCAGTCGCAAGGTGTCCCTGGCCGACTACAACAAGGCCTGGACAAAGCGGCGTCAGACAGCCGCAAAGCGTATCGACCAGTTGAACAACCTCGCTTACGTGATGCAATCGATCAACACGCAGGCCTCTCAGGCCAATTCGCTGTTTGTCCTGCAGAACCAGGGCCGGCTGGGCACATACGCCAGTCAGACCGCCGCCATGGCCAGGATTAACGTGGTCGTCTAGCACACCGGGCATGACATCAGCGGGTGTTCAACAGAGCCTTGTTGAACGCACTGATGATTGCCCCGCCTCAGATCGAACCGATTGTCTTGAGCTTGATCCGCGGGTGAACTTCCGCCTGGCTCATGATCGTCGTATGGGCACGGAAACGCTCGACGATGGAGCGAACGAACGGCCTGGTCTGCGGGGATGTCAGCAACACGGGAACCTCGCCCTGCTGCGCAGCCTGCTCAAACGCATCGCGGACCCTGCCGACGAATTCCTGCAGCTTGCTGGGTTGCATCGCAAGCTGGCGGTCGTCCCCCTCGCCGATGATGGATTCCAGGAAAGCCTGCTCCCATTGCGGCGATAGCGCGATGAGCGGCAGATAGCCGCCGGGCGCCAGATTGGCGGCGCAGATCTGCCTGCCAAGACGGGTGCGCACGTGCTCGGCAATGGTGTCCGTGTTGCGGGTCATGCCGGTTGCTTCGGACACCCCTTCCAGAATGGTTCCGAGATCGCGAACCGAAATCCGCTCGCCCAGGAGGGTTTGCAGCACACGCTGGACACCGGACACGGTGATCTGCGACGGGATCAGGTCCTCGACCAGCTTGGCCTGCTCGCCCTTCAGCTCCTTGAGCAGCTTCTGCACGTCGCCATAGGTCAGGAGTTCGCTGATGTTGGCCTTGATCGTCTCGGTCAGATGCGTGGACAGAACGGTTGCCGGATCCACCACGGTGTAGCCGCGCAGGGAAGCATCCTCGCGGTACTGGGCCTCCACCCAGGTTGCCGGCAAGCCGAACGTCGGTTCCGTGGTGTGCGTGCCCGGCAGCTTGACCTGCCCACCTGCGGGATCCATGACCATGAAGTGGTTCGGGTAAAGCACGCCGCGGCCGGCTTCGACTTCCTTCACCTTGATGACGTAATCGTTCGCGCCAAGCTGAATGTTGTCTAGGATGCGCACCGGCGGCATTATCACGCCCATGTCGCCCGCGATCTGGCGGCGCAATGCCTTGATCTGCTCGGTCAGAACATCGTTGTCGCCCGTTGCCTTGCCATTGATCAGCGGCAACAGGGCATAGCCGAGCTCGATCCGCAGTTCGTCCATCTTCAGGGCGTCGGTAATCGGCGGTTCTGGCGGCGGCTTCGGCGCAGCTTCCACGGCCTTGACCATCTCGGCCTTTGCTGCGGCCTTCTTCTTCTTCGACCCGACGGAAAAGGCCAGGTAACCGGCAAGACCTGCAAGACCGAAGAACGGGACCATGGGCATGCCCGGAAGCAGCGCCAGGATCACCATAACCGCGGCCGACATGCCGAGTGCCTTCGGATAGCCGGTGAACTGGCTGGTCAGCGCCTTGTCGGCAGCGCCATGCACACCTGCCTTGGAAACAAGAAGGCCGGCTGCCGTGGAAACGATCAGTGCCGGAATCTGGGAGACAAGGCCATCGCCGATGGTCAGCAGCGTGTAGTTGTTGGCGGCCTCGGTAAAGGTCAGCTCCATCTGTGCAACACCGATGAAGATGCCGCCGAGAATGTTGATGAAGGTGATCAGAAGGCCGGCAATGGCGTCGCCGCGCACGAATTTGGACGCACCGTCCATGGCCCCGAAGAAGGCGCTTTCGTCTTCGAGCGCCTTGCGGCGAGACTTGGCTTCGGCTTCGTCGATGAGGCCTGCGGACAGATCCGCATCGATCGCCATCTGCTTGCCCGGCATGGCATCCAGGGTAAAGCGTGCCGCGACTTCCGCGATACGGCCGGAACCCTTGGTGATGACGACGAAGTTCACGATCACCAGGATCGCGAAGACGATGATCCCGATGACGAAGTTCCCGCCCATGACGAGATTGCCGAAGGACTGAATGACGTTGCCCGCCGCCGCAGTGCCTTCATGCCCGTTCGCCAGGATAAGCCGGGTGGAGGAAATATTGAGACCCAGCCGCAGCATGGTCGCAATCAGCAGCACTGTCGGGAAGGACGAGAATTCCAGCGGCCGCTGGATGAACAGGCCCGTCATGAGGATCATGACGGAAAAGATGATGGAGACCGCCAGGAACGTATCCAGCATCATCGGCGGCATCGGCAGGATCAGGAGCGTCAGGATGACGAGAATGCCGGTTGCCAGACCGACGTCACCCCGGCGAAGGGTATCTACAATCTCCTGAAGGACGGGGAAGCCTGCAAGACCGGTGGCCGCGGCGGGCGCAGCCGTCTGCTGCTCCGCTGCGGGGCCTTCCGGTCTGCGCTGTTCGCCTGCTGCCGTGTCCGACATGTGTGGTCTGGTTTCCTGTAACCGCCGCCCGGGTCAATCAACGGACGTGGCCTTCGTAATGGTTCTTGCCGGTGCGATCAGGCCCGGGCTTCGCCCGGTCCCGGAACGCTTATTCCTTCATCGGTATATTGATTCAGCTTGTTGCGCAGCGTCCGGATTGAAATACCCAGAATTTTTGCAGCATGTGTCCGGTTGCCCAGGCAATGATCCAGCGTGTCGAGAATGAGATCACGCTCGACGTCGGCAACCGTGCGTCCGACGAAGGATCGCGTCACGGCTTCCGCCGTCTGTGCCGCCCGCTCCGCAGCGCCCTTGGAGACGCTCAGCGGCGTGCCGTCCGGCATGCGGATCGCCTCGACGCCGATTTCACCACCCGAAGCCAGCAGCACCGCGCGGTGCATGGTGTTTTCCAGTTCGCGCACGTTACCCGGCCACGGATTGGACATCAGTGCCTGACGGGCCTCGACGGACAGTGGCCGAACCGGCACACCGTTGGCTTCCGAGTAGTGCTTGATGAAGAACAGGGCGAGTTCCATGATGTCCGCCGGCCGCTCGCGAAGAGCCGGCAGCTTCAGGTTCACCACATTGAGGCGGAACAGAAGATCTTCGCGGAAATGGCCCTGACGCACGCTTTCGGCAAGATCCCGGTTGGACGTTGCCAGAATGCGGATGTTGACCGGAACCGGGCGCGTGCCGCCGACGCGGTCGATCACTCGCTCCTGGATGGCGCGCAGGAGCTTGGCCTGCAGGCGAACGTCCATTTCCGAAATTTCATCAAGCAGCAGCGTTCCGCCATCGGCTTCCTCGAACTTGCCGATCCGACGGGCAACGGCGCCGGTGAAGGCGCCCTTCTCGTGGCCGAAGAGTTCGGATTCCAGAAGATGTTCGGGAATGGCCGCGCAGTTGATCGAGATAAACGGCTTCGAGGCCCGGTTCGAGCATTTGTGCACATGGCGGGCAATGACTTCCTTACCCGTGCCGGATTCACCGGTGATCAGCACCGAAGCATCGGATGGCGCGACCTGTTCGGCAAGTTTGACCACCGATGCCATAGCATCGTCCCGATAGATCAGGTCGCCACGTTCCTGGGCAACTGCCGCCAGAACGGCTGCGATCAGCTCCGGATCGGGCGGCAGCGGGATATATTCCTTTGCGCCTGCCCGAATGGCAGACACAGCGGCCTGTGCATCCGTTTCAACGCCGCAGGCCACCACCGGCACATGCACGCGTTCGTTCTGGAGTTTCTGGATCAGCCCGGCAATGTCGAGATGAACCTCGACCATCAGGAGGTCCGCTCCGCGCCCGGACCGAAGCACCCTCAAGGCACCTTCGATACCGTCCGCATGGGTGACCTGGGCCCCGCCCTGCATCGCGATCTTGGAAGCCGTCGTCAGCTGACCGCCGAGCGTTCCGACAATTAACAGCCGCATCCGTTACTTTCCCTATCGATCCGTCTTGATGATTTCAGTCATGGTCACGCCGAGCTTGTCTTCCACCAGGACGACTTCACCGCGGGCGACCAGCCGGTCGTTCACGTAGATATCGATGGCTTCCCCCACCTTCCGGTCGAGTTCCAGAACCGTTCCGGATGCCAGTTTCAACAGGTCCGAGACATGCATTCTGGAGTGCCCCAGAACGGCGGAAATGCGCACAGGAACATCGAACACGGCCTCAAGGTCAGCCGCGGACTGCGGTACATGCATTTCGCCATCGTCGAGCCGGCGCTGCGGCGCCTCGAGCTCGTCGAGCGGGATATTGTGATCTTGCTCGTCGCTCATGCGTCAGTTTCCTTTTCCGCCGACGTGTCGGAGGTTTTGCCTCGTCTTTCCGCGCTGCGCCCTCGCAGGTAGGAACGAATGCTGGCATCGATTTCGGCTTCGATCGCCTTGCGGTCGCGTCTGATCCCGCCGTCGGCCCACTCGATATGGCAATCGCCGCGGCCGATTTCCGGCTCGCCGAGAATGACCAGCCGTCCTTCGAAGCCCTTTTCGTGAATGATCGGATCCACCTGGGCCTTCAGCGCCTCGACATCCTTCTCGGCGATACGGATGACGAGATGCGGCGCCTTGCGCAGCGGTCCCAGGCATTCTGACACCAAAGCTACCGTCTCGGCCAGCGGCTGGCGTGCGATCAGATGGGCACACAGACGCCTGGCCACAAGAAAAGCGAGACTGATGGCATCTTTCTCGCGTTCCGCCACCTGCCCGTCCAGGGTCTCCAGCACCCGCGAAACCGCTCCGGCCAGATGATTGACTTCCGCCGTAAGCAACGTCTCCTGCTTGGTCTGCAGGTCCTGAAGCGCCTTCACCCGGCCTTCCTCGAAAGCCTGGGCCCTTGCCTTCTTCAGCAATTCCTCATGCTGGGCGACCGGAATCATCGGTATCTCCGGCTCGACGGGAGCGACCTCTTCCGGCTCTTCAGGCTCGGAAAAGTCGACGTTGAACAGAAATTTCGATGGGTTGGTCATGCGTCCCATTCTGCTGTAAGTGCCTGCCGTTTGCCGCATCAGTAGATAATTTCATCCTCGCCCTTGGACTTGGAGATCATGATCTCGCCCTTGGCTGCCAGGTCCTTGGCCTTGTTCACCATGCCGGTCTGCGCTTCGTCCACATCACGCAACCGCACGGGTCCGAGCGCATCCATATCGTCCTGCAGAAGCTTTGCGGCGCGCGACGACATGTTGCCGAAGAAGAATTCCCTTGCCGTATCCGTGGAGCCCTTGAGTGCAATGGCCAGGGCGTCCTTTTCGACGTGCCTGAGCAATGTCTGTGCACTGGCTGCGTCCAGCTTCAACAGATCGTCGAAGGTGAACATCAGGGTCTTGATGCGGTCGGCAGCTTCCCGGTTGTCCTCTTCCAGGGCTGCCAGGAAGCGGGCTTCGGTCTGCCGATCGAAATTGTTGAAGATCTCCGCCATCATCTCGTGGCTGTCGCGCCGCGAGGTGTTGGTGAGGTTCGACATGAATTCCACGCGCAGCGTCTGCTCCACCTTCTCCAGAACTTCCTTCTGGACGGCATCCATGCGCAGCATGCGGCTGACCACTTCCAGCGCCAGTTCCTCCGGCAGAATGCCCAGCACCCGTGCGGCGTGGTCGGAATTGATCTTCGACAGCACCACAGCGACCGTCTGCGGATATTCGTTCTTCAGATAGTTGGCGAGAACGTTCTCCTGCACGTTGGAGAGCTTCTCCCACATGTTACGCCCGGCCGGACCGCGGATTTCCTCCATGATGATGGAGACCTTCTCGCCCGGCAGGAAGCTGGCCAGCAGCCGCTCGGTCGCATCTACGTTCCCTGTCAGTGATCCCTTGGAACTGACGCGGCGCACGAAATCCTTGAACAGGTTCTCCAGCATGTTCGGCGTGACCGGACCGAGGTTGGCCATCGCGGCCGAAACCTGGCGCACCTCGATCTCGTCAAGCTTTGCCCAGATCGGCGCACCATGGGACTCGCCAAGCGCGAGAAGCAGAACGGCTGCCCGTTCCGCTCCTTTCAGCTCGCGCTCTTCTTCGTCCGCGCTGACCTGCAGCTGTTTCTGGAGTTGATCGCTCACCGTCAGGCCGCCTGTTCATCCAGCCAACCGCGAACGATGGTCACCGCTTCGGTCGGATGGTCCTTGATCATGTCGCCTACCTTGGCAATCGAGCTTGCCTGCATGGCCCCTTCCTGCTTGGCCTGTTCCAGCCATTCGATCACGAATTCGTCTTCAGCCGATTCTTCTTGTGGCACTTCCGTCTCCACTACCAGCGTCCCATCCGGACCGATCATCAGCTCCTGCGGTTGCTTTTCTTCCGGTGTCACGATGCGGCGTAGCAGCGGGCGAACCACGAAGAGCAGCAGCATCACGGCAATCAGGAACAGAACACCCAGCTCGGCAAAACGAATGATGTCGTTGCGGGTGAAATCAAACAGGCTGTCACTTTCAGCCAGCAGGTCGTCCTGCGGCGGCAGGGCGAACTGCAGGTTCACGACTTCCACAACGTCGCCCCGCTCGGCATCGAAACCGACTGCGGAGCGCACCAGAACAGCGATCCGGTCCAGGGTTTCCTGGGCGCGCGGTGTATAGGTGCTGCCGCCATTGCCGTCCGGCTGGTAGGTGCCGTCAACCAGCACCGCAACGGACAGACGCTTGATCTTGCCAGCTTCGACAACTTCGGTCCGGGTCGAGTGGGAAATCTCGTAGTTGACGATTTCCTCGGTAATGGACGACGTGTCGCGCTCTGCCTGCCCCTGACCAGCATCGGCGTTCGGAAGCTGGTTGGCAACAGTAACCTGCCCGTTCCGGGACACGGCGGAAGAAGCTTCTTCCTTGGACTGGGTCGAACGCACCACCTGTCCGTCCGGATCGAAGGTCTCGGTGGTCTCCGTCAGGCGATTATAGTCGACTTCCGCGTTGACGCGAACCCGTGCCCGTCCAGGGCCGACGACGGAGTTCAGAATTTCCTCGATCTGGTTGCGCAGCCGGCCTTCGACCTCGACAGTCCGCTCCTGCAGCGAATTCGTCATCAGACCGTCTTCGTCGTTGCCCGCGCCGGAAGCCAGCAGACGGCCGCTTTCGTCGACAATCGAGACACGGTCGGGCTCAAGTCCGTCAACCGCGGTGGCAACCAGATGCTGGACCGCGCGGATTTCGCCCGGGCCGAGGGCACCACGAACGTTCAGCACGATGGACGCGGACGGCGGACGGCGGTCTCTCTGGAACAGCTGGCGCTCCGGGATAACCAGGTGAACACGGGCGGCACGGATGCGGTCGAGGGAGCCGATCGTGCGCGACAGCTCGCCTTCCATGGCGCGCAGGTGATTGATGTTCTGAACGAAGCTGGTGGCGCCAAGAGTGTCTGAACGGTCGAAGATCTCGTAGCCGATAGAGCCGCCGGTCGGCAGGCCTTCAGCGGCAAGCTGCATCCGCAGGCGGGCGACCTGCTCGTTCGGAACAAGAATGGAGGCACCCTGACGGGCGATCTCGAATTGCACGCCCTGGCTTTCCAGCTGGGAAACGATCGATGCGGAATCCTCAAGGGTCAACTCATTGTAGAGTGTCGTCATCTGGGGTGCCGTCACCCGAAAGATGATGAAGGCGAAGACGCCGACTAGGATGGCGGCAACTGCCCCCATTGCAGCAATGCGTGCCGCCCCCAAGGTTCTGATGAATTCTACAAGTCCGTTCACGAATGCCCGCCCGCATTTGAAACATGCCCCTGCCGTTATTATTGGAGTCGGCTGGGCACGCCACACCTTCGATGGGCAAAATTTGCCGCCCAGGTGGTTAACAAGTGGTTAACAAAACCTTTCCAATAGGGGCGGATCGGCGGGTTTCCGCCATTTCGATTAATGCAAACTGCAACTGAGGTGGGGAAAAACTGCCTACCTCATTAATTTTTGGATAAGTTCCGTACGGACAGCAAGACAAATAAAAAGGCCGGCAGTGCCGACCTTTTGATTGCGCCCCACCGGCGCATTGCAGAAACCGTGTTCCGGGTCAATTTCGATATTGCTGGACCCGGGTCGCTCGAAGCCCGGCAAGACCGTGCTTTTCAATCGAGCTTTGCCAGGAGAGGAACTCCTCAACTGTCAGAGTGTATCTCTGGCACGCTTCTTCAAGGGACAACAAGCCACCGCGAACTGCGGCAACCACCTCTGCCTTGCGGCGGATGACCCACCGCTTTGTCGAAGTCGGAGGCAGGTCCGCAATGGTAAGCGGGCTCCCGTCCGGTCCGATGACATATTTTACACGCGAACGAATGTGTTCGGTCATTGTACTCTCACACTAACCATGACCAAGGCTGATTTGAGACTACAAGATGACGCTTAACAAACGCCTAAAGCAAAATTGTGTTTTTATTAACTATAAAATCTAAATTTAGTGAATGATATTTAGGATTTCGCAAAGATAAAGGGTCCAATTCTAAATAGTATTATATGAAATCGTTAACCATATTTACCTGACCGTGCAATTTGCAAGGCAATTCGATTAACCTGAAAATTGCATCCCTCCTCCGGCCACACTTCATTCTTGTTTTTTGTGCCGGCAAATGTCCCGCGGATTACCCTCAGTCCCTTGAAACATCGAGAAAACGCGAAAAACCGCCCCGGAGGCATCCGGAGCGGTTTTCAAAAAATGAGAATGTGTGGCTGATCAGGACGGTCGGGCGACCGACACCACGGAACTGACCGGAAACTCCTGGCTGCCAACCTTCAGCACCGCTTCGCCGCTGGACCAGTCCACGCTGTCGACGATGCCCGATACGGTCGTCTTGACGGTTTCCGGCCGGCTGGAGGCGTCCTTCACATTAAAGGAGATGGTGTAGAGCCCGTTCACGGCCTGCTGGCCGGAATCAGTCTGCCCGTTCCAGTAGAAGGTGCCGTCGCCTGCTGCCAGCTCGATGTCGCCGCTATAGACGATGGACCCGCTGGTGTTGCGGATCTCGAAGGTGCCAGTCGCATCTTCCGCCACATTATAGCTCCAGCTGGCCTGACTGCCCGACAGGGTCGTCGTGGAAGCATCAGCAGTCACTTCATTGCCGATATAGCTGACGTAACTCATGCTCTGGTTGCTCGTCAGCGAGGCAATGATTTCTTCAAGGTTCTGGTTCTGCTTGATGGCCTGCTCGACGCTCGAATACTGAACCAGCTGATTGGTGTATTCGGCCGAGTCCAGCGGATCCAGCGGATCCTGGTTCTGGATCTGCGTCGTCAGGATGCTCAGGAACAGTTCGTAATCGGCGATGAGGCCGGCCTGGCTGGTTGCCGAGCCGGTTTGCGACGATGCAGAGGAAGTTGGAGAAACGGTTGTCATTTTTTCACTCCTGAGGCAGCAACTCGCCCCGTTACACTTTCATGTCCAGGCCGCCGCGCTGTTCCGCGATGGTCATTCTGACAATGTCTTCAAGCATCGGATCGGCTTCCGCGGAAACCGTGCCTCCGCCACCATTCGAGGCCGGCTGATGTCCATCCCCTCCCTGTTCGGAGCCGAACTGCTGGCCGCCGTCCTGTCTCAGGGAGAATTGCAGGTTGTCTGAATCCGGGTTGAGCCCTGCCGCTTCCAGCGCCCGCTCCAGGCCGCGCTGATCACGCAGGAACATGTCCAGCGTCTCCGGCCGGTCGACACGCAGGTGGGCCTGGACCTTGCCGTCGTGAGAAACCTTCATCTCAACCTCGACCCGGCCGAGCTCCGGCGGGTCGAAACGCATCTGGAAACGGGTCTGACCATCCTTCAGATTGCGCGCAATCTCCGCGGCCACCTGGGTAGCCACCTGGCCGGACTGGCTCTGGCTGGGCGCCTGCAGGCTCTCGGTCCGCATTGCCCCTGCCAGATCGCCGCCGCGTACCGTTGCCGCACCGAACTCGCCGGAAATGCTGGTGTGCTGCAATTCAGCAGGCATATCCGCTTCGTCAGCCGCAATATTCGACAGCGCCGCAGCAGCGACAGGACCAGCCAGGGCCGCGCCACGCGGCTCAGGTCCCGTTTGCTCCGCGCCCTTGGCAGCAGGTCCGGCAGCAGCATCTTGCGTATTGCCTGCCCCCTGCGGACCGGAAGCTTCACCCGTGACCGGTTTGACGAGACCCGTACCTTCCTCGGCAACAGGCTCACCAGCCAGCAACTGTTCAGACGACACCGGCTGCGGCGTTGCCTGAACCGGCTGCTGAACAGGAACGGCACCCGCATTCACGGCGGCGGCAACCTGCGTGGTGGCCGCACTCATCGCGGTTCCTGCCTGTGCGCTCGCCTCACCCGTTTGCGTGTTCGCCGCTACCGGCTGGGCTGACGTCTCACCATCCACCACGGGTGCGGCAGGCACTGCAGGAACCTGCGCGCCTTCAGATGCCGCAACAGCCTTGGCGACTCCCGAGACAGACGCAGCAACAGTTCCGGCAGGCGTTGCCGCGGCAACCTGGAGACCAGGCGCTTCACCAGCCCCCTGCCCCGGCGCCTGACCGCCAACCACCGCGCCGGCCTGCATATTTGCCTGGACTGGCAACGTCACGGCCGGCTGCTGGCCGGCTGGCTGAGCGGCGGGCGTTACCGACGCCCGGAATTCTTTCGGCAGTTCGCTCTGCCAGCGGCGCTCTGTCGTGGCAGGCGCTGGCCGTGCAACTGCCGCCTGCGCCTCCGCCGCTGTAGCAGGTGCTGTCTGTCCGGCTGCTTCAGGCTGCGCGGCACCTGCCTCAACACCGTTCAGCGCGCCGGCAAAGTTCGGTGCCGTAGCCGGTGCAGAACCTCCGGAACCGGCACCAGCTCCTGCATCTGCCGCGGGAACAGGCGCAGCCCCGCTCGCGGCACCAGCGGCAGGCACTGCCGGAACGCTGCCTGCAAGACCTGCGCCTCCCGACAGAGCTGCACCGGGCGCGCCCGCATCGACAGAGGCAGGCGTGATAGCCGCGCCTTCGCCAGCAGGAGCCGGAACAACAGGTGCAACAGGAGCGACCGGCACAAATTCCGCAGCCAGGGCAACGTCGGCGGTTTGCGCTGCCTCATCACCTTCAGAGGGAAGCAGACCCTGATCCGCATCACCGGGTTGCCCCGCGTTGAGCGGCGGAGTGCCGGCCACGATATCACCGGAAAGAAGAGGATCGGTAACCGGGACCGTCGGATCCACCGCAACGGCGGATGCAAGCTCGCCTGTCACCACGGAGGTCTGGATCTGCGCGGCAACCGGCCCCGACTTCACCGGATCGACCGCCCGGCCGGTCTTGGTGGAAACCACGGCACTGACTTGACCCTTGTCTTGCCCTGCGCCCTTCGCGGCGCCCTGCCCCGAGATCGAGCTCAGCTCGTCGGCAAATCCGTTTGCCTTGCCCCCAACAGAGGAAGCAGCCGCACCTGCAGAAGCCTGCCCGCCAGCAAGTGCGCTGCCCGCACCTGCTGCCAGCGCCCCGGCAGAAACATCCGTTGTCAGTCCAAATGGCAGCACGCTTGCCCCCAGATCCCGGCCCGCACCGGCGGGCATATTTCGTCACCGGAATAGAAAGCAAACATCGGGCCAAACGTTAAACCCTGTCAGACCCCTTGATTTTACTCACCTTTTTCAAAGACGACGCGAAACTGCCTCGGGTTTCGGGCGGCAAGCTTTGCCGGTCAGGCAAAGCGTGCCTGCCATGCGGGGGAAGCAATTGGCAGCCGCTCTCCTTATCTGTATAGTGCCGCCAACTTTGAATAGGGCCCTTGATCGCCGCCCGCCCGGCAGGGCGTGGAAGGCTCGGGACGGACAACCGCCCCGCCTGCGCGATCGGCCAAAAACTTCTGGAAGTACACTGGATGCGAAACAGTCTGGATCTGCCCGGCCGCCCGGAAGACACTCGCGTTGTCGTCGCCATGTCCGGCGGGGTCGACAGCTCGGTCGTGGCCGCCCTGATGAAGGCCGAAGGCTACGACGTCATCGGCGTCACCCTGCAGCTTTATGATCATGGCGCCGCCGTCAGCAAGGCGAAGTCCTGCTGCGCGGGCGTCGACATTCATGATGCCCGCCGCGCGGCCGAAACCATCGGCATTCCCCATTACGTGCTGGATTATGAAAGCCGGTTCAAGGAACAGGTCATGGACCGTTTCGCCGACAGCTACATCGCCGGCGAAACCCCTATCCCTTGCGTGTCCTGCAACCAGACGGTCAAGTTCACCGATCTCCTGAAGACCGCGAAGGATCTTGGCGCCGATGCACTGGCAACCGGCCACTATGTCCGCTCCGCCCAGCAGGGCAACAAGCGCGCGCTTTTCCGCCCGGCCGATCTTGACCGCGACCAGAGCTATTTCCTGTTCGCCACCACGCAGGACCAGCTCGATTTCATCCGCTTTCCGCTTGGCGGCATGCCCAAGTCGAAGGTGCGTGAGCTTGCAGCCGAATTCGGCCTGACCGTCGCCAACAAGCCGGACAGCCAGGACATCTGCTTCGTGCCCAACGGCGATTATGCCGAGGTCATCCGCAAGCTGCGCCCCAATGCGGCCGAACCGGGCCAGATCGTCCATATGGACGGCCGTGTGCTGGGTGAGCATGACGGCATCATCCACTACACCATCGGCCAGCGCCGCGGCCTTGGCGTTGCCACGGGGGACCCGCTCTATGTGGTGCGCCTCGACCCGGACGAGCGCCGTGTCGTCGTCGGCCCGCGTGAGGCACTGGCGACCCGCACCATCCTGCTGCGCGAAATGAACTGGATCGGCGATCAGCCGCTGGACGAAGGCGACGAGATCGAGCTCTTCGCCAAGGTCCGCTCCACCCGCCCGCCGGCACCGGCAACCTTGCGCATCCTGAACGGCAAGGCGTTCGTGGATCTTGCCAACGGCGAAACCGGCGTCGCCCCGGGCCAGGCCTGCGTCTTCTTTGATACGGATGACGAAACAGCCCGTGTTCTAGGCGGTGGCTGGATCCACAAGACCGAACGCACGGGCGACTGGGCGATCGATTTTCCACAGGTCAAAGCCCCGGTTTCCGCGGCCTGAGGCCAGACAAAAAACTTTGCGGCCGGACGCCAATTCAACGCTTGACGCCCGCCCGCCGCCTCACTATAAGCACCCCACGTCGCGCGGGCCACCTAGGCCCGGATCGCACGGGATGGCGGAGTAGCTCAGCCGGTTAGAGCAGCGGAATCATAATCCGCGTGTCGGGGGTTCGAGTCCCTCCTCCGCTACCAACATCTTGCAACGAGATCTTCGTACCGTAGTCGCAACATGATCGCAGGCTAACTCTGCTTGCGGCCCGCAAGAGCGCGAAAGCAATTTCTCAGCTACTTGTGGTCAGGCATCGCAGCCAACAGTTTGGTTTCAGCGCCCGCCGAATTGATCACACCCCATTTTTTCACCAGGGGCCACAAACGTCTTAGGTGGGACTGTCAGGAAGCAGGCTGCTCGTGACAGATGATCCGAGCGAAACAGTCATTCATCTGTCCCGGCGGCGCAGGCGATTTCGGCCCAAAGCTGACCTGGGTGGGTTTAGCAGTGCACGGCAGGATCGAGTCCAAAAGCCGTCCACACGGCCTGGGTTCTCATCGTTGGAACGTTCACGCAGTTCATATCGACGTTATGTTGCCCATGCAGGGCGGTTAGCGCCTTCTGCCGTTCATTCACATCGAAAATCATGTACGTCTCATCCCTCACTTTGCGACCATATGTGGATCACTTCGTGATCCCAATGCCGCCTGTGGGCTTCTCGTCCTTAAGTAACTGTTTCGGATGGGCCTTGTCGGCGATTGCCATGAGCTGATCAAGGGTCAATGCATCCGCGGATTCCTCTTTGAGGACGATCGTCGCCTCAATTGCTCGCAATTCCCCAGCTCCGGATTGATCTTGCAGTTCGCCGGGCAGTTGAACGAATGCCGCTTCTGTTCCCGTCATCTGAATGCAATCGTTCCCAGCGGCACAGGATTGGCCAGGAACGAGATAGCCCCAGCGCGGACCGAAAGCGTAGACTGCGTAAAATAGAAGTTTGGCTTTCGGTTTTTGTAAACCGCTGGCGAGCATTGCATCATAGAAAACGCGATGTGTTTCTTTCCAGGTTCGAACATGTCGATCACAATACCAGTCGTGGATCACCGCGGCGCGGATGTAACTGTCTTCCCATGGAGACCCCACGAAAGGTTGCAGCAGCGGCGGGATCGATGCCCCGTCCGTCTTGGTTGCCTTGTTGGTCTGCCAGCCCACGCCCTTGGCATCGATGTAGCCGAAATCTGCCTCGAGCAGCTTGTGGTTGGGATCGTCTGGAATATCAACCAACCCGAATTTGCCGGTGAAGCAATTTCGATCGCTGGCACCCTGGCAAAACGGCGCCGCGGAAGCGCTAGCGCTGCCTAGCCATAGGCCCAATGCGATGGTGGATGTCGCGAGTAGAATTTTCATGGCCCCGCCCTTCCTTCTAATTGCTAGACTAGCAATTCCGCAGCGACGATCAACGGGAAGGTGTTTATGGAATACGAACAGCTAGGTGTGGACGCTGTGCTTTTTGGCTCATACGGAATTCCAGAATCCTTCCAGGTTGCACTTAGTGCACATGCAGCTATTAATTGCATATGGATCAGCGCTGCGACATCTGCACAAGAGGCGTTGAAGGGGCCCGCTGGGATAATCGGACCTTACCGAAAATGGTCCTCACGATCGCTGGAAGCCGAAGCGACTTGTTTTACCATCACAGTTCTGGATCGGAATGACCCAGCCTACGAAATCCCGCTTCAGAAAGCTCGCCGATGGCTGGCAGAGGCTCGTCTCGGTGACATCTATCGAGAAGAGATGGTGCTCGACGGCCGGAATAAAAATAGGAGCGATTACTGAAACAGGCATACCTAACCGAAGCAGTGGTGGATGCCTATTATGAAGCTATGAGGTTTACCACGTTTCGGAAAACAAACGGCGTTAACCGCGAGCGTTTTGGTGTCGTCGAAGGCTCGGAGTGGACTTGCCGCGATACAGCGTCCCGATCATGATCTTGCCATAGCTTGGTCACCACTCTCGGCCCCTACAGAACTTTCATGTTGCCAACTCGTCATGTCCGCTTCGCGGTCGCCATTTGTACGTTGCCCCTTTAGCAAGCAGGTCGCCAAAGCCGACTGAGTTATTTCAGCAGATTGGAGAGAAACACTTCAGAAGTCCCAGATTACTCCACCAATCAGTGATCGGCATTAATTTTATCGGCCAAATCGTCAGCGAGGCTATCCATCTCACTCTCCGGAATTATCTCCGGGTCAAGAGGTGCATCGTGTAGGAATTCCAGTGCTCGTTTATACGCGGGCAACATGTTTTTATCCGATGGCGCTCCAACTAGGAAGTACGTCTTAAAGTCTTCGGTGCTTTTGGAAAGTCCGACCATCGTTCCGACCCATCGAGCAGCTTTGTCCTGAACTCCTTCTTCAGTTGTCAAATCGAACGACAGTGGTTGAATGCAATGCCACTTTCCGTTCTTCCAAGCGTGCTCGAACTCAACTTCGTTGCGTGACGAACGAATTACTTTCTTTTGGAATATTCCGTCGATTTTTCGTTCCAACAATTTGTCGCGAAAAGGCTTCCAAATGTCTCCATCTGCTCGGCGATGGACGGATTCCTCATCGTATTGGCCAATAAAGCGTTGATGGAGATCGTCCAGCGTTTTCTGAGGGTTTGTCGTCACGCCAGAGCCTAGTTCACTCCAAACAAGAGAACTGTCATCGACGGCAATAACTTTGTGACCGAATGAGAGCGCGTTCATACTTTTTGACAAAAGATCGGCCGTCTCACGGTGTTTGCCAAGGTTCATGAACGCGCGGTCGATTTGTCGAATATCGTGACGAAGTGTTGGACCGCTAGCGGTTGGAAAAACTTTCGTGATCCGGCTGAGCGCCCTCTTGAACTTAGACCCGAGATAACCGCTTTTCGGTGCGTAGAGAATTATTCCAATATTGATCTGCTCTCCAGCAACTGCATCATGTCGATATCTCAAAATCGCATATGTATAAGGCTCTCTTATCATGACAGCACTCTCTCGATCTCTCCTATGCAACGGTCGATCTGATCCCTGATCTGTTTAATATGCTCCAAAGCCTCGCTTAGGAAAGGACGAACCTCCTCCCATTCGTCGGGTAGTGCCGCGTCATATTGCGCTAACCTGACATCTGACAAGCCTTCCCATCGGGCTCTTGTCGGCGCAAAATCAAGGTCGTTTCTTCCGGCAAGTTGGCGCGCAAAAATGTGCTCGCTGTCCTCACCGAAGTTGCACATCATCTGTAGGTTGCCCGGCGACCATGGTTCACAACGAGGGAACAGCTTCATCCGAAAACGAAATGCGCTTTCGTGATCAATGAGCCGCCAATCTTCATTTCTTACGAGCATGTTCGAATTTCTCGGATTGCGGTCACTGTTACCAATAAAGCCGTCGAACGCCAGCACCGATATCGCTTGATCAATTTGATTTACTGATAACCGATCAGACTGAAGCCATCGTCTCCATTGCACCCCAGCGTGTTGGGAACCGAACGCAACTGGGCATGAATTCTCGAGGCGTTGCCGCAGCGAAGGTTCGGTCACGGCTTCGAGAAAGTCCCTTTCAATTCTCACAAAATAAGGTTCGCATACCGGCAATCCCAGATCAGCAGCCAAAAGTGAGCCCAGCATTTCGTTTGCAAGGCCCTCTATACTGCATTCAGGACCAACCGAAACTTTCAACACGACATCGTGTTCAGCTTCGTCATCGACTAATACCCCTACTCGGAGTGGTTCCGTTCTTCCAACTTCCGTCGAACGGTCGAAGCGGCTCAAAACTGCTTCTCGGATCACGATGCCCCCCGCGTTATATCATTTGCATACGCTGCCGTATTCGACACCTCGGCGACCGATAATGTGACGGGAAAGTAAAATTATGTCCAACGTTGGGTTTAGTCTCATATGTCGGAGATTGAAAACATGGTTGAAGGGAAGTGGCGTTTAATTTCCGCAATCTTGCCATGCATTGCACTAATATTTGAAGAAACCAAATGTCGACTCAGGTTCGAGATCAACCGGCACCTGATCCGTGTGAATGCCTGTATTTGCAGGATGGAGTAAGCAAGCTGCAATTCTGCAAGCGATCCCATTTCGGTCATTCGTGCGATCCGCAGCAAAAGACCAATCCCCGCCCAACCTTTGAATTTGCTGCACTTCAAATGAATGTCTGCTCTCGGACGTAAGCTTCAACGTGGTGCCCGACCTATATGGGAGCGCAAAACGGGCGTTGATTGAGACTACTGCTATGGCGGCTATGGGCCGAGATTGGCCCTGCTTGGTAAGTCTTGACTAATGGGACACGGATTTGAACCGGTTGACCGGAGAGGCCTTTCCCGCGACTTCAAAGCTGTCGGATTCGCATAATGTGCAATATGGAATAACGCTGTTTGCCGGATTGAACAGTATTCGAAGCGGCTGATTAAAACCACTCTTCTTAGGGGCGTGGAGGCCAACTTCGGGCGCCGTTTGACTGGTCCTGCTCATTATATGAATGCTGGCTTCATTGATTCAGTAAGACATATACAACATACGAGTGTTAAGAATCCTCGTCGCAATCAAACTTATTCAAGAGCCAATGTCTAACCCAGAAGAAAAATCATCGCGACCAATCGAGGTTGCTCACTCGAAACCGCTCATGACAACAAGATTGGGGCGCTTCGTTGATCGGCTGGGTTATTCGGATTTGATACTAGCGCTTGCTCTTTACATCACTCTCACAGCAGTTTTTTTCTACTATTCGCCTTTTGGCGGTGGCTTTTCCACCTCGCAAAATATGAAACATTTAGCGTTTTCTGATGCGTTGTACTTTTCCGTGGTTACGTTTTCATCGCTTGGTTATGGCGACTACGTACCTTTGGGAGTGAATAGAATTCTGGCAGGAATATCCGTTTTTGTAGGATTAGCATTTTTTGCGGTGGCAATTGGAAAGATATCATCTGAAAGAACGCAGGCAACACTAACACTTATTCACAGTAGCGATGTTCAACGGCGTTTAGATCATTTTCGCGCAGAGATCAGTCGAATTAGCAAACGCATTCGAATTCACTCTGAACAATATTCTTCAGTGGATCCCAAAGACCTAAAGGAGGCAATAGAGGATGGGTTTCGCATATTTGCGAATTTCAGAAACTACATTATCTTCAATATAAATCAGTCAAATTCGATCATTCATGGGAACGAAGCTGTGGTGGCATCAGTGATGCGTGAAAGCGTAGATCGTAAGCGCGAATTTCTCGG